>NZ_JBMDIW010000052.1:0-17094 GCF_057808875.1 Caulobacter sp. FG7
GCCCGAGACGCCCGCGCCTTACTCGCCGCTTGATCATCCAGACAGTCGCTCTCTCTCAGAGAGAGGGATTTTCATAGGCCACCCGGAACCCCACGTGCGAGGTTCCGATCCCCTCCTCCTGCGCCTGCCAGGCGGCCGGGCGGAAGTTGGCGCAGTAGTTGAAGGCGCAGAGGAACGAGCCGCCCTTGATCAGGCGCTCAACGCCCGAAGTTCCGGCGGCGCTGGCCGTCCACTCCCAGACGTTGCCGATCATGTCGACCAGGCCGAAGGCGTTGGGCGAGAAGCAGCCCACCGGCGCCAGGCCCGTGAAGTGGTCTTCGCCTGCCTGGGCCAGCGGAAACTCGCCCTGCCAGGTGTTGGCCGTGGGCTTGCCATCGTCGTCATAGGCCCAGGCCTGCGGCGCGCGCGGGCCGGACTGGTCGCCCCGCGCGGCCCGCTCCCACTCGGCCTCCGTCGGCAGCCGCCCGCCGGCCCAGCGGGCGTAGGCGGCCGCATCCGCATAGGCCACGTGCACCACCGGTTCGTCGGCATGGGCCAGGTCGTCGGCCCCGCCGCCATGCGGCCGGCGCCAGCTGGCCTTGCGCACCAGCTTCCACCACTGGCCCGCATCGTCCATGCCCGACAGGTGCTCGGGCTGCACGAACACCGCCGAGGCCCCGTCGCGTTCGCCTTGCGTGACGTAGCCGGTGGCGTCGACGAAGGCGGCGAACTGGCGGTTGGTCACCTCGTGGCGATCCAGCCAGAAGGCCCCGACCTTCACCGCCCTGCCCGGCCGCCCGGGACCGTCCTCGCCCAGCGACACCTCGCCGGCCGGAATGAAGGCGCGGCCTTCCTGGGTCTTGCAGGCGCCCGCAGGCGCGGCGCGGATCGCCGCGACCTCGACGCCGGCCGGATCGGCGGTCGTGAAGCCGCCAGCCGCAAGGCCCGCGACCAGGGCGACCACCGCCGCTGCTCCAGGAAGGCCGCGCCGCATCAGCGCGCGCCGGCCTTGGCAGGCGCCGCACTGCCCGCCGCGGGCGGCGGCGGCAGGACCACGCCGTTCTGGGCGGCGTAGCGGTTCCAGGCCTCGACCAGTTCCTTCAGCTTGTCAGGCTGGCTGGACGCCAGGTCGACGGCCTCGGCCGGGTCGCTCTTGAGGTTGAAGAGCTGCCAGTTGGCCGGCAGCACCGCCTCGCGCGAATAGGCCGCCCCGCCCGGCGCCGACGGCAGGTAGACCGCCTTCCAGTCGCCCTGGCGCACGGCGCGGCGGAAGAACAGCTCCCAGGCCACCAGGTCCTGCGGTCCACGCACGCCGGCGTCGGCGCTGGCCAGGGCCGGAACCCACGAGCGGCCGATCGACGGCGCCACCGCGCGACCGCGATAGGTGTCGGGCCGCTTCACCCCGGCCAGTTCCAGCACCGTGGCCTCGACGTCGGCCACATGGGCCAGAGAGTCGACGACGCGGCCGTCGCCCTTGACGCCCGGCCCCTCGACGATGGCCGGCGTATGGATGCCGCCCTCGGTGGTGTAGCCCTTGACCTGGCGGGTCGGCGCCGTGGCCGCCTGGGCCCAGCCGGGACCGTAGCCCACGTGCGACGAGCCCGCGCCCAGGTTGTCGAAGCTGTTGTCGACCGGCAGCGTCGCCAGCTTGGCCGGATCGGGCACGCCGCGGATGGTGTCAATGCGGCTGCCTTCGGCGCCATTGTCCGACAGGAAGACGATGACGGTGTTGTCGTACTGGCCCGAGGCCTTCAGGGCGGCGACCACCTTGCCGATGTTCTGGTCCATGCGGTCGACCATGGCCGCATAGATCTCCATGCGGCGCGACTGGTCCTTCTTCTGCTCAGGCGTCAGCGAGCTCCAGGCCGGCGTGTCGACGAACGGATGCGGCTTGACGTCCTTGGGGACCAGGCCCAACGCCTTGAGCTTGGCCAGCCGCTGCTCGCGCAGGGCCTCGTAGCCGGCGTCGTAGCGGCCCTTGTATTTGGCGATGGTCTCGGGCGGGGCCTGCAGCGGCCAGTGCGGTTCGGTGAAGGTCAGGTAGGCGAAGAACGGGCGGGCGTCGCCCGCGCCCTCGCGGATGAACTGGGCCATCTTGTCGCCGTAGAAGTCGGCCGAGTAGACGCCCTTGGGATAGGTCACGACCTTGCCGTCCTCGCGGAAGGTCGAGGCGACGCCGGCGGCCTTGTAGGCCTCGGTCTGGTCCTCGCCGAAGTGGTTCTGCAGGCCCTGCAGCAGGGCGTAGGAGCGCTCGAAGCCGCGCGCCGTCGGCGACTGGTCGTCGGCCAGGCCAAGGTGCCACTTGCCGGCCATCAGGGTGCGATAGCCGCCGTCGCGCAGCAGCTCGGCGACGGTCACCGAGCGCTCGTTGAGATAGCCCTCGTAACCGGGTCTGCCCTTCTGGCCCGGCGTCAGCACCTCGGCCATCGAGCCCAGGCCCACCTGGTGGTTGTCGGCCCCGGTCATCAGCATCGAGCGGGTCGGCGAGCAGGTCGGGGCGGTGTGGAAACCCGACAGCCGCACGCCGGCCTTGGCCAGGGCGTCGAGGTTGGGCGTCTCGATCTCGCCGCCGAAGGCTCCGAGATCAGAATAGCCCAAGTCATCGGCGACGATGATCAAGAAGTTCGGACGCTTCTCGACCGCGCGGGTCGCGGCTGGAACCGTAGGTTCCGCGGCGCTGGCGAGGCCGCCCGCGAGGCTGGTCGCGGCGATCAGGGCGCCGGCCAGAAGCCGTCCGCGCAGGGTCGTGTGATGGGTCTTCATGACGCTTTCCCTCGTGTTCTCCCTTCCCCCTAAGGCCTCCGGCTCCGAGCGCTCTTACGACAATTTCGAAACACCCTGTTGAGAATTTCTGCAATGCCGATCGGAGTAGTTGGGATTTAAAGCTCCCTCCGCACCGCAACGACGACGCATCGGCGAAGGGCCCGCCGACGCGCCACTAAACGTCGTTTTTCTGCGGTTGTTCTTGCCGTTTATGGGGGCTCCTCGCGATGTCGGGCGTACTCGTTTCTATTCACCAGGCGAATACTCGCCACGACCACAACCACGGCGCGACGCTGCGCCGCCTGGCCTTGGCCGCCTCGTGCGTCGCCCTGATGGCCGGCGCCGCGCCCGCCTTCGCCGCCGAGACGCCCGCGAGCCCCGAGCCGACCACCGCCTCGGACGACGCCGTGGGCCTGGAGGCCGTGGTCGTCACCGCCCGCCGCCGCGACGAAGACGCCCAGACCGTGCCCGTGGCCGTCTCGGCCTTCGGCGGCGCCCAGCTGGAAGCGGCCCGCGCCTTCAACGTCCGCGACCTGCAGACCCTGTCGCCCAGCCTCTCGGTCAGCGTCACCAACCCGCGCAACACCAGCATCAACATCCGGGGCCTGGGCAACAACGTCTCGGTCTACAACGACGGCCTGCAATCGGCCGTCGGCGTCTATCTCGACCAGGTGTATCTCGGCCGTCCGGGCCAGGCGGTGTTCGATCTGGCCGACCTCGATTCCGTGCAGGTGCTGCGCGGCCCGCAGGGCACGCTGTTCGGCAAGAACACCTCGGCCGGCGCCCTCGTCATCGCCACCAAGGAGCCGAAGTTCACGCCGGAGTTCGCCGCCGACGTCACCGGCGGCAACTACGACTACTTCCAGGCCCACCTGATCGCCTCGGGCCCGATCGTCGAGGACAAGCTGGCCTACCGCGTCTCGCTGGCCAACACCCAGCGCGGCGGCTACATGACCAACGTCTACGACGGGTCGAAAACCCAGGATTATCACGACTTCGGCGGCCGGGTTCAGTTCCTGCTGACGCCGAACGAGAAGCTCTCGATCAAGCTCTCGGGCGACTACGGCCAGCAGTATTCCAACACCGCCGCCAGCGTGCTGACCGGCCTCTTCACCAACTACGCCGACAGCGGCGCGGCCTATCCGAACGGCTATCTGGCCCGCGCCGCGCGCATCGGCTTCACGCCGCCGCCGATCGATCCGGAGGCGCGCCGCGTCTCGGTCAACACCAAGAACAGCTATTTCGAGACCCACGGCGGGGTCTCGGCCATCGTCGACTACAGGCTGGCCGACGCGACGATCACCTCGGTCACCGCCTGGCGCGGCTGGCACTGGCGGCCGCACAACGACGCCGACGGCACGACCGTCTCGGCGATCATCGACGCCCACCAGGACAACGACCAGCAGCAGTTCAGCCAGGAACTGCGCATCCGCTCCGAAGGCGACCGCAAGCTCGATTACGTCGCCGGCCTCTACTACTTCTGGCAGGACCTCGAGGCCGAGGCGGTCAACTACTACGGCCCGGCGGCGGCCGACTGGCTGCTGGCCCCGGCGGCGGCCTCGGCCACGGTGCGGGCGGCGGCGCTGAACAACTACTCGATCGTCAGCCACTCCAGCCCCGAGACGACCAGCGCGGCGGCCTTCGCGCAAGGCACCTGGCACGTCACCGACCGCTTCGATATCACCGGCGGCCTGCGCTACACCTACGAGAAGATGACCGGCTGGTTCGACCAGACGGCCTGGGGCGCGGACCTGTCGGGCCTCAGCACCGCAGACCAGGCCACGGCCCGCACGCTGCGCGCCCGCTTCGGCGCGGCCAACAGCTTCTCGTCCAAGACCTCTGGCGACAGCCTGACCGGCAACGTCACCCTGGCCTATACCTTCGACGGCGGGCCGCTGGTCTATGCGACCTACGCCCGGGGCTACAAGGCCGGCGGCCTGAACCTGTCGAACATCAACACCTCCGGCGCCAACGCCGTCGATCCGGTCATCGCCCCGGAAACCATCGACGCCTATGAGGCCGGGCTGAAGAGCACCTGGTTCGACCGCCGCCTGACCGCCAACCTCGCCCTGTTCTGGACGAAGGACGACGGCTACCAGACCACGGCGGTCAACCTGATCAACAACGCCAGCTATCTGACCAACGCTGGCAGCGTGCGCAGCCGCGGCGTCGAACTGGACCTGCGGGCCGCGCCGATCGAGGGCCTGACCCTCTACGGCTCCACCACCTACAACGACGCCAGCTACACCAGCTACGAACAGGCCGCCTGCCCGATCGAGATCCAGCTGGCGACCTACTGCAACCTCACCGGCCGCCGCCTGCCTGGCGCGTCGCTGTGGGCCGCCTCGACCGGCGGTGAGTACCGCAGGGCGGCCGGAACCTGGCGCGGCGACGGCCTGACGGCCTATGCCGGCTACGACGCCAGCTACAAGTCGTCCTACTACACCAGCGCCTCGAACTCGGAATACTCGAAGATCAAGGGCTACACCCTGCTGAACCTGCGGGCCGGCGTCGGCGCCGAGGACGGCAGCTGGGACCTGCAGGTCTGGGGCCGCAACGTCTTCGACAAGCTCTACTACCTGTCGCTGGGCGCGGGAAACACCGGCGCCATCACCGGCACGCTGGGCGATCCGCGCACCTTCGGCGTGACCCTGCGCGTGCGCCGCTAGGTCGGTCGACGATACAAGAACCAAGACACCAAATCGCCCGTCATCCCGGCCGAAGCGAAGCGTAGAGCCGGGACCCAGGGGACTGGGCTCGGCGGCGGCTTCCATCGCTTCCGTCGCTCGCCAACACACTGCGGCGGCCCTGGATCCCGGCTCTGCGGCCCGCTGCGCGGACCATCGGCCGGGATGACGATTAGAGATTACTCCTGCTTCCCCTGACTGGGCCCGCTTCACGGCGGGCCCTTTTCTTTGTCCGGACGGCTGCGCTTGATGCTTGGCCGATTGACTCGCTGCGCGACCGGTGGAATTTTACCAGCAACATCGATTTTATAAATAAACGGGATGGAAGCGCGAATGGATGTCGCCCAAGAGCGATCGCAGGCCCTGGCGCGACTGCCGCGACTGGGCTTCGGCGGCGCGGCCGTGGGCAACCTCTATGCCGCCGTCTCGGACACCAAGGCCCGGACGGTGATCGATGCGGCCCTGGCCGCCGGCCTCCGCTATTTCGACACCGCCCCGCACTACGGCTTCGGCCTCAGCGAGACCCGCCACGGCCAGGCGCTGGCCGGCCGCGACGTAATGATCTCCACCAAGGTCGGCCGCGTGCTGGAGCCGATCGCCTCGCCGGCCCGCGAACGCCACGGCTTCGTCGACGCCGCCCCGTTCGAGCCGGTGTTCGACTACACCTACGACGGCGTCATGCGCTCGTTCGAGGCCAGCCTCCAACGGCTGCGCCGCGACCGTGTCGACATCCTGCTGGCCCACGACCTGGGCCGCGACACCCACGGCGAAGATCACCCCGGCCACATGCGCGCCTTCCTGGATGGCGGCTGCCGCGCCATGCGCGAACTGAAGGACGCGGGCGCAGTCGACGCCATCGGCCTGGGCGTCAACGAACAGGCGGTCTGCGACGAGGCGCTGGACCACGCCGACCTCGACGTCTTCCTGCTGGCCGGTCGCTACACCCTGCTGGAACAGACCGCCCTGGACGGCTTCATGCCGCGCTGCGAACGGCGGGGCGTGAGGATCGTCGTCGGCGGCCCGTTCAATTCCGGCGCCCTGGTCGAACGCGCCGATGGCGGACCCATCCACTACAATTACGCGCCGGCCAAAGCCGCGATCGTCGCGCGGGTCGAGCGCCTGCGCCGGGTCTGCTCCGCCCACGCCGTCCCGCTGGCGGCGGCCGCCCTGCAGTTCCCCCTCGCCCACCCGGCAGTGGCCAGCGTCATCCCCGGCATGGCCAGCCCGGCCCAGGTCGCCGACGCCGTCGCCTGGATGGAGACCCCGCTTCCCGCCGCCCTCTGGAGCGACCTGCGCGCCGAGGGCCTGCTGCATCCAGGCGCGCCGACGCCCGCGGCGCGAGCCGCCGCGTGAAGCCGATCCTGCTGCATCCGGACGACAACGTCCTCGTGCTGGCCGCCGCGATCCAGGCCGGCCAGGCGATCGAGATCGACGGCGCGATGCTGGCCGCGCCGCAGGACGTCGCCGTCGGCCACAAGATCGCCCGCCATGCCCTCTCCGTCGGCGACAAGGTGCTGAAGTACGGCGCGCCGATCGGCTCGATGACCGCTGCCGCCGCAGCCGGCGCCCACGTCCACATGCACAACATGAAGAGCGACTACATCGCCAGCCACACCCGCAAGGCCACGGGCGAGGAGCCGTCATGAGCGCGCTCACCGGCTACCTGCGCACCGACGGCCGCAAGGGCATCCGCAACGTCGTGGCGGTGGCCTATCTCGTCGAGTGCGCCCACCACGTGGCCCGCACCATCGTCACCAGGAGCGACGATCCCGACGTCCACCTGATCGGCTTCCCCGGCTGCTATCCCAACGCCTATGCCCTGAAGGTCATGCAGGCGATCGGCGCGCATCCCAATGTCGGCGGGGTGCTGCTGATCTCGCTGGGCTGCGAGAGCTTCAACCGCGAGGCCTTGCGCGCCGCGATCGCCGCCAGCGGCCGCCCGGTCGAGGTGCTGGTCATCCAGGAAAGCGGCGGCACCGCCGAAACCGTCCGCAGGGGCGTCGAGGCCGTGACCCGCCTGAAGGCCGCCGCCGACCAGACGCCGCGGGTCGCCCTGGACGTCTCCGAACTGGTGATCGGCACCATCTGCGGCGGCTCGGACGGCACCAGCGGCATCACCGCCAATCCCGCGGTCGGCCGAGCCTTCGACCGCCTGGGCGCGGCCGGCGCGGCCTGCGTCTTCGAAGAGACGGGCGAACTGGTCGGCTGCGAGAAGATCATGGCCGATCGCGCGATCACGCCGGAACTCGGGATCGCGCTGGAGGCCAGCGTCCGCAAGGCCGAGGCCTACTACACCGTCATGGGCTACGGCAGCTTCGCGCCCGGCAACGCCGAGGGCGGGCTGACCACCCAGGAAGAAAAGTCGATGGGGGCCTATTCCAAGTCCGGCTCGGCCCCGATCGTCGGCATCCTCAAGCCCGGCGACCAGCCGGTCAGCGGCGGCCTCTACCTGCTGGACGTGGTGCCCGACGGCGAGGTGCGGTTCGGCTTCCCCAACATCTCCGACAACGCCGAGATCGTCGAACTGATCGCCTGCGGGGCGCACCTGACGCTCTTCACCACCGGCCGCGGCTCGGTGGTCGGCTCGGCGATCTCGCCGGTCATCAAGGTCTGCGCCAATCCCGAGACCTACCGCAAGCTCTCCGGCGACATGGACGTCGACGCCGGCCGGATCATGGAAGGCCGCGGCACTCTGGACGAGGTGGGCGACGAGATCTTCGACCTGGTGCTGGCCGTCGCCGGTGGCGCACGGACGGTGTCCGAAGCGCTCGGCCATCAGGAATTCATACTCACCTACAAGGCCTTCGACCCGATCGGTCCGGCCTGCCTGCCGCTGCGGCGCGTAAGTTAAGGGGCGACACCGATGGGAAGACTTTCAGGCAAGACCGCCCTGGTCACGGCCGCCGCCCAGGGCATCGGCAAGGCCAGCGCCGAACTCTTCGCCCGCGAAGGCGCGCGGGTCATCGCCACCGATCTGAACGCCGACCTGCTGGCCGGCGTCGAGGGCTGCGAGGGCCGCCGCCTCGACGTGCGCGACCCCGGCGCCATCACCGCCCTGGCGGCCGAGCTCGGTGCGATCGACGTGTTGTTCAACTGCGCCGGCTATGTCCATTCGGGCACGATCCTCGACTGCGACGAAGAGGCCTGGGGGTTCTCCAACGACCTCAACGTCACGGCCCAGTACCGGGCCATCCGCGCCTTCCTACCGGCCATGCTGGCGGCCGGCGGCGGCTCGATCGTCAACATGGCCTCGGTGGCCAGCTCGATCAAAGGCGTGCCGGGCCGCTTCGCCTACGGGGCCACCAAGGCCGCCGTCATCGGCCTGACCAAGGCCGTGGCCGCCGACTTCGTGGGCCAGGGCATACGTTGCAACGCCATCTGCCCCGGCACCGTCGACACCCCGTCGCTGAACCAGCGCCTGGCCGACACCGGCGACTACGAGGCCGCCCACAAGGCCTTCACCGCCCGCCAGCCGATGGGGCGCCTGGGCAGGCCGGAAGAGCTGGCCCAGCTGGCGCTCTATCTGGCCAGCGACGAGTCGGCCTTCACCACGGGCCAGATCCACATCATCGACGGCGGCTGGATCAACTGACGTGCGCCTGTGCCTCGCCCTCGACCTCAAGGACGACGCCGACCTGATCGCCCGCTACGAGGCCTGGCACCGCCCCGGCGCGGTTCCCGAACCCGTGGTCGCGTCGATCCGCGCGGCCGGCATCCTCGAGATGGAGATCTGGCGCGTCCAGGACCGGCTGTTCATGCTCATCGAGGCGGGACCCGACTTCTCGCCGCAGGCCAAGGCCGCCGCCGACATGGACTCGCGAGACGTGCGGGCCTGGGAGCGGCTGATGTCGGCCTTCCAGAAGCCCCTGCCCGGCTCGGCGTCCGACGAGAAGTGGCGCGACATGCGCCGGATCTTCGCCCTTTCCGAGCAGCCCTGACCTTCCGGCCGCTCTTCCCGACACCACGATTGTTTTCGCTTTCAGAACGAGGCACGGCGACAAGATGAATGTGACCCGCAGAACCGCCCTGGCCGCGACCGCCGGCGTCTCCCTGGTCGCCGCATCGCCCGCGCGCGCCGCCCCGGCCAAGACCTCCGCGCCTCGCCTGTGGTACCGCCAGCCGGCCAAGGAGTGGGTCGAGGCCCTGCCCGTCGGCTCGGGCAAGCTGGGCGCCATGGTGTTCGGCGGGGTCGCGGCCGAGCGCCTGCAGCTGAACGAGGACACCCTGTGGGCGGGCGGCCCCTATGAGCCGATCAATCCCGAGGCCAAGGGCGCCCTGCCCGAGATCCGCCGCCTGATAGACGCCGGCGAATACGCCAAGGCCACCGACCTGGCCGACGCCAAGTTCATGGCCCTGCCCAAGCGCCAGATGTCCTACCAGACCATCGGCGACCTGAAGCTCGACTTCCCGGGCCTGCCCGACGCCGTCGAAGCCTATGTCCGCGACCTCGATCTCGACGGCGCGATCACCACTACCCGCTTCACCGCCGGCGGCGTCGGCCATCTGCGCGAGGTGGTCGCCAGCCATCCCGACGGCGTCATCGCCGTGCGCCTGACCGCCAGCCGCAAGGGCGCGATCGATGTCGACCTGTCGTTCAGCTCGCCGCTCAAATCCAAGCCCGTCTCGTCGGTCGAGGGCGCGCACCTGGTCCTGGCCGGCAAGAACGAGGCTTCGCAAGGCATCGACGCCCGCCTGACCTTCGAGACGCGGGTCGAGGTCCGCGCCAAGGGCGGCCGGGTCTCGGGCGCCGACGGCAAGCTGTCGGTGAAGGGCGCCGACGAGGTGCTGCTGCTGATCGCCGCCGCCACCAGCTACCGCCGCTACGACGACGTTTCAGGCGACCCGGTCGCGCTGAACAAGGCCACGCTGGCCAAGCTGGCCGGAAAGCCCTGGGCGAAGATCCTGGCCGAGCACCAGGCCGATCACCGCGCCCTCTTCCGCCGCTTCAGCGTCGACTTCGGCCGCACCCGCGCCGACCTCCTGCCCACCGACGAGCGCATCAGGCAGTCGCCGACCACCGACGATCCGTCGCTGGAGGCGCTGTATTTCCAGTACGGCCGCTACCTGCTGATCGCCTGCTCGCGTCCGGGCAGCCAGCCGGCCAACCTGCAAGGCATCTGGAACGACAAGACCTTCGCTCCCTGGGGCGGCAAGTATACGATCAACATCAACACCGAGATGAACTACTGGCCGGCCGAGCCGACCGACCTGCCCGAACTGGTCGAGCCGCTGATCGCGCTGGTCGCCGATATCGCCCAGACCGGCGAACGCATGGCCAGGGCCATGTACGGCGCGCGCGGCTGGGTCACCCACCACAATACCGACCTCTGGCGCGCGACCGGCCCGATCGACGGCGCCAAGTTCGGCGTCTGGCCCACCGGCGGCGCCTGGCTGTGCAAGCACGTCTGGGACCACTACGACTACGGCCGCGACAAGGCCTATCTGGCCCGCGTCTATCCGCTGATGAAGGGCTCGGCCCGGTTCTTCCTCGACACCCTGGTGGTCGACCCGAAGTTCGGCGTGCTGGTCACCAACCCGTCGATCTCGCCCGAGAACAACCACGGCCACGGCTCGTCCCTGGTCGCGGGGCCCACCATGGACCAGGCGATCATCCGCGACCTGTTCGACAACTGCCTGAAGGCCGAGGCCATTCTGGGTCCTGACGCCGCCTTCGTCGCCGAGGTGAAGGCCGCCCGCGACAAGCTCGCCCCCTACAAGATCGGCAAGGACGGCCAGCTGCAGGAATGGCAGGAAGACTGGGACGCCGACGCCAACGACATCCATCACCGCCACGTCTCGCACCTCTACGGCCTGTTCCCGTCCGACCAGATCTCGGTCGACACGACGCCCGACCTCGCCAAGGCGGCCAGGACTTCGCTGGTCACGCGTGGCGACCTCTCGACCGGCTGGGCCATCGCCTGGCGCCTGAACCTCTGGGCCCGCCTGGGCGACGGCGACCGCGCCCACAGCATCCTCAAGCTGCTGCTGGGTCCGGAACGCACCTATCCCAACATGTTCGACGCCCACCCGCCGTTCCAGATCGACGGCAATTTCGGCGGGACCTCCGGCATGACCGAGCTGGTCCTGCAGAGCCGCAACGACCGCATCTATCTGCTGCCCGCCCTGCCCAAGTCCTGGCCCACCGGCCAGATGACCGGCCTGCGCGCCCGCGGCGCGGTCGGCGTCGACGTGCGCTGGAGCGGCGGCAAGCTGACCGAAGCGGTTCTGACGGCCAAGGAAGCCGGCAGGCACACCGTGGTCCTGGCCGGCTCGACGCTGGACCTCGACCTCAAGAAAGGCCAGCGCGTGCGGCTGGCCGCCCGCGACGGCGTGCTGAAGCGGGCATGATGCGCCAAGTGCTCAAGCGGAGTTTTCCGATGTCGTCGCGTTCAAGCATGCTCGCCCTGGCCGCGGCGCTGTTCCTGGCTCCTGCCGCCCTGCCCGCCGTTGCGGCCGCGCAGATCCCGGCCGCCCCGGCTGCCGCAGAAGTCGTCCCAACGCTCGGCCCCAAGCCCTTCATCGACTACTTCAAGCCCATGCCGCGCGCCAGGCTGTCGACGACCGCCTGGGGCGCCGCGCAGGTCGGCCCGCGCGATCCCCGCAACGGCCTCGAAGACCTCTCGATGGCCCGGTGGAACTACTGGGACGGCCAGATCCTGAAAGGCCCCGACGGCAAGTACCGCATGTTCGCCAGCCGCTGGGACCAGGCGCTGGGCCACAAGGCCTGGGGCCAGTCCCTGGGGGTCAGCGCGATCAGCGACAGCCTGTTTGGTCCCTATCGCGACCGGGGCCTGACCTGGCCCGACAACCAGGGCGGCCTTGGCCACAACGTCACGGCCCTGAAGATGCACGACGGCCGCTACGCCGTCGTGGTCAGCGAGACGCGCGGCGGCGACGTCTTCGTATCCGACAAGATCGACGGCCCCTGGACGCAGCTGGGAACCATCAGCCTCGACCAGAGCCGCTTCCAGCTGGTCAAGACGCCGGGCGACACAGCCCTCCGCGATACGCCGACGGCGACGCCCGCCAAGCCGGCCAATTTCAGCGTCCTGCTGCGCCCCGACGGCGCCTACCAGATCGTGCCGCGCTCGGGCCAGATCCTCGTCAGCAAGACGGGGATCCTCGGCCCCTACACGGTGATGGGCGACAGCGTCTATCGCGGCCTCGACGGCGTCCCCCAACGCGACATGCGCGCCTTCGAGGATCCGGTGCTGTGGTTCAGCGGCGGCCTCTACCACATCGTCGTCAACCAGTGGCGCGAGCGCCGCGCCTACCACCTGGTCTCGCGCGACGGGATCACCGGCTGGCGCGTCCAGGGCCTGGCCTACAAGCCCGGCGCCGACTTCATCCGCTACGCCGACGGGACGAAGAACCACTGGAACAAGCTCGAGCGCCCCGGCGTGGTGATCGAGAACGGCCACGTCGTCGCCATGACCTTCGCCGTCGTCGACACCCCCAAGGACGACCAGACCGGTAACAACGGCCACGGCAGCAAGATCATCGTCGTGCCCTTCGACGGCGCGGCCATGGATAGGGACCTGGCGGGGCTGCCCTAGATCCCGTTGCGCGCCGTGGGGCCGATCTCGGCGCTGATGGCGGCGGCGTGGCGTTGCAGGTTGGCGATGGTGTCGGGCATCGAGATCGCGCTGGGCGTATCGACATACGGACAGGTCAGGGCCGCCACCACGCCGTCGGCGCCGTGCACCGGCACCGACAGGTCGATCACCGCCGAGGTCACGTAGCTGGCGGCCTGAACGTGGCGGTCCTTGCGGGCCTGAGCGGCGGCGGCCAGGAAGGCTTCCCAGTTCGCCTTGCTCGCGCCCTCGCGCAGCTGCGCGCCCCAGCGCTCGCGCACCCGCTCGGGCTGGAAGGCGAACAGAACGAGTCCCGAGGTCGCCTCGACGATCTTGCGGCGATAGCCCACGCGCACCGAATAGCCCTGGTCGCCCGGCGCCTCGATGCGCGCCACCACCACCATCTGGTCGCCGCTGGCCACGGCCAGGTGGCACGACTGGCCGGTGGCCTGGCACGAGGCCCGCATCTCCGGCAGGGCCGCCTCCAGAAGGTCCTTGGCCGGCGCGCGGGTCATGCCCAGGGCGAACAGCTTGTTGGTCAGCACCAGGCCGTCCTCGTCCGCGGCGCGGCCGACATAGCCCCGCGCCTCCAGCACCTGGACCATCCGGAACAGCTCGCTGGACGAGCGGTCGAGCGCCGCCGAGATCTGCGCCAGGGTCAGGCCGCCCCGGTGCGCGGCCAAGAGCTCCAGCACGTCGAGACCCTTTTCCAGGGCGGGAGCGCGATATTCTCGCTTCTTGGCGGGCGCGTCGGACATGGCTTCTATAAGCGATAGAATCGTCGCGCCGTCTCGCCAAATAGCGCCGCTCGGCCGGCCGGCGGGACCCAGGCCTCGCACATCCGCCGCCAGTTCGCGTAGTCGCCCGCCAGGTTCAGCACCGGCCAGTCGCTGCCCCACATCAGGCGCTCAGGACCGAAGACCTCCAGCAGGTGCGCGGCGTAGGGCGCCACGGTCGTTGCGGCGGGCGTATCGCCGGCCTCAGTCAGCAGGCCCGACAGCTTGCAATGCACGCCCGGCTCGGCCGCTAAGGCGGCGATGTCGTCCCGCCAGGGCTCAAGCCTCCCCTCCCCGATCGCCGGCTTGCCGCCATGGTCGATCACCACCCGCAGGTCCGGCCAGCGCCGTACGAAGGTCAGCAGGAATGGCAGGTGACGCGGCCTGACCAGCGCGTCGAAGGCCAGCCCCGCCTCGATGATCGCCGCGATGGCCGGCTCCAGGGCCGGATCCAGGATCCAGTCGGACGCCAGGTCCTGCAGCATCGGCCGCAGGCCTTTGAGTTTCCGGTCCCTCGCCAGGGCCATGATCTTCGCCGGTGCGTCGGGCGCGGCCAGGTCCGTCCAGCCGACCACGCCCAGCGCCAGCGGATCGGCCGCTGCAAGCGCCAGCAGCCAGGCCGTGTCACGCTCGCTGGGCTGCGACTGCACCAGCACGACGCCATCGGGGTCGCCCGCCGCGCTCAGGTCGTCCAGGCCAAAGTCGCGATGGATCGTCGGCAGGTCCGGCGTCGGCCACTCATGGTCGTTGCGCCCGATCCGCCACACATGGCAGTGGGCGTCGATCAGCACGCGACGATGGCCTTGATCACCCCCGCCGACGGCTCCATCCAGCCCGGCAGCGCCTGCGCCAAGTCACGCAGGTCGGCCTTGTGGCTGTTCAGCGCCCCCGTCGGCACATGCCCCGCCCGGATCGCCGCCAGCACGTGGTCGAAGTCCTCGATCGTGGCGTTGCGGCTGCCCAGCAGCGACATCTCGCGCTTGTGGAACTCCGGATCGGAGAAGGTGATGTCCGCCGCCACGACCGAGATCAGCACATAGCTGCCGCCGTGGCCGACATAGGCAAAGCCCTGCTCCATGGCGGCCGGATTGCCGGTGGCGTCGAACACCACGTCGAAGAACGCGCCGTCCGTCAGCGCCGACAGCGTCTCGCCCATGCGCTCGCCCAGCGCCACCGTCCGCTCGACGCCCAGGTGCTCGGCGCAGAAGGCCAGCCGGTCCTCGCGGCCGTCGAGCACCGTCACCCGCGCCCCGGCCAGCCGGGCGAACAGCGCGGCGGCGATGCCGATCGGCCCCGCGCCCACGACCAGGGCGCTCTGCCCCGGCTCGATCCGCGCCCGGCGCACGGCGTGGGCGCCGATGGCCAGGAACTCGACCATGGCCGCCTCGTCCAGGCCCACGCCCTCGACCTTGCGCACGAAGCCCTGCGGCACGGCCAGGTACTCGGCGAGACCCCCGTCCACGTGCACGCCCAGCACCCGGATGTTCATGCAGCAGTTGGTCTTGCCCTTGGCGCAGGCCGGGCACGACCCGCACGACAGGTAGGGCATGACATAGACGTGGTCGCCGGGCGTCAGGTCGCTCCCCGCCGGCGCAATGACCACCTCCCCCGACAGTTCGTGGCCCATCACCCGGGGATAGGACAGATAGGGCTGGGTGCCGCGATAGATGTGCATGTCGGTGCCGCACACCCCCACCCTGCGCACGCGCAGCAGCACCTCGTCCGGGCCAGGCGTCGGCGTCGGCCTCCGCTCGAGCACCAGCTCGCCGGGCGCGGCGCAGACCAGAACGTCCATCATCGTCAGTGCCCTCCGACCAGAACGGCGTCGTGGGCGCTCACCTCGCGCCGGCGGGCGGTGATCGCGAACAGCCCGACCACGGCGAAGCAGGCGCAGGGCACGAGGATCGCCGTGCGGATCGAGCTGGCGTCCGACAGCGCGCCCATCGCCGCCGTCAGCACCGCTCCGCCGATGATGCTCATCACCAGGAACGACGAGCCGGTCTTGGTCAGCGGCCCCAGGCCCTTCAGCGAGCTGGCGAAGATGGTCGGGAACATGATCGACATGAAGAAGCTGGTGGCCGCCAGGGCCAGCAGGCCGGTGTGGCCGCCCACGGCCACGGCGACCAGGGTCAGGACCACGTTGGCGGCGGCGAACAGCGCCATCAGCCGCGAGGGATCGACCCGGCCCATCAAGGCCGTTCCGGCGAACCGCCCGGCCATGAAGCCCACCAGCGACCAGGAAAGATAGGCCGCTGCCGTCTTCTCGCCCATGCCCGGAACCTGGGCCTGGCCGTAGCGGATCATGTAGCTCCACACGCCCACCTGGGCGCCGACATAGAAGAACTGCGCCGCCACCCCGAACAGGAAGCGCGGGCGCGAGAACAGGCCAAGGATCGGCTTGTCGGCCTTGTCTTCCGGCGCGTCTGCGCTCGGGCGGCTGGCCTCCCCGGGAAACCGCGTGAAGGCCACCAGCAGCGCCCAGGTCAGCACCACGGCGGCGATGACAAGGTACGGAACCTGGGTCGACTGGGCCTCGGCGGCCTGGAAGGCCGACAGCTGCTCCGGGGTCATGGCCGCGAACTGGGCTTTCGTCGGCTCCACGCCCGACAGGATGAACTGGCGGCCGACCACCACGGCGGTGATCGCGCCCAGCGGATTGAACGCCTGGGCCAGGTTCAGACGCTGCTCGGCCTTGGCCGGGTCGCCCAGCACGGTGATCAGCGGATTGGCCGAGGTCTCCAGGAACGCCAGGCCCGAGGCGATGACGAAGAGCGCGCTCAGGAACAGCTCGTAGCGGCGCAGCTCGGCCGCCGGCCAGAACAGCAGGGCCCCCGCCCCGAACAGCACCAGGCCCACGATCACCGCGGCCTTGTAGCCGTAGCGGCGCATCAGGAGGCCCGCCGGCAGGGCCAGGAAGAAGTAGCCGAGATAGAAGGCCGACTGCACCAGGCCCGACTGCAGGTCGGTGAGGAAGAAGGCCTTCTTCAGGTGCGGGATCAGCACGTCGTTGAGGTTGTTGGCCACGCCCCACAGGAAGAACAGCGCGACGATCAGCACCAGCGGCGCGAGGCCCGCGCGTGCTGTGGGATCCTTGGTCATGACGCATCTCCTCCCGGCGGCGCCCTCTGACGGAGCGCCTGCCGACAAGGCATCATATATGAACTATATCGTCAAATATGAAATCAACCGCCCTACCCGAAGCAGGCGCGCTGCGCGGAAAACAGGGCCGGGAACGACGAAAACCCCCAGCTTTGGGCTGGGGGCTTTACGTAGAAGATTTTGGGTGCGGGGACAGGATTTGAACCTGTGACCTTC
>NZ_JBMDIW010000053.1:0-14581 GCF_057808875.1 Caulobacter sp. FG7
CGATGGTGCCGATGTTGCAGTGCGGCTTATTACGTTCGAACTTTTCCTTGGCCATCGTCTCTACCTTCGCGCCGGCGGCTGATTGATTACGTGTAACGTCTTGGGGGGAGCTGGAGCGGGTAGCGGGAATCGAACCCGCATCCTCAGCTTGGAAGGCTGCTGCACTACCATTGTGCTATACCCGCCCTCGTAAGCTAGACTTGGGCCTAGCTATAACTGGCAGCGGGGTCGCGATCGGCTCCCGTCTCTTGGCTCGGGGGCCTCAAGCCCTCCTTCCGGTGTTCATCGCGCGTGGTGGGGGAAGAAGGACTCGAACCTTCGAAGCTTTCGCAGCGGATTTACAGTCCGCCCCCTTTGCCGCTCGGGACATTCCCCCACGGCGCGATGTGAACTACCGGAAGAGGCGGCCATATCTTCGATCTTGGCGTCCGTGTCAAACGGCTCGCTGTGGATCGAGGAACAAAAGCTCTTTGAGCAGGAACGGACTGTGCTTAAGCACCGCCGGACCGGCTCGCGGAACCTCGTGGCCCCCAAATCGGAGCGCGTCTTATAGTGTCCTCTCATTCTGAACGCAACGACCGTAGAAGGCCAAAAGCGCCAGAACGTGAAAATCGCTCCAAGCCTCAGAAAACCAAGACCTTTTCCAAGCCGTCGGGCGACGAGAAGGAGTGGATCTGGGGGAATCACGCGGTCGAAGCGGCGCTTTCCAACCCCGCCAGACCCCCCGCCAAGCGCCTTTTGGTCACCCCGGACCGGGCCAAGCGACTCGCGCCGAATCTGCAGCGCCACCCCGCGCTGCAGGTGTTCGAACCCGGCGATATCGCCCGGCTTCTGCCGCAGGGCGCGGTGCACCAGGGAATCGCCATGAAGGTGGCCGAGCCCGAGCCGCTGTCGCTGGCCGAACTGGGCACGCCGGCCAAGGGCGTGATCGTCATGCTCGACCAGATCACCGACCCGCAGAACGTCGGCGCGATCTTCCGCTCGGCCGCCGCCTTCGGGGTGAAGGGCGCGGTGCTGCAGGACCGCCACGCCCCCGCCCTCTCCGGCGTGCTGGCCAAGACCGCCGTCGGCGCGGTCGACAAGGTGCCCTACGCGCGCGTGGTCAATCTTTCGCGGGCTCTGGAGGAGCTGGCGGAACTGGGCTGGCGGGCCGTGGCCCTGGCCGGCGAGGCGGAAGCGAGCCTGGAAGAAGTGCTCGACGGCGGCCCGACCGTGCTGGTGCTGGGCTCGGAAGGCGAAGGCGTGCGCCGCCTGGTGGCCGAGCACTGCGACGCGATGGGAAAAATCCCCATGCCCGGCGGCTTCGAGAGCCTGAACGTGTCCGCCGCGGCGGCGATCGCGCTCTATGAAACGTCACGAGTTCGCGCCACGGGGGAAATCGGTTCGTGAATCCCGATTAACCGTTTTGATTTCGTCGCAACGACGTGTTTTCCTCGCGGACGAGTACCTCCGCGAGCTTTGCTCGCGGAGGATTTGAAGCATGGGATCGGGGGACCCGATGTTGCAGGTGAAGTTCCGGACGGCGGCCCTGGCCTCGTCCGCCGTTGTCGTGCTGGCGCTGGCGGGGTGCGGCGCCAAGCAGCCGGCCGATACGTCGTCGGCTCTCAACGAGCCGGCGCCGCCGCCGCCCGTCGAGAAATCCGAACTGCTGGGCGCGCCGCCGGCCACGGCCGAGGCTCCGCCGGCCGACGGCCTGCTGGGCGGTCCGATCGCCCAGCCCAAGCCGGTCGCCGTCACCACCGACGATTCGCGGCTGAAGACCTGGCGCCGGGCCGACGGCACGCTGGTCACCGCCATGCGTCCGATCGCCAATCCGCGTGAAGCCAAGCCGGCGGCCCGTCCGCACGCCAGGCCGCATCACGCCCGTCCCGCTCCGGTCGCCGCCGCGCGTCCGGCCGCCCCGGTCGTGGCCAAGGCGGCGCCGAAGCCGGCTCCGATCGTGGCCAAGCCCGCGCCCAAGCCCGCCGTGGTCGCCGCCAAGCCGGCGCCCAAGGCCGTCGCCCAGGCTCCGGTCCTGAAGCCGGTCGCCCCGCCCGCCAAGCCCGCGCAGCTGGCCAAGGCCCCGACTCCGGTCGTGGCCCCGGCCGCGCCCGCCGCCGCCAAGCTGCCGCCCAAGGTCGAGAAGCTGCAGGCCGCCGTCGCTCCCGCCGCCACCAGCGGCGCGGTGCTGGCCACCGCCGAGAGCCTGAAGACCGGCAAGGAAGGCCAGGTCACCCTGTCGCTGCCGGCCACGCTGGGCGACATGATCAAGCAGCAGGCCGCCAAGCTGGGCATCGGCAAGCCGGCCAAGAAGGTCAGCGCCTATGCCGACCTGGAAGGCCAGGGCTACGAGATCACCCCGAACGGCCGCCAGACCGCGACCGTCAAGCCGGGCGAGCCGACCACCTTCGCCTGGCAGGTCAAGCCGACGCCGGAGGCCAAGGGCCAGCTCTCCACCTCGTTCGGCGCCTCGCTGGACGGCGCAAAGCCCGCCCAGCCGTTCTCGCTGGGCTCGATCAGCAAGCAGGTCGCCGCCGTGCCGGCCAAGGCCAAGGAAGCCGCCGCCGGCTTCAAGCTGCCGGCCTTCCTGGACACGCAGTACGAAGTGCCGGGCATCGGCAAGGTTCCGGGCAAGTCGCTGCTGGGCGCGGGCCTCGTCCTGCTGGCCCTGATCATCCTGGTCGCCATCTCGCGCAACGCCGCCAAGGCCAAGGAGCGGGCCGAGCGTCGCCGCAAGTTCCGCACCCTGCACGACTACGGCCGCAACGAGCCGGAGTTCGACACGCCCAAGTCGCAGGACGTGGCCTATGTGAACCCGATGGTGGCCGCCGCCGGCGGCGCGATCGCGGGGGCCGCGGCCACGGCGATGTTCAACCACCACCAGGAAACCAAGGCCGAGCAGGCCGCCGCCCAGGCGGCCGAGCACGAGCCCTTCCCCGCCCCCGCCGACGACAGCCCGCAGGTGCAGCACGTCAGCGAGCAGGCCCACGTCGAGCCGGAACCGGAAGCGCCCGCCCCGGCGGCGACCGAAACCCATCGCGAGCCCGAACCGGTCCACTAGGATCGGCGCTCGTCGACAGCCTTAAGCGGCGCGTCCTTCAGCAGGGCGCGCCGCTTTCGTTTCCGGCCCGCCTTCGCGCCCTTGCCAGGGCGCGCGGCCTGCCTCATTGAGACCGCATGCTCGAAACGCTCTTCACGCCCGACGGCCCCGCCGCCGCCTTTCTCCAGGTCCTGATGATCGACCTCGTCCTGGCCGGCGACAACGCCGTGGCCGTGGGCCTGGCCGCCGGCGGCCTGCCGGTGAAGGACCGCAAGAAGGTCATCCTCTACGGGCTGGGCGCGGCCGTGGTGCTGCGTATCGGTTTCGCTCTGATCACCACCTGGCTGCTGGGCGTGGTGGGCCTGCTGCTGGCCGGCGGGTTCCTGCTCTTGTGGGTGTGCTGGAAGATGTGGCGCGAGATGCGCGACCAGGCCCAGCACGACGAGGCCGACGCCGCCGCCGTGCTCGACAGCGACCCGACCACCGAGCCGCGCGCCAAGCCGGCCAAGAGCTTCAAGAGCGCCTTCCTGCAGGTGCTGATCGCCGACGTCTCGATGTCGCTGGACAACGTGCTGGCCGTGGCCGGCGCCGCCCGCGAGCACCCGGGCGTCATGGTCTTCGGCCTGCTGCTGTCGATCGCCCTGATGGGCCTGGCCGCCAACGCCATCGCCAAGCTGCTGCACAAGCACCGCTGGATCGGCTTCGTGGGCCTGGCCATCGTGCTCTACGTCGCCCTGCACATGATCTGGGAAGGTCACCGCAGCGTGGTCATGGACCTGCACAAGACCGAGCAATACAACGCCGCCGCGCCGAGCGTCATCGACATCAAGCCCGACGAAGTGACCCAGCACGAGAAGCATCGCTAGGCCCATGGCGAAGATCTGGATCCCGAAGACCTATCTGCGCCTGGCCGCCCTCAGCGGCTTCGTCTCGGTGGCCGTCGGGGCCTTCGCAGCCCACGGCGTGCACGAGGCCCGCCCGGCCGAACTGCTGAAGACCGGCGCCCTCTACGAGATGACCCACGCGCTGGCGGTGTTCGCCGCCTTCGCCGTGGCGCGAGCCACGGGACGCTCGGCGGGCCTGGCGGCGGGGCTTTTCCTGTTCGGCACGCTGGTGTTCTCGGGCACGCTCTACGCCATGGCCTTCAGCGGACCGCGCATCCTGGGCGCGATCACCCCGATCGGCGGCGTCGCCTTCCTGGCCGGCTGGCTGGCCCTGGCCTGGAACGCCGGCAAGGTCGCCGACCAGACCTAGCCACGCTTGCAAAGGCGCGGATAGATCATTCTAAGTTGCACGAAGTGACATGAACTCCACCCAGGGAGGACAGGCTTCATGCGACCGATCAGGATTTCCCAAGGCGCGGCCGCGCTGCTGCTGGCCTCGACCGCGCTGGCGACCCAGGCCTGCTCGCAGGCCGGGCCCGACTTCCGACCCTACGACCAGGGCCGCTTCATCCCCTTCACGCCCTGGGCGGCCGGACAGGCGCCGTTCGACGGGCCGCCGACCGTGTCGCTGCGGCTGGACGGACCGCTGGGGGCTTATGCGCCGCCGCCGGTGGTGATGGACACCGGCTCGACCGGGGTGGTGATCTCGGCCGCCGACCTGCCCGGCTGGTCTCCCGACAAGGCGAAGGCCTATCCGCGCGGCTGGGAGTTCCTGAGCAGCAGCAAGCGGCTGTGGGTGGGCCATTGGGTCCCCACCAGCGTCGCCTTCGTCGATGCGGGCGGCGCCGAGTTGGCCCGGGCCCAGGTTCCGATCCTGGTGGTCGACATCGAGCACAAGTGCCCCGGCTACGACGTGAAGACCTCGCCGGGGACCTGCGCCGCGCCCAAGGCCACGATCAACATGCCCAAGGGCATCGCCTATATGGGCGTCGGCTTCGGGCGCGAGGGCAACGGCCAGACGCAGGGCACGCCGCAGAAGAACCCGCTGCTGAACCTTGCCGCCATCGACGGCCGGCCGATCGCGGCGGGGAGCTATCGCCGGGGCTATGTGGTGACCCGCGACGGCGTGCATGTGGGGCTTACCCCGGCCAACACCGGCGGCTTCCGGTTCGTGAAGCTGGGCCAGCAGGGCCCCAACGGCGCCATGGACTGGCCGCAGGCGCCGATGCAGGTCGCCGCCGGCGGCCTGCCCGCCCAGCCCGGCGCCCTGCTGATCGATACTGGCATCCCGACCATGTACCTGGGCGTGGCCGACCCCGCCGCCCTGCAGACGCAGACCCAGACCAATAACAACGACAAGACCCAGTCGACGGTGCTGGCGCCGGGCCAGACCGTGACCATCACCGTGCCCACCCAGCCGGTCACGAGCCTGGCCTTCACGACCGGCCAGGGAGATGCGATCGCCCCCACCCAGGTGCTGGTCAATTCGCCGATGCCGACGGCCTTCGTGAACACCGGCCGGCATGCGCTGCGCCGCGTGGACGTGCTGTTCGACGCCGACGGCGGCTGGTTCGGCCTGCGGCCGACGGGGCCTTAGAACCCCTCAGCCGTCATCCCGGGCGTAGGTCCGCGAAGCGGGCCGCAGACCCGGGACCCAGGGGCCGGCGCAATGCGTCGGCCGTCGCCGGGTGGAGGATCCAGGCGCGGCGCCCGGTCCCCTGGGTCCCGGCTCTCCGCTTCGCGGAGCCTGTCCTCGGGCGCGCTCTGCGCGACCCGGGGGGCCGGGATGACGGGGGATTTGATGCTAGGCCGAAGCCGCCGCCTTCTTCGGCACGGCCAGCAGGAAGATCGCCAGGCCCGAGCCGACGAGGCAGGCGAACATCACCGCCGCCACCGGGCGCGGGGTGCCGTCGTGCAGCAGGCCGGCGGCCCAGGCGGCCACCGCGCCGGCGCCGAACGAGACCCCGCCCATCAGGGCCGAGATCGAGCCGGCGCGGCGCGGGTCGACGCTGAGGGCGCCGGCCATGGTGTTGCCCGACATCAGGCCGTAGGTCGACAGCGCCAGGAACAGCAGCGGCAGCACGGTCCACTCCCCGCCGATGCCGGTCCAGGCGAAGAAGGTCAGGACCAGCGCCAGGGCGGTGGAGATCAGGCTGGCGCGGGTCAGCACCTCGTCGGGCTTGAACCGGCGAAGCAGCAGACGGTTGACCTGGCTGGCGCCGATGATGCCCACCGCGTTCGCCGCGAAGACGATGTTGAAGACCAGCGGCGAGTGGCCGTAGGTCCCCATCACGAGGTCGGGCGAGGTCGAGATATAGGTGAACAGCACCGAGCCGTTCAGCGCGCCGGCGATGCCGTAGCCCAGGAGGCGCTTCTTGCGCAGCAGCAGGCCGAAGGCGCGCAGCGGGTTCTCGGCCCTGGCCTGGGCGGCGGTCTCTTCCGAGCGCGACTCCTTGAGGCCCAGGAGCACCCACAGGCCGATGGCCAGGCCAAACAGCGCCATCACCCCGAACACCGCCCGCCAGCCGGCCACGGCGAAGATCAGGCCGCCAAGCTGGGGCGCCAGCACGGGCGCCAGGCCCATGATCAGGGTCATCAGCGACAGCACCCGGGCCGTCTCGGCGTGGTCGAAGCGGTCGCGCACCACCGCGCGGGCCACCACCGCTCCGGCGCAGCCGCCCAGGGCCTGGACGAAGCGGGCGCCCAGCAGCACCTCGATATTGGGCGCCAGGGCGCAGGTCACCGAGGCGATGGTGTAGATGACCACGCCCAGCAGGATCGGCGCGCGACGGCCCAGGCGATCCGACGCCGGGCCATACAGAAACTGGCCGATGGCCATGCCGGCGAAGAAGGTCGCCAGGGTCAGCTGCACCTGTTCGGGTCCCGCCTTCAGCGTCTGGCCGATGGCCGGGAAGCTGGACAGGTACATGTCGATCGACATCGGCGCGAAGGCCGTCAGCGCCCCCAAAAGCAGGACGAGCCGCCAGGGCGTGGCGGAGGGGGAAGCGGAAGCGGCGGAAGTCATGGGCGCCTTCTACTCCCGTCCGCCGCGACGGGAACCCTTTATCGCTTGCCCGGTCGATCACCGCCCCGCAATCTGACCACTGATAACATAACAAGGGAGACGCCGATGGCCGCCGCGCAGACCTGGCCGCAGCCGCAGTTCGCCGACATCAACGGCTTGCGGATGGCCTATTACGAGGCCGGACCGCGCCAGGGCGTCCCGATCGTCTTCTCCCACGGCTTTCCCGAGCTGGCCTGGTCGTGGCGACATCAGGTCGCAGCCCTCGCGCAGGCCGGCTACTGGGTGATCGCCCCCGACCAGCGCGGCTATGGCCTGACGGACAAGCCCGCCGCGGTCACCGACTACGACATGGAGCACCTGACCGGCGACCTTGTCGGCCTGCTCGATCACCTGGGCGTGGAGAAGGCGATCTTCTGCGGCCACGACTGGGGCGGCATCGTCGTCTGGGCCATGCCGCTGCTGCATCCGGACCGCGTGGCGGGGGTCATCGGGCTGAACACCCCGTTCGTGCCGCGCCTGCCGATCGACCCCATCGAGATGTTCAAGGCCGCCTACGGGCCGGACATGTACATCGTGCACTTCCAGACGCCGGGCGCGGCCGACGCCCTGTTCGCCCAGGACGTGGACAAGACCATGCGCTTCTTCATGCGCCTGCCCGGCGACAGCGTGGTCGGATTCTCGTCGCGTCCGGCCGAGCGCCGCTCGCTGGCCCTGCAACTGGCCCTGGAGCACTACGATCCGGCGACCGACGACAAGCAGTTCCTCAGCGACGAGGAGCGGGCCGTCTATGTGGAGGCGTTCGAGAAGGGCGGCTTCACCGGCCCGATCAACTGGTACCGCAACTTCACCCGCAATTGGGAACGGTCCGAGCCCCTGCCCCGCCGCATCGACGGCGTCCCCTGCCTGATGGTCATGGCCGAGCACGACGTGGTGCTGCCGCCCTCGCTCGCCGACCGCATGGGCGAGCAGATCGACGACCTGGAGAAGGTGCTGGTCGAGGGCAGCGGCCACTGGACCCAGCAGGAGAAGCCGGAGGCGGTGAACGCGGCGATCATCGACTGGCTGGGGCGGCGGTTTGCGAAGGGGTGAGGCGTCCGATCACATTGGGCGTCGGGGCGAAAACCTCGTCCTTCGACAAGCTCAGGATGAGGTTTTTCCAGCGATCGGGCCTGTAAATGGTCCTCACCCTGAGCTTGTCGAAGGGCGAGGACCACTCAGGGCGGCTAAAGACCGACTCGGCCTAGACGTCCGAACGCCGCCTCCATTCCAGCCTACAAACAGCCCTGATGGAAGTTGCGGGGCGGCAAGCGCTAGAACCTAGCCCTCAGCCCCACGCGCGCCGCACGGCCCGCCATCGGGGCGCGGTAGCGCAGGAACGAGTTGTGGGCCCGGGCCTCCTCGTCGAGCAGGTTGGTGGCGTCGACAAAGGCCTCCCACTTGGCGCCGCGCGCCTCGAAGGCGTAGGCGGCATGGGCGTCGACCAGGGTGTAGGCCGCCGTAGGCGCCTCGTTCTTGGCGATGCGATCCTGCTTCTCGTAGCGAACCGCGCCCAGGCTGGCGCTCCAGACGCCGTGCGACCAGGCCACGTCGCCGCCGAACCGTGAAACCGGCATGCGCGGCAGGTAGTCGCCGTCGAGGTTGCGGCGGAAGTATTCCTTGTCCCAGTCGGCCGTGGTCTTGGACGAGGTGAAGGGGCTGTAGCCGTCCGGCAGGGTGTAGCGGGGCTTGCTGCGCACCCGGTCGACGAAGCCGCCGAACACGATGTCGCCGACGGCCGTGCCACGGAAGGCGATTGAGCCCTCGATCTCCAGGCCTTCGATCCGGGTGTCGCCCTGGCGCCATTCGCGCACCGGCAGGGTCCGCGAGACGCCGGTGTTCCCCAGATAGAGATAGTTGTCGTAGTCGGTGCGATAGGCCGCCGCCGTCAGGCGGTAGCGGCCGCGCTGGAAGCCCGCGCCCAGCTCGGTGGTCTTGGCCCGCTCGACCTTGAGGCGGGAGTCGCCCTGCTCCTCGGTGAGAATGCCGAAGTGGTCGCCATTGGCGTAGAGCTCGATCAGCGACGGCGCGCGCTCGGTCTCGTCATAGCGGGCTTCGACGAACAGGCCCTCGATCACGTCGTAGCGCACGGAGCCCGACAGGTCGGTGGTCGAGTAATCGCGGTCCTTGGCCAGCGAGCCCAGGCCCCGGCCCGGACGGATGGTGGCCTCGTCGACATCGTAGCGGGTGCGGCCCGCGCGGGCGCCGGCCTTAACGGTCAGGGCGCGCCAGGCGAACTGCTCGGTCCAGTAGACGGCGTCCTCGCGCGTGGCGACCGACGGCAGATAGGCCTTGGCGCCGTCGGTGAAGAGGTCGCGCTGGCTGGCCTGCACGCCGACCAGGCCCGTGAAACCCGCGAACGGCTTGTGCGTCACGTCGATGCGCAGGTCGTCGGCCTCTGTGCGCAGGCGGGTGTGGGGCTGGCCATCGATCACCTCGCGGTCGTCGCCCTCGGTGCGGGCCAGGGCGAAGTCGATGCGCGCCACGCCCAGGGCGTCGGGCGTCAGGCCGCCCTTGACGTCGAAACGCGTCGAGCGGACCTGCAGGCCGATCGGCGAAGGCTGGGGGTGGCTGGAGGTGATGTAGGCGAAGCCCGGCACGCCGTAGTCGCTGACATAGCGCTGCACGGCCGCGCCGAAATAGCCGTCGGCGGTGATCCGGCTCGCGCCCAGCGTGGCGACCTTGGTCGTCAGGCCGCTGTTCGACAGTCGGCCGTCGGCGCCGGGATTGCGGTCTGTGATGACCTGGCGCTCGGGCGGGGTGCCGTCGACCCACAGGCCGGTGGCCGGGTCGCGCACCCAGGTCGGATTGGACAGGCGCACCTGGCACAGGGTCTGGACGTAGGTGCTGGACACCAGAGACTTCCAGGTGCGGCAGGCCGCGTCCTTCGAGCCGCCGGGAATGCGCAGGTCGGGCGCGTCGCGATAGAGGGCGTCCAGATGCCAGGCCCACTCGCCCTGGCCGCCGTCCAGCCGGGCCATGGCGGCCGAGCCGGTGTTGTAGCCGCCGCTGATCTCGGCCCGGCCGGAGAAGGGCTGGGCGGGAACGCGGGTCGGGATGCGGCCGTCGATGACGTCGACCGCGCCGCCGATGGCCGCTCCGCCGTTCAGAACCGAAGCCGGGCCCTTGGAGACGACGATGCGGTCGGCCAGGAACGGCTCGATGGGCGCGGCGTGATCGCCCGACAGGGTCGAGGCGTCGCGCGAAGGCATGCCGTTGACCAGCAGCGCCACGCGCGGGCCCGACTGGCCGCGGATCTCGGGACGGCCGGCGGCGGGGCCGAAGGCGCTGTTCTGCACGCCCGGCGTCTTGGCCAGGGTCTCGCCCAGGCTCGTGGCGCGCACGCGGGCCAGCGCCTCGCCGGCCAGGACCGAGCGCGAGGCGGTCAGGACCGGGCCAAGCTCGTCCTGGGGGCCCTCGACGAGGACGGGCTGAATGGCGGTGGGGGCCTCGCCGCCCTCCTCGGCATGGGCGGGAACGGCCGCGAGCGGCAGGAGCGAGGCGAAGGCGAGCAGGAATCTACGCAAGGGGGCACGCTGTCCGGGAAGGAAATGGCAGGGAAACGCGATGGCTCTCCTGAGCCGATCCGCGTCGCGCATTTCCGTTATGTTATATTGTAACGATTCTCAAGCGGAGCTTCGGATCGCACGCACGGGGGCTGACAACGGCCACGCTGCGCACTAGCGTCCGCGCCATGATCCGTCCCTCGCTCCTGGCCCTCTCGGCCTGTCTCGCCCTGGCCTCCCCCGTGATGGCCGAAAAACTCACCCCCGAGCGCCTGTTCTCCGACCCGGACATCAACGGCCCGACCGCCAAGGGCGTGGCCCTGTCGCCGGACGGCAAGCGGGTGACCTACCTGAAGGCCAAGCCCGAGGCGGCCAACGTGCAGGACCTGTGGGCGGTGGACGTGAAGGGCGGCGAGCCCTACCGGCTGATCGACGCCAACGCCCTGTCGTCGGGCGACAAGGCGCTGTCGGAAGCCGAGATCGCCCGTCGCGAGCGCGCCCGGGTGCTGGCCCGCGGCGTCGTCGAATACAGCTGGGACAGCGAGGGCCGCTTCGTGCTCGTGCCGCTGGACGGCGACCTCTATGTCGACAGCGTCGCCGACGGCAAGGTGACCCGCCTGACCCAGACCCCGGGCGACGAGGTCGACGCCAAGGTCTCGCCCAAGGGCAGGTTCGTCTCCTATGTCCGCGACCAGAACCTCTATGTGCGTCCGCTGACCGGCGGCGAGGAGACGGCGGTGACCGCCGAGGGCAAGGGCGCCCTGTCGTTCGGCGTGGCCGAGTTCATCGCCCAGGAAGAGATGGACCGTAACACCGGCTACTGGTGGTCGCCGGACGAGCGCCAGATCGCCTACACCCGCGTCGACGAAAGCGGCGTCGACATCGTGCCGCGCGCCGACATCGGCCCGGCGGGCGCGACCGTGATCGACCAGCGCTATCCCCGCGCCGGCCGCCCGAACGCCATCGTCGACCTGTTCGTCAAGGACCTGGCCTCGGGCAAGGTGGTGCAGATCGACCTGGGCGCCGACAAGGACATCTACCTGGCCCGCGTGGCCTGGTCGAAGGACGGCAAGACCCTCTATGTCCAGCGCCAGAGCCGCGACCAGAAGACCCTCGACCTGATCGCCTTCAGCCCGGCCGGCGGCCAGGGTCAGATTGGGGGCAAGACCATCCTGACCGAGACCGACCCGCACTGGGTGGAACTGCACGACGACTTCCGCCCGCTGAAGGACGGCAGCTTCCTGTGGTCGTCGGAGAAGTCGGGCAACAAGCACCTCTATCGTTACGCCGCCGACGGCAAACTGCTCGCGCAGGTGACCAAGGGCGACTGGCCGGTCGACAAGATCGAGGCCGTCGACGAGGTCGACGAGAAGCGCGGCCTGGTGTTCTTCAGCGCCTCGATCGACACGCCGATCGAGCGCCGGCTCTATTCGGTCTCGTACATCAAGCCCGGCGCGCCCAAGGCCCTGACCTCGGCCGGCGGCTGGTGGACCACCAAGGTCGCCGCCAACGGCGCCTTCGTCGGCTCGTACTCGGATCCGAAGACCCCGCCGCAGACGGCGCTCTACGACCCGACCGGCAAGCGCGTGCGCTGGATCGAGGAGAACAGGCTCGACGCCGCCCACCCCTACGCGCCCTACGCCGCCGACCACCTGGTTCCGGAGTTCGGCACGCTGAAGGCCGCCGACGGCCAGGTGCTGCACTACTCGCTGCTGAAGCCGGCCAACTTCGACGCGGCCAAGAAGTATCCGGTGATCGTCTCGGTCTATGGCGGCCCGCACGCCCAGCGCGTGACCAAGGCCTGGGGCGTCAACGACGAGGCCTTCGCCAACGCCGGCTACGTGGTGTTCAAGCTCGACAACCGCGGCTCGTCCAACCGCTCGACGGCGTTCAAGACGGCGCTGGACCGCCGCATGGGCACGGTCGAGGTCGAGGACCAGTTCGTCGGCGCGGCCTTCCTGAAGACCCTGCCCTACGTCGACGCCGATCGCCTGGGCGTGATGGGCTGGTCGTACGGCGGGTTCATGACCCTGATGATGCTGAGCGCCGAGGGCACGCCCTTCAAGGCCGGCGTCTCGGGCGCGCCGCCGACCGAGTGGGGCCTCTACGACACCCACTACACCGAGCAGTTCATGGGCAAGCCCGACGAGAACAAGGCCGGCTACGCGGCCTCGGACTTCCTCAACCGCATCGACAAGCTCAAGCCCGGCAGCCTGATGCTGATCCACGGCATGGCCGACGACAACGTGATCTTCGAGAACAGCACCCGTGTGCTGGCGGCCTTGCAGAAGAAGGGCATCGCCTTCGAGACCATGCTGTATCCGGGCGAGCGCCACAGCGTGATCCGCAGCCGGTCCAAGGGGCTGCACGTGATGAAGACGCACCTCGACTTCTTCGACCGCAAGCTGAAAGGCGAGTGATCGGAAAATAACGCCAGTGCGAAATCCTCGCCCTTCGACAGGCTCAGGGTGAGGATTTCTACTGCGACGCCGGACTTAGCCCTCATCCTGAGCCTGTCGAAGGACGAGGGCGGGCCAAAGGTCGGCGCAGGAGAGAGAAACTTGAAGCGTCTTATCCTGCTCGCCGGCTCCGCCGCCCTGATGGCCCTCCCCGCCGCCGCCGAGCCTTCGGCGAGCGTAGCGACAGAGACGGCTCTGAAGCGCATCGAGGCGCTCGACGGCCGCCTGAACAGCGTCATCGCGATCAATCCCGACGCCCTGAAGATCGCTCGCGCCCTCGACACCGAGCGTAAGGCCGGCAAGACGCGCGGCCCACTGCACGGCCTGCCTATCCTGATCAAGGACAACATCGAAACCCTCGACCCGATGGCCACCACCGCCGGCTCGCTGGCGCTGAAGGACAACGTCACCGGCCGCGATGCGCCGCTGGTCGCCCGGTTGCGGGCGGCGGGCGTGGTGGTGCTGGGCAAGGCCAACCTGTCGGAATGGGCCAATATCCGCTCGTCGCGCTCGACCAGCGGCTGGAGCGCCGTCGGCGGCCTGACACGCAATCCCTACGCCCTGGACCGCAGCGCCTGCGGCTCGTCCAGCGGCTCGGGCGCGGCGGTGGCGGCGGGCCTGGCGACAGCCGCCATCGGCACCGAGACCGACGGCTCGATCACCTGCCCCGCCGCCATGAACGGCCTGGTGGGCCTAAAACCCACGGTAGGCCTGGTCTCGCGCACCCACGTCGTGCCGATCAGCCACAGCCAGGACACCGCAGGGCCCATGACCACCACCGTGCGCGACGCGGCCCTGCTGCTGACCGCCATGGCCGGCTCGGACCCGGCAGATCCCGCGACGCTGGAGGCCGACGCTCGCAAGGGCGACTACGCCGCCGCCCTGTCGAAGGACGCGCTGAAGGGCGTCACCCTGGCGGTGGCGCGGTTCTACACCGGAGATTCCCCGAAGACCGACGCGGTGTTCGAGCAGGCGCTGAAGGACCTGGCGGCCCAGGGCGCGACCCTGGTCGAGGTGAAGACCTTCGACGAAGGTCCCGTCGGCAAGGCCGAGGGGCTGGTGCTGTTCACCGAGTTCAAGGCCGACATCGCCGCCTACCTGGCCTCGACCGATCCGAAGAAGGTCAAGCCGCGCACCCTGGCCGACCTGATCGCCTTCAACGCCGCCACGCCGGAGGAACTGCGCTGGTTCGGCCAGGAAACCTTCGAGAGGGCGCAAGCGACCAAGGGCCTGGACGACCCCGACTACCTGAAGGCCAAGGCCGACGCCAAGCGGCTGGCGGGACAGGAAGGGATCGACCGGATCCTGAAGGAGACCGGCGCGGTCGCCATCGTCGCCCCGACCACCGGGCCGGCCTGGACCATCGATCCCGTCAACGGCGACCACTACGGCGCCTCGGCCACCACCCTGCCCGCCGTGGCCGGCTATCCGCACCTGACCGTGCCGATGGGCCAGGTCGAAGACCTGCCGGTGGGGCTGTCGTTCATCGGCCCGGCCTGGAGCGAAGCCCGCCTGCTGAGCCTGGGCTACGCCTACGAACAGGCGACCATGCGAAGGAAGCCGCCGGAGATGAAGACGACGGTTGGGCAGTAGGTTTGATCCCTCTCTCTTTGAGAGAGCGACTGTCTGGATGATCAAGCGGCGAGTAAGGC
>NZ_JBMDIW010000054.1:0-13219 GCF_057808875.1 Caulobacter sp. FG7
GGGCCGGCGGCGTCGACGGCGACGCGGCCAGCGCGGCCGGCAAGGACGGCTCGGCCGGGACCACCGGCGCGGGCTCGGGCGGCGGCGGCGGCGGCGTGAACCTGCAGACCGGCTTCGGCGCCCATGGCGGCTCGGAGGGCGCTGGGGTCAATGGAGCCATGGGCGCGGCCTATGGCGCGACCGGGACCATGGGCGCGGCGATCGGCGTGGCCCAGACCATCACGACCACCATCACCGGCGGGACCGGCGGGCTCGGGTCCGACCCGGTCGGGACGTTGGGCCAGGCTGACTATGTTTCCGGCTCCGGACACGGCGGCGGCGGCGTGGGCGTCAGCGCGACGGCGGACGTGACCGTCGGCGCGGGCGGCCTGATCCAGGGCGGCGCCGGCGGCGGCGCTACGCTGGGCCTCGTCACCGGTCGCGGCGGCGGCGGCGGCGGCGTGGGCCTGTTCACCAACAGCAATGTGACCATCCTGTCCGGCGGCTCGATCCTCGGTGGGGCGGGCGGCGCCAGCAACGCCGGCGGCGGCGGCGGCGGCGGGGCGGCCATCGTGCTGACCGCGCCGGCCGCGGTGGTCAACGCCGGCGAGGTCCGGGGCTCCCGGGGCGGCACGGCGAGCACCGGGAACTTCAGCGGCGACGGCGGCGCCGGTGTGCTGCTGCTGAACGGCGGCGCTGTCACCAACCTGGCCGGCGGGACCCTGACCGGCGGTGCGGGCGGAACGGGCTGGCCGAGCTATCTCGGCATGCCGGGTTCCGGCGTCGAGGGGCGAGACGTCACGCTGGTCAACGCCGGTACGATCACCGGCGGCACGCGGACGGGGGGCTTCCGCGCCAACGCGGTCACCTTCACCGGCGGCGTGAACTCGCTGGAAATCTGGTCGAGTTCGGTGATCACCGGCAACGTCCAGGCCTACAGCGCCGCCGACCGCCTGATCCTGGCTGGGGCGACCGACGCATCGTTCGACGTCACGCAGATCGGCGCGGCCGTTCAGTACCGGGGCTTCGGCGGCTTCGAAAAGGCCGGCGCCTCGACCTGGACCCTGACCGGGACCAACACCGGCGTCACGCCCTGGACCCTGCGCGAGGGCCTGCTGAGCATTGCCGCCGACGCGGCCCTGGGTGACGCGGGAGGAACGCTGACCTTCGCCGGCGGCGGGCTCGACACGACGGGCACGTTCGCCATTGCTCGCGACATCGTCGTCGCCGGCGCGGGCCGGCTGATCGTCGCCACGGCCACCGACACCATCACCCTGGACGGCGACATCACCGGGAGCGGCGGCCTGACCAAGGAAGGCCTGGGCACGCTGGTCCTGACCGGCGACAACGGCGCCTTCACCGGCGTTATCACCAACCAGACGGGCGTGCTGCGGATCGGCGGCGGCGCGACGGCGGGCGACCTGGGCGCCGACGTCGTCAACAACGGCCTGATGCGGGTGTCGAACGCCGGCGACATCACGCTGTCGGGCGACATCTCCGGCGCCGGCGACCTGGCGAAGGACGGCTCGGGCCGCGCGATCCTGACCGGGACCAGCAACTATGCCGGCCTGACCACGATCAGCGACGGCGTGTTGCAGATCGGGGCCGGCGGCGCGGCGGGCGGCTTCTCCGGCGACATCGTCAACGACGCCGCTCTGGCCACGGACCACACCGGCGACCTGCTGCTGAGCGGCGACATCTCCGGTACGGGCGTGTTCGGCAAGTTCGGCGCGGGGCGGACGATCCTGACGGGCGCGCTGACCTATGCCGGCGGCACGACGATCGACGCGGGGATCCTGCAACTGGGCGACGGCGGCGCGGCCGTGGGCCTGGTCGGCGACGTGGCCAACAACGGCGTGCTGGCCGCCAACCACACCGGCGACCTGACGCTGGCGGGGATTATCTCGGGCGCTGGCGGCTTCCAGAAGCTGGGCGGCGGCCGCACGATCCTGACGGGCGTCAACACCTTCTCCGGTGCGATCCGAGTTGATGCTGGCACGCTGCAACTGGGCGCCGGCGGCGTCGTGGGCAGCCTTTCGGGCGCCATCGTCAACGACGGCGTCCTGGCGACCAACCACAGCGGCGACCTGACCTTGGCCGGCGAAATCTCGGGGACGGGCGCGTTCCTGAAGCAGGGCGCCGGCCGCACGATCCTGACCGGTGACCTCGGCTATACCGGCCTGACGACGATCAGCGCCGGCGTCCTGCAACTGGGCAGCGGCGCGCTGGTCAGCGACTTCTCCGGCGACATCGTCAACAGCGGCGCCCTGTGGTCGTCGCACGACGGCGAGCAGGTGCTGTCGGGCGACATCTCGGGCATGGGCGCCTTCTACAAGTACGGCTCGGGCCGCACGGTGCTGACCGGGACCAACAGCTATCGCGGCTCGACCTTCGTCGAGGCCGGAATGCTGGTGGTGAACGCCGGACGCACCGGGCTGGGCGCGGCCCTGACCGCCGTCCGCTCGGGCGCGACCCTGGCCGGCGACGGCGTGATCGGCGGCCAGGTGATCGTACAGGCCGGCGGCACGCTGGCCCCAGGCGACGGCGCGGGCACGCTGACCATCAACGCCGGCCTGCTGCTCCAGAACGGCTCGTTCCTGAGCTACGAGCTGGGCCAGGCCAACCTGCCGGGCGGGACGTTCAACGACCTCCTGGCGGTCACCGGCAACCTGACCCTCGACGGCACGCTGAACGTCGCCGTCGCGCCGGGCGGCGGCTTCGATCCCGGCCTCTACCGGATCATCAGCTACACCGGGGCGCTGGCCGACAACGGCCTCGACATCGGGACCATCCCGACGCCGGAGTTCTTCGTCCAGACCTCGCTGGCCGGGCAGGTGAACCTGGTCAACAGCGCCGGGCTGTCGTTCCGCTTCTGGGACGGCGCGACGGGCGCGCGCAACAACGGCTGGGTCGACGGGGGCGTGGGCCTCTGGCAGCGCTCGACCGGCAACGACAACTGGGTCGACGAGGGCAACGTGCCCAACGGGACCTATGAGGACGGCGCCTTCGCGGTGTTCGGCGCGACCGGCGGCCGGGTGACTGTCGACGCCAGCCTGGGGGCGGTCGAGACCGCCGGCATGCAGTTCGTCAGCGACGGCTACGTCCTCGGCGGCGACACGCTGACCCTGACGGGCTCGGAGGCCTTCGTCCGTGTCGGCGACGGTACGGCGGCCGGCGCAGGCCTGACCGCGACCATCGAGGCCGGGCTGACGGGCGCGGCGCGGCTGGTCAAGAGCGACCTGGGCGTGCTCGTGCTGTCGGGCGCCAGCAACTACACCGGCGGCACGACGCTGCGCGGCGGCGAGATGCGGATCAACTCCGGCGCTTCGCTGGGCGCGGCCTCGGGCGGGCTGGTCTTCGACGGCGGCAGCCTGACCACGACCGCCGACCTGACGCTGGGCCACGACGTCTCGCTGTTGAAGGACGCCTCGGTTCTCGCCATGGCCGCTACTACCGCGACCCTGGACGGCGCGATCGGCGGCGCGGGCGCGCTGGTCAAGAGCGGCGCCGGGACCCTGGTGCTCGCCGGCGACGCCGCCCACGCCGGCGGGACCCGGATCACGAACGGGTCCTTGCAGATCGGCGCCGGCGGCCTGACGGGCGGCCTCTCGGGCGACATCGTCAACGACGGCCAGCTGGTGGCCAACCGCGCGGGCCTTCTGACTCTGGAGGGCCGGATCTCCGGCTCGGGCGGCGTCGTCCAGGCCGGGCCGGGCGTCACCGTGCTGACCGGAGCCAACAGCTATGCGGGCGCGACCGACGTCATGGCCGGGACCCTGCTGGTCAATGGCGACCATTCCGCTGTCACCGGCCTGACCTCGGTGGCCGGCGGTGCGACCCTGGGCGGCTCGGGCGTCATCGGCGGCTCGGTGACCCTGGCCGACGGCGCGATCCTGGCGGCCGGCGGCGCGGCGGGGGCGGCCGGGACCCTGGCGATCGCCGGCGACCTTTCGCTGTCGTCGGGTTCGATCCTCGATTTCCAGCTGGGCCAGGCCGGCCTGGCCGGCGGCGCGCTGAACGACCTGGTGACCGTGGGCGGCGACCTGAAGCTGGACGGCGTGCTGAACGTCTCGACGGCCGGGGGCGGCGCGTTCGGAACCGGCGTCTATCGCCTGTTCGACTATGCCGGCGCCCTGACCGACGACGGCCTGACCATCGGCGCCATGCCCGGCGGTTCCAAGACCTACGTCCTGACCGGCTTCGCCGGCCAGGTGAACCTGGTCAACACCGGCGGCCTGATCCTGAACTTCTGGGATGGCGACACGGGGACGGCCTTCGACGGGACCATCAGCGGCGGCAGCGGCGTCTGGCGCTTCAACGGCGGCTCCAACAGCTGGACCGAGGCGTCGGGCGATCTCAACGCCTTCTATGACCAGGCGGCCTATGCGGTGTTCGGCGGCAACGCCGGCACGGTCAGCATCGACGCCAGCCAGGGCGCGATCAGCGCGGCAGGCTTGCAGTTCCTGACCAGCGGCTACCGCATCGAAGGCGACGCCCTGGCGCTGGAAGGCGCTCAGGCCGAGATCCGCGTCGGTGACGGCACGGCGGCGGGCGCCGGCATGACCGCGACGATCGCCTCGGCCCTGACCGGCGCCGGTAGGGTGGTGAAGGCCGACCTCGGCACGCTGATCCTTGGCGGCGCCAACAGCTACGCCGGCGGCACGACGGTCGCGGGCGGCGTCCTGCAGGTGTCGGCCGACGCCAATCTGGGCGACGCAGCGGGCGGCCTGCGGCTGGACGGCGGCGCGCTGCGCACGACCGCCAGCTTCGCCAGCGGACGCACCGTCACGCTGGATGCCGACGCGCACATCGAAACCGCCTCGGGCGCGACCCTGACGCTCAACGGCGACGTCGGCGGCGTCGGCGCGCTGACCAAGGACGGCGCGGGCCGGCTGGTCATCGCCGGCGACGCGACCCATGCCGGCGGCACGATCATCTCCGGCGGCGCCTTGCAGGTCGGCAATGGCGGGACGACGGGCTCGATCCAGGGCGCGGTGGTCAATGACGGCCTGCTGGCCTTCGACCGATCCGACGTCGCGACCTTCGCCGGGCAGATCTCCGGCTCGGGCGCGGTCGAGATCGTCGGCTCGGGCACGACCATCCTGACGGCGGCCAACACCCATGGCGGCGGCACGACGATCCGGTCGGGCGCGCTGCAGTTGGGAAACGGCGGGACCTCTGGCTCGGTGACCGGCGCCATCGTCAACGATGGCATGCTGGCGATCGACCGCTCGGACCGACTGACCCTGGCCGGGATGATCTCCGGCTCGGGCGACTTCGTGCAGCAAGGCTTGGGCGCCACGGTCCTGACCGGGGCCAACAGCTATCTGGGCGAGACGCGGGTGAACGCGGGCCTGCTGGTGGTCAATGGCGACCAGTCGGCCGCCACGGGCCTGACCTTGATCGCCAGCGGCGCGGCCCTGGGCGGCTCGGGCGTGATCGGTGGTGACGTGGCGGTGGCCGCGGGCGGCGCGATCGGTCCGGGCAACAGCCCCGGCACGCTGACCATCAACGGCGACCTGGCCCTGGCGCAGGGGTCGGTGCTGAACTTCGAGCTCGGCGCGGCCGGCGTGGCCGGGGGGGCGCTGAACGACCTGATCGTGGTCGGCGGCGACCTGGCGCTGGATGGGACGCTGAACGTCTCGGTTCCGACCGGCGGCGCGTTCGACGCGGGCGTCTATCGCCTGATCAGCTACGGCGGCGTCCTGACCGACAGCGGCCTGGCGCTGGGCGCCATGCCAGCCGGCGCGGACGCCTATATCCACACGGGCTTCGCCGGCCAGGTGAACCTGGTGAACACCGCCGGCCTGACGCTGAACTACTGGGACGGCGCGGCCGGTCCGGGCTTCGACGGCCTGGTCAACGGCGGCGACGGGACCTGGCGGGCGGCGGGCGGCCTGAGCTGGACCGGCGACGCGGGCGCGATCAACGCGGGCTATGCGAGCGGCGCTTTCGCGGTGTTCGCCGGCGCGGCGGGCGTGGTGAGCATCGACGGCGGGCAGGGGGCGGTGACCGCCTCGGGTCTGCAGTTCATGACCGACGGCTATCGCATCGAGGGCGACGCCCTGACCCTGACCGGCTCACAGGCCAGCATCCGGGTCGGCGACGGCACGGCAGCGGGCGCGGGCATGACCGTCACCATCGCCTCGGCCATCGGCGGGACCAGCGAGGTGGTCAAGACCGACCTGGGGATCCTGGTCCTGACCGGGGCCAACAGCTACTCGGGCGCAACCACGCTCAACGCCGGCGGCCTCTACATCAACGGCGACCAGTCGGCGGCCAGCGGCCTGACGCGCGTCAACGGCGGCTTGCTGGGTGGATCGGGCGTCATCGGCGGCGCGGTCAGCGTGGCCGACGGCGCGACCCTGGCGCCGGGCGGTTTCGCCGGCGGGGCCGGGACGCTGACGATCAACGGCGGCCTGACGCTGGCCAATGGCTCGATCCTGGACTTCCAACTGGGCCAGGCCGGCGTCGCCGGCGGCGGCCTCAACGACCTGCTGGTGGTCAAGGGCGACCTCACCCTGGACGGCGTGCTGAACGTCTCGCAGACGGCCGGCGGAACCTTCGGGGCCGGCGTCTACCGCCTGATCAGCTATGCCGGGGCGCTGACCGACAACGGCCTGCGCATCGGCGCCACGCCGGCCGGCGATCCCAGCTACGTCCAGACCTCGGTCGCCGGCCAGGTGAACCTGGTCAACACCGGCGGCCTGACCCTGAACTACTGGGACGGCGCGGGCGCCGGCTTCGACGGCGCGATCGCCGGCGGCGCGGGCGTCTGGCGCACCGGCGGGGCCGAGCTCTGGACCGACGCCGGCGGCGCGATCAACGCGACCTATGCCGACGGGGCGATGGCGATCTTCGGCGGGACGGCGGGAACCGTGCGCATCGACGACACCGCCGCTCCGGTCACGGCCATGGGCCTGCAGTTCGCCGCCAACGGCTATCGCCTGGAGGGCGGCGACCTGACGCTGCTGGGCTCGCAGGCGGCCATCCGCGTCGGCGACGGCACGGCGGCCGGGGCGGGGATGACCGCCACCATCGCGTCCGACATCGTCGGGGCGGCGGGCCTGGCCAAGACAGACCTTGGAACGCTGGTCCTGACCGGGGCCAACACCTACGAGGGCGGCACGGCGATCAATGGCGGCGTGCTGCAGGTCGCCTCCGACGCCAACCTGGGCGCGGCCGGCGGCGGGCTGTCGTTCGACGGCGGAACCTTGCTGACCACGGCGACGATGGAGACGGCGCGCGCGGCGACCTTCGCCGGCGCGGGCGGCTTCAAGGTGGCGGCCCAGATCACGCTCTCGCTGAAGGGCGCGATCTCGGGCGCCGGCGGTTTCGTCAAGAGCGGGACGGGGACCCTGGTCGTCGCCGGCGACGGCTCGGCCTTTGGCGGCCGCGCTTCGGTCACGGCCGGCGTGCTGCGTGTCGACAGCGTTCTGGGCGGGGTGACCGACGTGATGAGCGGCGGCCGCCTGGAAGGCGTCGGTCGGGTCGGCGGGCTGGTCCTGCGGTCGGGCGGCGTCGTCGCGCCGGGCGGCGAGGGCTTCGGTGTGCTGAACGTGGCCGGTGATTTCGCGGCCGACGGCGGCCTGATCGAGATTCAGGCCGTGCTCGGCGGCGACGGCGCGCAGGCCGATAGCCTGGTCGTGGCAGGTGCGACCTCGGGTGCGGCGCAGATCAGCGTCGTCAACCGCGGCGGCCTGGGCGACCAGACGCAGGAGGGGATCAAGATCGTCGACGTGGCGGGCGCCTCCAACGGCCAGTTCACGCTGCGCGGCGACTACGTCTTCCAGGGCGACCAGGCGATCATCGCCGGGGCCTACGCCTACCGCCTCTACAAGAACGGCGTGGCCTCGCCGGCCGACGGTGACTGGTACCTGCGCTCGTCGCTGGTCGATCCCGGCGAGCCGGAGACCCCGACCCAGCCGGAGGAGCCGCAAGGCCCGCTCTACCAGCCTGGCGCATCGGTCTACGAGGCCTATGCCGCCAGCCTGCCCGGCCTCAACGGTGTCGGCACGCTGCGCCAGCGCACGGGCGACCGCGTGTGGGGGCAGGGCGCGACCGAACTCGGCGGGGCCTGGGGCCGGATCGAGGGCGAGCAGAGCCGTTCCAAGGACGCGCCACGCTCGAACACCGGCGCCGACCTGAAGACCGACCGCTGGGCGGTGCAGATGGGCTACGACCGGGCGCTGCCCGACCAGACCTGGGGCGGGACCCTGGTGCTGGGCGCCAGCTGGCGCTACGGCGAGGCCGACACCAAGGTCCGCTCGGTGTTCGGCGACGGCGGGATCGAGACCAACGCCTACGGCCTCGGCGCGTCCGCCACCTGGTACGGACAGGGCGGCGCCTATGTCGACCTGCAGGCCCAGAACAGCTGGTACGACAGCGACCTGCGCTCCAACCTGCTGGGCGACCTGGCCAAGGGGCTGGACGGTTCGGGCGTTTCGCTCGGCGTCGAGGTCGGCAAGCCCAAGGCCCTGGCCGAGGGCCTGCAGCTGACCCCGCAGTTCCAGACCGTCTATTCGCGGATCCGCTTCGACTCCTTCGAGGACAGGGCGGGCGCGCAGGTCTGGGGCGATCGCGGCGAGAGCCTGCGTTCGCGGGTGGCCGCGGCCCTGGCGCATGAGACTGAAGGGCAGAAGGGCGCTGGACGCCTCTACGGCCAGGTGGGCGTCGCCTACGAATGGCTGGGCGGCCCCAGCGTCATGGTCTCGGGCGCGCAGCTGGCGCGCGGCGACGGTCGCCTGTGGGGCGAACTCGCCGTTGGCGGTAGCTATCGCTGGCGCCAGGGCCTCAGTCTCTTCGGCGAGGCCTCGGCCGCCAGCGGCCTGAACAGCCTCGGCGACGCCTACAGCGTGCGGGCCAACATGGGTCTGCGCCTGGCGTTCTAAGGTGATGGCGCCGGGCCCTTCGGGGTCCGGCGCCGGCTCGGCGTTGCGGGCCTTGGCGGCCTTTGGTATCGATTGAAACGTTCGTTTGAATTGCGATGGGGCCGCCATGTTCCGCTTCACCACCTCCGACGGTCTCTCGATCGCCTGCCATCAATGGGGTGACGACGCGGCCGCGCCGCCGGTCTTGCTGCACCACGGCTTTTCGGCCAGCGGCCTCATCAACTGGAAGGCGCCGGGCATCGTCGACGCCCTCGTCGCGGCCGGCCGTCGGGTGATCGCCATCGACGCCCGGGGCCATGGCGCCTCGGACAAGCCTCACGATCCGGCCTTCTACGGCGAGGCGCGGATGGCGCGCGACGTCTCCGAGCTGATCGACCACCTGGGCGTTCCGGCCATCGACCTGGCCGGCTATTCCATGGGCGCGATCGTCAGCCTGATCTGCGCCAGCCGGGAGCCACGCGTGCGCCGCCTCGTGACCGGCGGAGTGGGCGAGGGCGTGGTGGCGACCGGCGGGGTCGACACCCGCCACGTGCCCAGCGACGCGATCGTCCAGGCGCTGCTGGTCGAGGACGTCTCGATGATCGAGCACCCGGCCGCGGTGCCGTTCCGGCTGTTCGCCGACGCCATCGGCGCCGACCGCAAGGCCCTGGCCGCCCAGGCCAGTGTCGTCCACGCCCAGCCGATCCCGCTGGACCGCATCACGGCCCCGACGCTTGTGGTCGCCGGCGACGACGATCCGCTGGCCGTGCATCCCGAGCGTCTTGCCGCGGCGATCCCCGGCGCGCGATCGCTGCTGGTGAGCGGCGACCATCGCACGGCCGTGACCGCGCCGGCCTTCGCCCGAGCGATCATCGAGTTCCTGGCCGGCTAAGCCTTGCCCGGCCGGTAGCGGTCGATCTCGATGCCGTGGCGGCGCAGCTTGTCGTAGAAGGTCTTGCGCGGGGTCTGCAGCAGCGCCATCGCCGTGCGGGCGTCGCCGCCGCAGGCCGCCAGGGTCTCGCGGATGACCATCGCCTCGTAGCGGCCCGTGCGGTCGGCCAGGCTCTCGGCCTGACCCTGCGCGGCGCCGTCCTCGGCGACGAGCGCCGACGGCAGGCCAAGCGCCACGCGCTCGGCGTAGTGCGCCAGTTCCCGCACGTTGCCCGGCCAGTCGTGACCCAGCAGGTGGTCGCGGATCGTCGCCGTCAGGCGCGGGGCGGGGCGTCGCAGCCGCGCGGCGGCCTCGGCCAGGAAGTGGCCGAACAGCGCCGGCACGTCCTCGCGCCGCTCGCGCAGGGGCGGCACCACCAGGGTGACCACGTTCAGGCGGTAGTAGAGGTCGGCGCGGAAGGCGCCGTCGCGCACGGCTTGCGCCAGGTCGACCTTGCTGGCGGCGATGATCCGCAGGTCCAGGTGTCGGGGCTCGGCCGCGCCGACCGGCCAGATCTCGCGCTCCTCGACCACCCGCAGAAGCTTGGCCTGCATCGAGGGCGACAGGCCCTCGATCTCGTCGAGGAACAGCACGCCGCGATCGGCGCGCTCGATGCGGCCGGTGCTGGGTCGGGCCGAGCCGCCGGCCGAGCCGAACAGCTCGGTCTCGAACACCGCCTCGGGCAGGGCTGCGCAGTTGACCGTGACCATCGGCCGGCTGCGCCGCGCCCCGCCGCGATGCAGGGCGTGGGCGACCAGACCCTTGCCGGCCCCGGTCTCGCCCTGGACCAGCACGTCGACCTCGGCCTCGGCCAGTTGGGCGATGGTGGCGCGCAGCCGCTGCATCACCGGCGTGTCGCCCAGCAGCGGCGAGCCGCCGCCGGCCTGGGCGGCGACCTCCAGCCGGCGGTTGTCGAGCACCAGGCTCCGCTTCTCCACGGCCCGCGCCAGGGCGGCGGTCAGGCGCTCCATCGGAAAGGGTTTGGATACGAAGTCGTAGGCGCCCTCCTGCAGCGCCGCCACGGCCATGGCCACGTCGCCGTGGCCGGTGATCAGCAGCACGGGGATGTCGGGGTCGATGGCCCGCACGCGTTCGAACAGCGCCAGGCCGTCCATGCCCGGCATGCGCACGTCGGTGACCACGGCGCCGTCGAAGTCGCGGGTCAGGGTCTTCAGCGCCGCGGGGGCGTTGTCGAAGGCCAGGACTTCGAAGCCGCGCAGCTCCAGGCCCTGGGCCACCGCGCCGCGCAGGGCGTCGTCGTCGTCGACGAGCAGGATCTTGCCGGCGGGGGAACTCATGGAACGGCCTTGCGCAGGGTCAGGGTGAAGGTCGCGCCGGCGCCCGGCGTCGAGGCGGCCGTCAGTTCGCCGCCGAAGCCGGCGGCGATGTCGTGGGCGATCACCAGGCCAAGGCCCAGGCCTCGGGGCTTGGTGGTCAGGAACGGCGTGAAGAGGGCGCGTTCGACCTCGGGCGCGAGGCCAGGACCATTGTCGGCGACGGCGATCCGCACGGCGTCGTCGGTTTCGCTGACGGTCAGGGTGACGGCGCCGTCTGCCCGGTCCTCGACCGCCTCGAAGGCGTTCTGCAGCAGGTTGACCAGCACCTGCTCGAGCCGGACCCGTTCGCCCAGCACGGCCAGGCCCGGCATCTCGCCCTTGCGCACCAGGCGGGCCTGTTGCCGGCGCGAGCGGCTGGCGGTCAGCAGCACCGAGCCGTCAACGACCTCGCTGACCAGGGTCGGCTCGACCCGGCCGTCGGCCTTGCGCGAGAAGGCGCGAAGCTCGTCGGTGATGCGGCCGATGCGCTCGGTCATGGCGGCGATGGCGGCAAGATTCTCGCCGGCCGCCTCGGCGCGGCCGCGGGCGATCAGCAGCAGACCATTGTCGGCATTGGCGCGGATGGCCGCGACCGGCTGGTTGATCTCGTGGGCGACGCCGGCGGCGATCTGGCCCAACGAGGCCAGCTTGTTGGCCTGCACCAGGTCGGCCTGCAGCGAGCGCAGGCGGGTCTCGGCGTGCTGGCGCTCGTCGACCTCGTGCGAGAGGGCGCGATTGGCCTGGGTCAGTTCATGGGTGCGGGCCTCGACGCGTCGTTCCAGCTCCAGGCGGGTCTCGCGGTCGCGCAGAGCGGCCAGCTGGACGCGGCGACGGCGCACCCACAGCCACAGCAGGGCCGCGCTGAGCAGGGTCCAGACCAGGGCGGTGATCCAGCGCGCGGCGTCGGCGGCCTGATCGGCGGGGGCGGCGGGGCTGAGCAGATGCAGGGTCCAGCCGGGGGCGACGTCGGGCAGGCGGGTCTCGATCTGGCGGTCGGCCGGCGCGACGTCGGTGCGGGCCACGCCGTCGCCGCGCCGAGGCCGCAAGGGCAGGGGATCGAAGGTCGCCTCGCCGAACTGGCCCTGGTTGCGCAACGCCTGGCGGGCGGCCGGCGACAGGGGCGTCCGGGTGCGGAAGCGCCATTGCGGCTCGCTGGTGATCATGACGAGGCCCTGACGGTCGACGACGAAGGCCGGCTCGCCGATGGCGCGCCAGGCGGCCTCGACGGAGTCGAACTCCAGCTTGACCACGACCACGCCCAGCGGGCCGTCTGGGCCCTCGACGCGGCGGGCCAGATAGAGGCCGGGCTTGCGGCTGACCGTGCCCAGGGCGAACTGCTCGGCGTAGCCGCTGCGCAGGGCTTCTGCGAAATAGGGACGGAAGCCGTAGTTGGAGCCGAGGAAGCTGGTCGGCTGGCGCCAGTTGCTGGCCGCGGCGGTGAAGCCGTCGGCGGCCACCACATAGATCACCGCCGCGCGGGTCTGGGCCCCCAGCGTTTCCAGCTTGCGCGACAGGGCTTCCAGCCGGCGCGGATCGCGGGTGGCGAGAGCGGTTTCCAGGTCGGCGTCGTCGGCCAGCACCAGGGGCAGAGCGCGCTGCTTGTCGAGCTCGCTGCGCAGCACCGCCGCGTGCAGGGCGGCCGAGGCGTTGGCGCGCGCCCGCAAGGTGGTCATGGCGCGGTCGTGCGCCAGCGTTCCCACGGCCAGGACGAGGACGGCGCCGATCAGCACGGCTATGGCGGCGAACAGGGCCAGCCCCTGGCGCGAGACGCTGCGCTCGGGCGCGGGTCGCGTATTGGCGGCGCTTGGATCTGGTTGTGTCATATTCCACACGAGTGCGGTTCTGCGTGGGTGAGTTATGGCACGGAGAACACGGTCGTGACGAGGCGGAATATGAAATTTCCCTAGAACATTCATGGGTTTGGTTCGGAATTTCGAAATCGACTCACGGCGGCGGGGAAATCCCGCACTCTTGAACCAAGCGCCCGACCTTCAAAGGACGCGCGAGGAAACGAGAGCCAGGAGCCGCCCGATGATCCCGCAGACGACCCCCGCCGGCGCCGCGCCGCCTCGCCAGGGGCCCTGGTACACCCACCTCTATGTCCAGGTGCTGGTCGCCATCGT
>NZ_JBMDIW010000055.1:0-12449 GCF_057808875.1 Caulobacter sp. FG7
GAGGCGACGCGGGGAGAGGGTCTTGGTCAGGCGCCGGCCTTGGCCTTGGCGCGGATGCGACGACGACGGTCGAGGCTGAGGGCGATCAGGGTCGCCACGGCGCCCGACGCCAGGTAGAGGCCGATGGCCGGCAGGCCCCAGTAGCTGGCCAGGGCCAGGGCGGCGAGCGGGGCGAAGCCGGCGCCGACCAGCCACGACAGATCGGAGACCACGGCCGAGCCCGTGTAGCGATAGTGCCGCAGGAAGCCTGAGCTGACGGCGCCGGAAGCCTGGCCGAACGACAGGCCCAGGATCGCGAAGCCCGCCACCACGTAGACGGTCTGGCCCACGCTGCCGGCGTCGAGCAGCCAGGGCGCGGCCAGGCTGAAGATGCCGATCAGCACCGCAGACAAGGCCAGTTGGTTCTGGCGGCTGATGCGGTCGGCGATCCAGCCCGAGGCCATGATGCCCACCACCCCGACCAGGGCGCCGGCGAGCTCGATGCGCAGGAAGTTCAGCGCCTCGCCGCCGTCGTCATGCAGGCTGACCCACGACAGCGGGAACACGGTGACCAGGTGGAACATGGCGAAGGTGGCCAGCGGCGCGAAGGCGCCGATCAGCACGTTGCCGCCTTGCGCCTTCAGCAGGCTGGTGATCGGAACGGGGCTCAGCTGGCCCTTCTCGAACAGTTTGCCGAACTCCTCGGTGGCGACGATGCGCAGGCGGGCGAACAGGGCCACCACGTTGATGGCGAAGGCGGCGAAGAACGGATAGCGCCAGCCCCAGTCGAGGAAGTCGGCCGAGCCCAGGCTGGCGACGAAATAGGCGAACAGGCCGCTGGCCAGCATGAAGCCGAAGGGCGCGCCCAGCTGCGGGATCATGGCGTACCAGCCGCGCTTCTTTTCAGGGGCGTTCAGCGCCAGCAGGGAGGCCATGCCGTCCCAGGCGCCGGCCAGCGCCAGGCCCTGGCCGATACGGAAGGCCGCCAGCGCCCAGATGGCCACCGGGCCGGCCACGGCGTAGCCGGGCAGGAAGCTGATGGCCGCGGTCGAGCCGCCGAGCAGGAAGAGGGCGATGGTCAGCTTCACGCCGCGACCGTAGTTGCGGTCGATGGCCCCGAAGATCGCCGAGCCGATCGGCCGGGCCACGAAGGCCAGCGAGAAGATGGCGAACGAGCAGAGCACCCCCGTCAATCGGTCGACGAAGGGGAAGAAGAGCTGCGGGAACACCAGCACCGAAGCGATGGCGTAGACGAAAAAGTCGAAGAATTCCGAGGTCCGCCCGATGATCACGCCGATGGCGATCTCGCCGGGGCGCACGCCCTTGTGATCAGCGTGCAATCGCCGTGCGTCGCGCTCTAGGCCCGATGACGTCGGAATTGCAAAATCCTGGTTCATGCAGCTACGCGCCTTGTTCCTGTTGTTTTCGTCCCAAACTCTTTTCAAGCCGCCTTTCCGACGGTCTTGAGTCCGAGCATGGGACCAACTGACCCTTTCTGGCAAACGTCTTGAGGCCTCTTCGGCTCCGCTCGGAGAACACGGCTTCGTGTGCTAAGGCTGCCCCTAGGACAAATGGTCCAATGTCACGCACTGGCGGACTGGCTTAACGGCGCCGCCAACGTCCGTAGTCCAGGTCCCTCATGACACCGAGTTCCTTTAAGAAGCTCGCCCTGTTGCCCGTGCTGCTCCTGCTGAGCGGCTGCGACTGGGTGGTGATGAATCCGTCGGGTGATATCGCCGCGCAGCAGCGCGACCTGATCATCCTGTCCACCGTGCTGATGCTGATCATCATCGTGCCGGTGATCTTCCTCACCCTGTTCTTCGCCTGGAAGTACCGGCAGTCGAACAAGACGGCGAAGTACGATCCCGACTGGCACCACTCGACCAAGCTCGAGATCGTCATCTGGGCCGCCCCGCTGGTGATCATCATGATCCTGGGCGCGGTGACCTGGACCAGCACCCATCTGCTGGACCCGTATCGTCCGCTCGACCGCCTGGCCCCGGGCCGCACCGCCGAAGGTGTCAAGCCGCTGAAGGTGCAGGTCGTGGCCCTCGACTGGAAGTGGATGTTCATCTACCCCGAGCTCGGCATCGCCACGGTCAACGAACTGGCCGCGCCGGTCGACACCCCGATCGACTTCGACCTGACCGCCTCGTCGGTGATGAACTCGTTCTACGTGCCCGCCCTGGCCGGCCAGATCTACGCCATGCCGGGCATGCGCACGAAGCTGCACGCCGTCATCAACAAGCCGGGCGTCTACGACGGCTTCTCGGCCAACTACAGCGGCGAGGGCTTCTCGCACATGCGCTTCAAGTTCCACGGCATGAGCAACGCGGAATTCCAGAAGTGGGCCGATGACGTCCGCAAGAGCAACGATCGCCTCGACGGGACGCGTTACCTGGTGCTCGAGAAGCCCAGCGAGAAGGTTCCGCCCCAGCGCTTCGCCTCGGTCGAGGCCGGCCTGTTCGACAAGGCGGTAAACCGCTGCGTCGAGCCGGGCAAGATGTGCCAGCACGACATGATGGCCATCGACAAGTCGGGCGGCCTGGGCATGGAGGGCGTCTACAACGTCACCACGCTCGAATACGACAAGCGGACCCGGCGCGGGGAGGGCGGCATCCGCTCGTTCATCGCCGCGCTCTGCGCCCCCAAGTCCGCGCCCGCCGAAGCGCGCTGATCAAGCCTAGAGATCATTCATGTCCCCGGACCTCGTAAAAACGATCTTCGGCCGTCTCACATGGGACGCCATTCCCCTTCACGAACCGATCCTGATCGGCACGTTCGCCATGGTCGCCCTGGGGGGGGTCACCGTCCTGGCCGCCCTGACCTACTTCAAGGTCTGGGGCTACCTGTGGCGTGAGTGGCTGACCAGCGTCGACCACAAGAAGATCGGGGTGATGTATATCATCCTGGCCATCATCATGCTGCTGCGCGGCTTCGCCGACGCCCTGATGATGCGCGCCCAGCAGGCCATCGCCTTCGGCGACGCGGCCGGCTACCTGCCGCCGCACCACTACGACCAGGTCTTCACCGCCCACGGCGTGATCATGATCTTCTTCGTGGCGATGCCGCTGATCACCGGCCTGATGAACCTCGTCGTGCCGCTGCAGATCGGCGCCCGCGACGTGGCCTTCCCGTTCCTGAACAACTTCAGCTTCTGGATGACGGTCGGCGGCGCGATCACGGTGATGCTGTCGCTGTTCGTCGGCGAGTTCGCCCGCACCGGCTGGCTGGCCTATCCGCCGCTGTCGGGATTGGCGTACAGTCCAGACGTAGGGGTCGACTACTACATCTGGTCACTGCAGATCGCGGGCGTGGGCACCACCCTGTCGGGCATCAACCTGATCGTCACGATCGTGAAGATGCGCGCCCCGGGCATGAGCCTGATGAAGATGCCGGTGTTCACCTGGACCTCGCTCTGCAGCAACGTCCTGATCGTCGCCAGCTTCCCGATCCTGACCGCCGTCCTGGCCCTGCTGTCGTCTGACCGCTACCTCGGCACCAACTTCTTCACGAACGACTTCGGCGGCAACCCGATGATGTACGTGAACCTCATCTGGATCTGGGGTCACCCCGAGGTCTACATCCTGGTGCTGCCCGCCTTCGGCGTGTTCTCGGAAGTCGTCTCGACCTTCTGCAGCAAGCGTCTGTTCGGCTACAGCTCGATGGTCTACGCCACGGTCGTCATCACGATCCTGTCGTACATCGTGTGGCTGCACCACTTCTTCACCATGGGCTCTGGCGCCAGCGTGAACTCGTTCTTCGGGATCACGACCATGATCATCTCGATCCCCACGGGGGCGAAGATCTTCAACTGGCTGTTCACGATGTACCGCGGCCGCATCCGCTTCGAAGTGCCGATGATGTGGACCGTCGGCTTCATGGTCACCTTCGTCATCGGCGGCATGACCGGCGTCCTGCTGGCCGTCCCGCCCGCCGACTTCGTCCTGCACAACTCGCTGTTCCTGATCGCCCACTTCCATAACGTGATCATCGGCGGCGTGGTGTTCGGCATGTTCGCCGGCATCGTCTACTGGTTCCCGAAAGCCTTCGGCTTCAAGCTGGATCCCTTCTGGGGCAAGCTGTCGTTCTGGTTCTGGCAGATCGGCTTCTTCTTCGCCTTCATGCCGCTCTACGTGCTGGGCCTGATGGGCGTGACGCGCCGCGTCAGCCACTTCGAAGACCACAGCCTGCAGATCTGGTTCGTGATCTCGGCCTTCGGCGCCGTGCTGATCCTGTTCGGCATCATCTCGTTCGTGATGCAGATGGTCGTCGGCTTCATGAAGCGCGAGCAGTACGCCGACAAGACGGGCGACCCCTGGGGCGGCCGTACGCTGGAATGGTCGACCTCGTCGCCGCCGCCGGCCTACAACTTCGCGTTCACGCCGGTCATCCACGAGATCGACGCCTGGCATGACATGAAGCAGCGCGGCTACGTGCGCCCGACGACCGGGTTCATCCCGATCCACATGCCGAAGAACACTGGCGCGGGCGTCGTCCTGGCCGGGATCTCGGTGGTCGTCGGCTTTGCGATGATCTGGCAGATCTGGTGGCTGGCGGTGATCTCGTTCGTGGCTCTCGTGGCCTCGGCGATCATCCACACCTTCAACTTCAAGCGTGACTACTACATTCCGGCCGAGGAGGTCGTCCGTGTCGAGGACGCCCGCACCGAAGCCCTGCGGAGCCTCGCGTAACCCATGGCCCACGCCCAAGCCCTGACCGAAGCGGACAAGGACCGCTTCTACCTCACCGAGGACCACCATCCGGAGAACGGGACCCTGCTGGGGTTCTGGATCTACCTGATGAGCGACTGCCTGATCTTCGCGGTCCTCTTCGCCTGTTACGCCGTGCTCGGCCGCAACTATGCGGCCGGCCCCTCGGGGGCGGACCTGTTCGATCTGCCCATCGTGGCGGTCAACACCGCGCTGCTGCTGTTCTCGTCGATCACCTACGGCTTCGCCATGATCTCGGCGCAAGCCAAGAAGGTGAAGCCGACCCTGGCCTGGCTGGCCGTCACCGGCCTGCTGGGTCTTGGGTTCCTGTCGCTGGAACTGTACGAGTTCAACCACCTCATCCATGAGGGCGCCGGTCCGCAGCGCAGCGCGTTCCTGTCGTCGTTCTTCGTGCTCGTCGGCACCCACGGCCTGCACGTGACCTTCGGCTGCATCTGGCTGGTCACCCTGATGGTCCAGGTCGCCAAGCGCGGCCTCGGCGTCGAGATGAAGCGTCGCCTGATGTGCCTGTCGATGTTCTGGCACTTCCTCGACGTCATCTGGATCGGCGTCTTCTCGTTCGTCTATCTGCTCGGAGTCCTGAAATGAGCGCGGCCAGCCACGACGCGCACCACGCGCATGACGACCATGGGCACGACGAAGGCGGCGCCCACGGCACGCTGAAGGACTACGTGATCGGCTTCGTGCTGGCGGTGATCCTCACCGCCATCCCGTTCTGGCTGGTCATGGCCGACGTGCTGCCGAGCAACCAGATGACCGCCCTGGCGGTCATGGGCCTGGCGGTGATCCAGGTGCTGGTCCACATGATCTACTTCCTTCACATGAACTCGCGTTCGGAAGGCGGCTGGACCATGCTGGCCCTGGTGTTCACCCTGGTCGTGGTGGTGATCACGCTCTCGGGGTCGCTGTGGGTGATGCACAACCTCGACACCCACATGATGGCACCGATGCCGCACGACATGCGGGAAGTTCCGTGACGAAGTCCGGCGGCCGAGCCGCCCGGACGATCGCCCTGGTCGGGCTCTGCCTGGCCTTCACAGCGATCTTCCTGGCGCTCGGCGGCTGGCAGGTCCAGCGCAGGGCCTGGAAGCTCGACCTGATCGCTCGGGTCGAGCAGCGCATCCACGCAGAGCCCGCCCCGCCGCCTGGTCCAGGCCGCTGGGCGGGGATCTCCCAGGCCAGCGACGGCTATCGCCGCCTGCGCCTGACCGGGCGCTTCGCCCACGACCGCGAGACCCTGGTCCAGGCCGTGACGACCGAAGGCCCCGGCTTCTGGGTCATGACCCCCCTCCATACCGACCAGGGCTTCGACGTCCTGGTCAATCGCGGCTTCGTCTCGGCCGAGCGCCGCGCGCCCGGTGCGCGCCTGGCCGCCCAGGTCGAGGGGCCGGTGAGCGTCGTCGGCCTGCTGCGCCTGAGCGAGCCGCGCGGCGGCTTCCTGCGCACCAACGCGCCGGCCGAGAACCGCTGGTATTCACGCGACGTCGCGGCGATCGGGCAGGCGAGGGGGCTTTCCAACCTCGCGCCCTATTTCGTCGACGCCGACGCCACGCCCAATCCCGGCGGCTGGCCGATCGGCGGCCTGACGGTGGTGAAGTTCCCCAACAGCCACCTCGTCTACATGCTCACCTGGTTCGGCCTGGCGCTGCTGACCGGCGGGGCGGCCGTCTATGTTCTGCTCGACGCGCGCCGGAACCGGGTTAAAGAGACCCCATGACGCCGACCGCCCGCATCCTGATCGCCGGCATGTCGGGCTGGCTTTCGGGGGCGCGGGCCGCGGACAACGCGGCGGACCCGGCCGACGCCATCGCCCGCCAGAACATGCTGCAGCTGATCCACCTGCGCTGGATCGCCGTCGTCGGCCAGGTGGTGACGATCCTGGCGGTTCATTTCAGCCTGGGCTTCCACCTGCCGCTGGCGGCGATGATGCTGGTTCTGGCGGCGCTGGTGGTGCTGAATCTCTTCAGCCTGCTGCGCCTGAAGAGCGCCAAGCCGATCGGCCCCTACGACCTCTTTCTCGCCCTGGCGCTCGACTCCCTGGCCCTGACGGCCCAGCTCTATTTCAGCGGCGGGGCGACCAACCCGTTCACGACCCTCTATCTGCTGCACGTGATCCTGGGCGTGGTGCTGCTCGAGGTCTGGGCCACCTGGGCGATCGTGTTCCTGACTAGCTTCTGCTTCCTGCTGCTGGTGGCCGCCAACCGTCCGGTGATCGCCACGGGCCTGAGCGACCAGGCGTTCTTCGGCCTGTTCATCATGGGCATGATGATGGGCGTCGTCCTGGACGCGGTGCTGCTGGTGACCTTCGTCTCGCGCATCAACAGCAACCTGCGCCGCCACGACGCGCACCTGGCCGAGCTGCGCCAGCGGGCGGCGGAAGAGACCCACATCGTCCGCATGGGCCTCCTGGCCTCCGGCGCCGCGCACGAGCTGGGCACGCCGCTGGCGACGCTGGACGTCATCCTGGGCGACTGGCGGCGTATGAAGGTGTTCGCCAAGCACCCTGAGCTCGCCCAGGAGCTCGAGGACATGCGCGGCGAGGTCAAGCGCTGCAAGGACATCGTCACCGGCGTGCTGCTGTCGGCCGGCGAGGCCCGCAGCGGCGAGGTGCGCGCCAGCACCCTGCGCGCCTTCCTCGATGAGGTGGTCGACGAGTGGCGGGCCACCCGCGACGGCGAGGTGCTGACCTATGCGCCGGATCTCACCGGCGTCACCCCGATCGTCGCGGAATCCACGCTCAAGCAGGTGATCCACAACGTACTCGACAACGCGCGCGACGCCTCGCCCCATGCGGTGCGGATGAGCGCCCACGTCGCCGACGGCTGGATCGTCGTCGCGGTCGAGGACCAGGGGCCAGGCTTCACGGCCGAGACCCTGGAGAACCTCGGCACGCCCTACAATTCGACCAAGGGCAGGGCAGGGGGCGGTCTTGGCCTCTTCCTGGTGGTCAATGTGCTGCGCAAGCTGGGCGGGGAGGTGGCCGCGGCCAACCGTCCCGAGGGCGGCGCGCGCGTGGTCCTGAGCCTGCCCCTGGCCTCGCTGCAGATCGGGAGGCGTCATGCCCGCTGAACGCAAGCTGATCATCGTCGAGGACGACGAGAAGTTCGCCGCCACGCTGAAGAAGTCGTTCGAGCGCCGCGGCTATCAGGTCGTGCATGTGCATGGCCTGGACGAGGCCCTGGTCGCGCTCGAGACCTTCACGCCGCGCTACGCCGTGGTCGACCTGAAGCTGGCCGGCGAGTCGGGCCTGGCCTGCGTGCAGGCGCTGATCGCGCGTGACCCGGAGATGCTGATCGTGGTGCTGACCGGCTTCGCCAGCATCGCCACCGCGGTCGAGGCCATCAAGCTGGGCGCCTGCCACTACCTGGCCAAGCCCTCGAACACCGACGACATCGAGGCCGCCTTCGACAAGCGCGAAGGCGACGCCGGCGCGGTGATCGGCGAACGGGCCACCTCGATCAAGAACCTGGAATGGGAGCGGATCCACCAGACCCTGGTCGAGACCGACTTCAACATCTCCGAGACGGCCCGGCGGCTGGGCATGCATCGCCGGACCCTGGCGCGCAAGCTCGAGAAGCGCCGGATCACCTGAGGCCATATTACGGCCCCGCTTTTATTTACAACAAAGTGCATAAGAGGCTTGCAACTCGCGGCTGTGATACGGCTGGATGCGCTTGATGTATTGGCTGCTTCTCATGTCCGCCTTGCCTGCCGGTGCGCCGCAGGCCGCCGCCGTGGCGAACGCCGCGGTCGAGGAGGCTGACGACACGGCGGTGCGGCTCTCCGGCGTCGAGGTTCTGGCCCGGCGCGGCGCGGCCAAGACGCCGCCCGAGACCGAACTCACCCCCGACGAGATCGAGGCCCTCGGCGCCTACGACATCAGCGAGGCGCTGGAGCGCATCAGCTCGGCCTACGGCTTGGCCGAGCCGCCGGTGGTGATCGTCAACGGCCGGCGGGTTCAGAACGCCGGCGACTACATGACCTTTCCGCCGGACGCCCTGTCGCGGGTGGAACTGCTGCCCGAGCAGGCCGCGGGTCTCTACGGCGCCGATCCGGGGCGACGGGTGGTCAACATCGTCCTCAAGCGCAACTTCCAGAGCCGCGACGGGCAGCTGGCCGACGCCCGCCCGACGGCCGGCGGGCGCACCTCGCAAATGGCCGACGTCCGGCGCTCGGCGATCGCCAACGAGAACACCAGCCAGCTGGGCGTCCGCCTGACCAACGACACCTCGCTGCGCGCCGACGAGCGCCCGGACTACCTGCGCGACAATCCTCAGGCCCAGGGCGCGACCCTGCGGCCGGAGAGCACGTCGGTGACGGCGAACATGTCGGTCAATCGCCGGTTCGGAGAGTGGCAGGGCGCGTTCAGCGCCAGCGCCCGGGCGCAGCGGGACCAATCGGTCTCGCGCCGCGAAGACACGTTGGCGCGCCTGCGCGGCCGGCAGCGCGGCCTGACCGTCAGCGCCGGCGGCAACGGCGAGCTCAAGGGCTGGTCGGTGCGCGTCGGCGTCGACGGCCAGGCCTCGCGCGGCAGCCAGGAAGGCCTGACCGACCGCAGGACCGACAACCGCACCATCGCCCTCAACCTGTCGGCCGACCGGCCCTTGCTGGACCTGCCGGCCGGCCGGCTGACCATGAACCTGAGCGGTCGAGTCTCGCGGACCAGCTCCACCAGCACCGTCGACGGAACCTCGACCGAGCGGACGGCCGACACCGCCGACATGCGCGGCGGGCTGACGATCCCGCTGCTGCGCGCTGCGCAGCCGGGCGAGGAGACCGGCCGCGTCAACCTCGGCGGCGCTTCGCTGAACCTGAGCGGAAACCTGCGCCGGCAGACGGGCTCGGGCGGAGGAGGGGGCGTGACCGGCGCGCTGTCGTGGTCGCCCCTCAAGCAGCTGAGGCTGAACGGCTCGTGGGCGCGAACCTACGACGCGCCATCCGACCAGCAGCTCTTCGACGCGCCCTATTATGGCGATCCCATCGTCGTGTTCGACTTCGCCACCGGCCAGTCGGTCGAGATCCTGCCGTTGTACGGCGGCAATCCCGCCCTGAAGGGCCAGACCAACGAGCGGTTCGCGCTGAGCCTGTCGGCCGGCCCTGTCACGCCCTGGCGGCTGGCAGGCAACGTCAACTACCGCACCGCCGACAGTCGCGACGGCATCGGCAGCCTGCCGGCCGTGACCCCGGCGGTCGAAGCAGCGTTTCCCGAACGCTTCCAGAGGGACGCCGACGGGCGACTGATCGGCATCGACCAGCGCTCGATCAACCTGCTGTCATCGCGATCGGAGGTCCTGGCCTCGGGCCTGAACTTCAACGTTCCGTTTGGCGGCAAGACCCCTTCGCCCGGCGCCCCCAGCCTGAGGGCGTCGCTGAACCATACCCTGCAGCTGAAGAAGACGACCACGATCCGCGCGGGCTACCCCGTGATGGACCATCTGGCCGGAGACGGCGGCGGAACGGCGCGCAACGAGGTCTCCGCCACGCTCGACGCCCGCCGCGACAAATGGACGCTGAACGCCAGCGCGCGGTGGCGGCAGGCCTATCGCACCCGCCGCGACACCGGCGTCGATGGTCCGAGCGACCTGCGGGTGTCGGACTTCACCCGGATCGACCTCAAGCTGGGCTACATGCTCGCCACGCCGGCGTCCGGATCGCCCCCCTCCGCTGGAGCCAGCGCCACGACGCCGCGGGCCTCCGGCCTGCGTCTGGGCCTGGAAATCGAGAACCTGCTGGATGCGCGCCTTCGCGCCAGGCTGGGCGACGGACGGCTCGCCCCCGGCTACGGCCGCTACGACCAGGACGCGGTCGGTCGAGTTGTGCGGGTGACTCTGCGAGGTCGTTTCTGATGGCGGCGAGTTTTCGCCGCACTCCACCCTGGCGAAAGTCTAGTAAATTTCGACGATTAACATCTTAGAGCCTAATTGCGGCCGCGATTGAAGCATTCTCCGTAATGCATACTGCATGACAACTTGTCATTGCTAAGGCCGGATGATTGACGCGAAGCTGAACTAAGCCGATCGCTAGCCGCTGTTTTGCTTCGCGTAGGCGCTGCGCGCTCCAGGAATGTCTTCGGCCGACGACGGGAAGGGCGCAAACCCACATCCCGACAGCCGGCCACGAACTTCACGGATCCGCGCGCTCGCCTCCGACGCCGACCCCGGACCCGGTACCCGTCTCCCCCGTCGACGTTGTGATCGAGGCTTTCGTTTTTGATCGCGCGGACGAGCCCCCAGGGCCCGCGCGCGGAGCGCTCGGGAGCAAGTCATGGCCGACATAGACATCACCGCACCAGGCAGTTCGACGACCGTAAACGGCGTGATCATCACGCGCGGCGACGCGATCGGTTCGGGCACCGGCAACTACGACCCGTTCCTCGCCATCGGCGACAATGACGGCAATGAGAACGGCTTCAACACCGACGCCAACGGCGTGCTGAACACCGACCAGAGCAAGACCAGCAGCCTGACCTTCAACCAGATCCCCATCCGGGTGATCAACGGCGTGCAGTACCTGGAATTCCGGCTGGATCTCAACGAGACCAACGCCAATCCGCTGACCGCTCTGAACGCGATGAAGATCTACTATTCGTCGGCCGCGGCCGTCGGCGCGGACTTCAACGCCGGTACGCAGGAACTGGGCGCGGCCTTCACCAAAATCTTCGACCTCGACGCCGGCGGCGACAAGACGCTGCTGATGGACGCCTTCTCGTCAGGCAGCGGCAATGACGACTACATCTTCTATGTGCCAGTCTCGCTGTTCGGCGGCGCCGACCTGAGCACCGCCTACATCACCATGTACGCCGAATTCGGCCGGCCCGGCACGGCCTACGGCGCCGACGACGGCTTCGAGGAGTTCAACACCGAAAAGGCCGCCATCATCAGCGGCGTCAAGTTCCTCGACGCCGACGGCGACGGGGTCAAGGACGCCGGCGAGGCGGGCCTGGGCGGCTGGACGATCTTCGTCGACGAGAACAAGAACGGCGTGCTCGACGCGGGCGAACGCTCGACGGTCACCAAGGCCGACGGCACGTTCCAGATCGGCGGCCTGCCGCTGTCGCTGGGCACGGTGCAGGTCGACGAGGTGCTGCAGGAAGGCTGGACCCAGACCACGGGCGCCTTCGAGACCGTCACCCTCGCCGAGGCCACCACCTATAACGTGCAGATCGGCAACCAGCCGATCCCCCCGCAGGTGGACGTGGTCAAGACGGCCGGCGCGCGCACAGACGGTGACGGCAACGGCGACGACGCCGGCGACACCCAGCTGTTCAACTTCACGGTCACCAACACCGGCACGATCAAGCTGCTGAACGTCACCCTGGTGGACGACAACGGCACGCCCGGAAACACCGCCGACGACATCCCGATCGTCCTGGCCGGCCTCACCGACCAGGACGGCGACGGCCAGGCCGACGACCTCGCGGTCGGCGCCTCGGCGACCGGCAGCCTGCTGCACGTGTTCACCCAGGCCGAGATCGAGGCCGGCGGCTACACCAACACAGGCACCGCCACGGGCTCGTCGGCCAGCGGCATCTCGGTCTCGGACAGCGATCCCGAAACCGTAACCCTGACCCGCAACCCGGCGCTGAACATCACCAAGGACGCTTCCGTCCCCGGCGGTACGGCCGACGCGGCCGGCGAGCAGATCAGCTACACGATCACCGTGGCCAATACTGGCAACGTGATGCTGGACGGCGTGACCGTCACCGACCCCTATGCCGACGCCGGCTCGATCATGCGC
>NZ_JBMDIW010000056.1:0-11542 GCF_057808875.1 Caulobacter sp. FG7
CCCTGGCCGCCCGCGAGGCCGAATACAAGGACCGCTTCGCCAACCCGTTCGTGGCAGCCTCCAGAGGCTATGTCGACGACGTCATCATGCCCCACGGCACCCGCAAGCGCATCGTCCGCGCCCTCCACTCCCTGAAGGGCAAGGTGCTCACCAACCCCGCAAAGAAGCACGACAACATCCCGCTTTAGCGCCGCGCCAGATGCTCCCCCCTACGGGGGAGCTATCGCGAAGCGACCGAGGGGGAAGCGGCTCCCGCCATTCCTAGTCCTTAAAATCCCCGCGAAAGCGGGGACCCAGGCTTTTTCTGAAACCTCCGGCGCTCGACGATAAAACACCTGGGTCCCCGCTTTCGCGGGGATTTTACGGGAGGGGTGTTCGAGCTCAGCAGTAACTTCCCCCTCCGACCCCAGAGGGGGAGGGGTTACGTCCTCCGATAACATTGATCTGCATCGTCGCTTCGTGGTTGTGTAACCCCTCGATACTTCGGGGGAGGGGAACCATGAAGACGATCCATTGGGCGCGCGGGATGGCCGTGCTCTGCCTGGCCGCCGCGCTGGGGCTCGGCGCTGCGCACGCCCAGGCGCCGGCCCAGGCCCCGCCTCTGCAGGACGGGACGGTGACCTTCTCCACGCCCGCGAGGACTCCGGTCCCGGCGCCCGACACCGGAGTCCTCGCGGGCGGCGCTCAGGATCGCGCCGAGGCGGCCGACCTGTCGGCGCTGGAATACGAGACCATCTTCCGCATCCTGTTCGGCGTGCTGGCCATCGCCGTGGTGCTGGAGTCGGCGCTCGCGGTGCTGTTCGGCTGGCGGGTCTTCCAGAACCATTTCAGCAGCCGGGGCCTGCGCACGCCGGTCGCGGTGATCGTCGGCTGGCTCGTGGCGCACGGTCTGAAGTTCGACGTCGTCGCCTCGCTGTACCAAGCCCTCTACGGCGGGCAGGGCGAGGTCTCGCCGCTCGGCGGCCTGGGCGTGTTCATCACCGGTCTCGTTCTGGCCGGCGGCAGCGCCGGAGTGAACAACATCCTCAGGGCCCTGGGCTTCCGGCGCATCGGCCCGGCCGAGGGCGCCGCGCCGCGTCCGGCCGCCACCGAGGCCTGGTTCAGCGTCACCCTGCAGCGCAAGGACGCCGCCGGCCCCGTTCAGGTGCTGCTGCTGACCGACGCAGGCCCCGCCGTGCTGGTCGGCATGATCAGCGGCAAGACGGCCCCGCCGCCCTGGGCGAGCGACTTCGTCTCCAACGACATGCGTTTCCCGCCGGTGGCCGGCCACGTGCTGACGCCCGGAACCACCTACACCCTGCGGTTGGCGGGAACCGACAAGGCCGGCGCCCCGGTCCAGAAGGACTGGGGGCCGTTCACCCCTGGCGCCGGGGCGATCATCGACGTGTCGCTGACGCTCTGAGCGTCAGATCCGCAGGCGCGCCTCGGCCAGGTCGAGTTCGCGCGTCAGCTTGGACTGGATCGCGCCGTCCACGGCCCTCTGGCGCAGCAGCGTGTGCAGGGCCTGGCGTTCGGCCTGCACGGCGACCAGGCGAACCTCCTTCTCGAAGCCCCGACCGCGACGGGCGGCCAGCGCCACCTCGCCGGTCTGGGTCAGGCCGTCCAGGCGGTCGCGATAGATGTCGACCACCCGGGCCGAGGCGGTCTGGAAGTCGGCGTCGGCAGCGTGCGGCGATGACGACTGCATGTGCTCGATCGCCTGCACGGCGGCGATCGCCAGGGTCGCCCTGGCCCGTTCGGCGTCCTCCAGGCCGGCCGTCTCGGGCGGCAGTTGCAGGTTCTTCATCAGCAGCGGCAGGGCGACGCTGGAAATCAGCAGCGACAGCACGATCACGCCGGCCGCCAGGAAGATGGCGAGATCCCGGGCCGGGAACGCCTCGCCCGCGGCCGTGACCAGCGGCAGGGTCAGCACGCCGGCCAGGGTGATGGCGCCGCGCGCGCCCGCGCAGGCCGTGGCGGTGATGATCTTCCAGTCCGGGCTGGCGCGGTCCTCGCCCCGGCGGCGGGCCCGCAGCAGGGTCAGCTTCAGCGAGCCCCACACCCAGGCGAAGCGCAGCACGCCCAGGCTCAGGGTTATGACCACGACATAGATCGCCAGCCACCAGGGCTCGTGGTGGCCGGTGGTGCGGACAGTCTCGACGGCCCCGGCCAGGATCGACGGCAGTTGTTCGCCCAGCAGTACGAAGATCACGCCGTTGGCGGTGAACTGCAGGGTGTCCCAAACCATGTTGCGGCGCACCCGGGTGGCGGCCACGGTCTGGCGGGCCACTTCCGAGAAGCTCATGGCCACGCCGGCGGCGACGGCGGCCAGGATGCCCGAGGCGTGCACCTTTTCCGCCAGCAGGTAGGCGGCGAAGGGGATCAGCAGGCTGACCAGGGTCTGGGGCCCGGCGTCCTCGGCGCCGGCGCGGGTCAGCCAGGCGTTGAGGGTGGTGACGACCAGGGTGGTGACCACGCCGATGGCGATCCCCGCCAGGGCGACCCAGGCGAAGTTCAGCACCGCCTCGTGCAGCACGAAGCTGCCAGTCAGGGCCGCGGCGATGGCGAAGCGCAGGCAGACCAGGCCCGAGGCGTCGTTCAGCAGCGACTCGCCCTCGAGGATGTGCATCAGGCGCTTGGGGATCGGCACCCGCTGGGCGATGGCCGACACCGCGATCGGGTCGGTGGGCGAGATCACCGCGGCCAGGGCGAAGGCCACGGCCAGCGGCATGGACGGGATCATCCAGTGGATCAGGAAGCCGACCCCGACCACGGTCAGCACCACCAGCCCCAGCGCCAGCTCCAGGATGATCGGCAAGTCCTTGAAGAACTCGTCCTTGGGAATGCGCCAGCCGTCGAGGAACAGCAGCGGCGGCAGGAACAGCAGGAAGAAGAGGTGCGGGTCGAGCGAGACCGGCGTCTTGGTGACCATCGCGATCAGGGCGCCCAGGCCTATCTGCACCAGCGGCGCGGGGACGGCGAGGGGAAGGAACCGGGCGGCGGCGCCGCTCAATACGACGGCGGCCAGAAGGGCCAGGACGATCTCGACAGTCTGCACGCTCACCTCATCACCGTTTGGGTGGAGTTACCCTAGGGTGATGCGTCCGGGGATGCGACCCATAAAGCCCCCCGCTCGCGGACCGGCCGGAGCGGGGGCAGGGTGCGCCATGCAGAGGTCAGGCGTCGACCGCCTCGCGCGCCGAGGCCGAGGCGCCCAGGCCGGCGTTGATCGCGGCGGCGTAGTCGGCCGGCGTCGGGCCGCCGGAGGGCTCGGTCGAGAAGATCCCGCTGCTGTTCCAAAGGAAACCGCCGGTGATCCCCGAGCCGGCCAACTGCGAGAACATCTGCTGGATGTAGGACGGATCGCCGCCCTGCGCGCCCTCGACCGCATAGCCGGGCACGATGAAGGCGTAGGGATTGGTGACGCCGGTGTTGGGCGTCTGCTGCACGGCCTGGGCCCACTGGGTCGGGTCGTTGCCGGCGCCGCCGGCGTAGCACTGCAGGTTCATCCACTTGACGATCTGCTGGCTGTTGTTCTGGGCGTAGACGTCGGCCAGGCAGCCGGTCCAGAAGCTCGACTGCATGTAGGGGCAGTAGGTGGCGTAGAGGCCCAGCGAGCCGACGTCGAGCGTCAAGGTGACGATCATCTTCTGGGTTTCGTCGCCATAGACACCCTCGTAGTCGAAATCGACGCCGGTGATCCCGAAGGTCGACTGCAGGACGGCGAGGTTCGTCTTGACCTGGTCGCGCGCGCCCAGCCAGGCGGTGAAGTCGCTGGTGGTGCCCCAGGCGCCGACCGAGACGATCAGGTCGCGCACGCTGCCGCCGCTCATTAGTTGCTTCACCAGCGCCGGATAGTCCGGATTGACGCCGCTGGAGCCGTCGGTGGCGTACTTGATCTGGCCTTTGCTGACGAACAGCGTGTCGTTCAGATAAAGGTCGCCGCCGTCATGGATGTGGATCGACCACAGGATCACGGTGGTGATCCCCTGGTTCAGCTGCTGCGCCTGCGTCGTGTAGGGCACGGGCGGGGTGGGATAGCCGTCCTGGAACAGGCCGTTGCCGTAGATGGCGATGGGATAGGCCGACATGACGTTTGCCTCCGGCTCGGGAATGAGCGGAGGGCACGCTATGGATGGATGCAATTTCAGGGTGTGATTTTCTTCACTCTCGCAAAAAGTTTATATGGCGCAGCTTGTCCTACAGGTCGAACCTCACGCCCTGGGCCAGGGGCAGGGCGCCGGAATAGTTCACCGTCGCGGTCTGGCGGCGCATGTATTGCTTCCAGGCGTCCGAGCCGCTCTCGCGCCCGCCGCCGGTCTCCTTCTCGCCGCCGAACGCCCCGCCGATTTCGGCCCCCGACGGGCCGATATTGACGTTGGCGATGCCGCAGTCGCTGCCCCAGGGCCCCATGAACGCCTCGGCCTCGCGCACGTCGTTGGTCATCACGCAGGACGACAGGCCTTGGGGCACGTCGTTCTGCATCGCCACCGCGTCGTCGAACTCGGCATAGGGCACGACATAGAGCAGCGGGGCGAAGGTCTCGCGGGCCATGCCGGCGGTCGGCGCGGGCAGGCGGGCCAGGGCGGGGCGGACATAGAACGCCTCGGGCGCCTCGGTCTCGTTCAGCCGCTCTCCGCCGGTGACCACCGCGCCGTCGGCCCGGGCCTGGTCCAGGGCGTGGACGAAGGCTTCGTGAGCCGCCCTGTCGACCAGCGGGCCCAGCAACACGCCGTCCTGGCGCGGGTCGCCGGCCGGCAGGCGCGCGAAGGCGGCCTCGACCGCATCGGCGACCTTGTCGACCAGGCTCTCGTGAACGATCAGCCGGCGCAAGCTGGTGCAGCGCTGGCCGGCCGTGCCGGCGGCCGAGAACACGATGGCGCGCAGGGCCAGCGACAGGTCGGCGGTGGGCGTGACGATCATGGCGTTGTTGCCGCCCAGCTCCAGGATCGAGCGGCCGAAACGTTCGGCGACGACGGGGGCCAGGGCCTTGCCCATCCGGGTCGAGCCGGTGGCGCTGACCAGCGGGATGCGTGGATCGCGGGCCAGGCGCTCGCCGGCGTCGCGGCCGCCCAGCACCACGCCCGACAGGCCGGCCGGCGCCTCGTCGCCGAAGCGGGCGAGCGCGCGGTCGAGCAGGGCCTGGGTGGCGAGCGCCGTCAGCGGCGTCTTCTCCGACGGCTTCCAGATCACCGGATCGCCGCAGACCAGAGCCAAGCACGCGTTCCACGCCCACACCGCGACTGGAAAGTTGAAGGCGCTGACGACGGCGACAGGCCCCAGCGGGTGCCAGGTCTCGCGCATGGCGTGGCCAGGGCGTTCCGAGGCGATGGTCAGGCCGTGCAGCTGGCGCGACAGGCCGACGGCGAAGTCGCAGATGTCGATCATCTCCTGCACCTCGCCGGCGCCCTCGGAGGCGATCTTTCCAGCCTCGAGCGTGACCAGGGCGGCGAGGTCGGCCTTGGCCGCGCGCAGTTCCTCGCCGAACAGGCGCACCAGTTCGCCCCGGCGCGGGGCCGGAACGCAGCGCCAGGCGCGGAAGGCGCGGGCGGCGCTGGCGACCTTGGCCTCGATGGCCTTGGCGTCGTCGAAGGCGACGTGGGCCAGCGTCGAGCCGTCGATCGGCGTGCGCACCGGCGTCCCGCCGTCGGCGGAAAGGCCGGTGACGCCCAGTCGGGCCAGGATCTCGCGGGCGTGGTCGGCGGGAGAGGGCAGGGGCTTGGACATACCGCCATGGACGCGCCGCCGGCGGCCGGGGTCAAGAGCCGCCGGGCGCCCGCTCGGGTTGACGCCGCGACAGGGCGCCTTCAAATGACTGGCTCCTGGAGGGGCGGGGAGCTCGACTCGCGAGATGGACGATCAGGTCGCCTTGCAACAGGGACTGCTGACGCGGGTGGAAAGCCTGCGCGCGCGCGTCGACCGCCGCCTGGCCGAGCTGGCCCCGGCGCCCGGCACCGCGCCCGATCGCCTGGTCGAGGCCGTGCGCTATTCGCTGCTGGCGCCGGGCAAGCGCTTCCGCCCGATGCTGACCCTGCTGGCCGCCGAGGCCTTCGGCGCCAATGACGGCGCGGCGCTCGACGCGGCCTGCGCCTTCGAGATGATCCACGCCGCCTCGCTGATCCTCGACGATCTGCCGGCCATGGACGACGCTGGCCTGCGTCGCGGCCTGCCGACCATTCACCGCGCCTTCGACGAGGCTACGGCCATCCTGGCGGGCGTTGGCCTCCTGAACCAGGCCTATGCCGTGATCGCCGCCGACAAGCGACTTTCGGGCGACCTGCGCGCCGAGATCAGCGGCCGCGCCGCGCAGGCCGTGGGCTTCATGGGGCTGGTCGCCGGCCAGGCCCGCGACCTGCTCGACCGCGACCAGTTGCGCGACATGAGCCAGATCGACCGCCTGAACCACGAGAAGACCGGCGTCCTGATCATCGCCGCCGCCCAGGTCGGGGCGCTGATCGGCGGCGCCGACGAGGCGGCCGTCGAGCAGGTGGGCGAGTTCGCCCGTCGGGTGGGGCTGGCCTTCCAGATCCGCGACGACATCCTCGACGCCGAAGGCTCGACCGAGGCCGCCGGCAAGGATGTCGGCAAGGACGCCGCCATGACCACGGCCGTCTCGCGCCTGGGCCTTTCCGGCGCTCGCGCGGCCATGGAAGAGCATCTGGCGGCGGCCGAAGCCGCCCTGGCCGCGGCCGGCGGCGGCGGACTGCTGGGCGCCTATGCCGGACGGCTGTTCGCCGGGCGCAAGGCGGCGGCGTGAAGCCAGAGCCTGTTCTGACGGCCCCCATTCTCGTGGCTGAAGGCGTGGTGCGATCCTATGGCGACCGCCGCGTGCTCAAGGGGGTCGACCTGTCGCTCCGTCCGGGCGAGATCTACGCCCTGCTGGGCCACAACGGCGCGGGCAAGACAACGCTGGTGAGGGCCATCTGCGGCCGGCTGCGGCCCGACGCCGGAACCGTGCTGCTGAACGGCGCCGATCCCGCCCGCGTCCCCGCCGCCCGGGCAGGGCTCGGCCTCGTGCCGCAGGAGATCGCCCTCTACGCCAACCTGTCGGTGCGCGAGAACATCGAGACTTTCGCAACCCTGGCCGGCGTGCCGCGCGCCAAGGCGGGCGCCGCCGTGCGCCGGGCGATGGAGCTGACCCGCACGCTTGATCGTGCCGATGCGCCGGTCCGCACCCTGTCGGGCGGCTTCCAGCGTCGCGCCAACATCGCCGCCGCCATCGTCCACCAGCCGACCCTGCTGATTCTCGACGAGCCCACCGTCGGCGTCGACATCGACGCCCGCGAGGCCGTCGACGCGGTGATCCGCGACCTGCGCGGCCTGGGCGTGGCGGTGCTGATCGTCACCCACGACCTCGACCAGGCCGGGGCCCTGGCCGACCGCGTCGGCTTCCTGCGCGACGGCTCGATGGTGCTGGAAGGCGAGCCCCGCGCCCTGGTGGCCGAGGCCTTCGGCGACCAGATGGAGATCCTGGTCCATCTCGCGGAGGGCCTCGACATGGCCGGCGAGATCCACCTGGCCGCCGAGGGGCTGGAGCCTACGCGCCGCCCCGGCGTCTGGGCCCGGCTGGACAGCGGCGGCTACGGCGCGGCGGGACGGCTGGATGCGCGCCTGCGCCAGCTGGGCCTGGCCCCGCGTGAGATCCGCGTGCGCCAGCCGTCGCTGGCCAATTTGTTCAGCCTGGTCGCCGAGCGGAAGGCCGCATGAGCGGGCGGCTGGCCATGTCCCTGGCGATGATGCGGGTGATGGCGCTGGAGCTGTGGCGCGACCGCGCGGCCCTGGTCATGACCTTCCTGCTGCCGCCGCTGGTGTTCCTGATCTTCTCGTCGGTGTTCGCCGGCACCTCGGGCGACAACCTTCAGCCCAAGCTGGCGGTCGCCGACCTTGCCAGGACCGACGCCTCGCGCCGGGTCGCCGCCGCGCTGCTGAAGAGCCCGGAACTGCGGGCCGAGACCGCCCCCGACGCGGCGACGGTGCGCTCGCGCGTCAAGTCGGGCCAGGTCGACGCGGGCCTGGTGATCCGCGCCGATCCCGCCCAGCCTGGCAAACCGTTCCTGATCGTCGCCGACCCCTCCCGCGCCGTCGCCGCGCCGCTGGCCCAGGCCCGCACCCAGCAGGCCCTGGCCGCCGCCGCGCCCGACGCGGCCCTGCGCCGGTCGGTCGACGCCGTCGCGCCGGCCCTGGGCGAGCTGACGCCCGTGCAGTCGGCCCGCATCGAGGCCGCGGCGGAGCAGCTGCGGGAGAAGCCGCAGGCCGTGAAGGACGACCTCTTCGACCGCGAGGAGATCGCCGGGGCCCGCAAGGGCGGGGCGGTGATCGCCTATTACGCGGGCGCGGTGATGATCCTGTTTGCTTTGTTCTCGGCCATGCAGGGCGCGCTGTCTCTGATGGAGGAGCGCCGCGCCGGGGTCGCCGACCGCCTGCTGGCGGGCGTGGCCGGCATGGGGCCGGTGGTCACGGGCAAGTTCCTGTTCCTGACCGCCCAGGCCTTCGTCCAGGCGGTAATGATCTTCGTCGTCGCGCAAGGCGTCTACGGCGTCGAGGCCTTGCAGCACTTCGTCCTGTGGCTGCCCACGACGGTCGCGGCCGGCGTCTGCTCTGCGGGGCTGGCGCTAGGCCTCGTCTCGCTGTGCCGCACGCGCGACCAGGCCCAGATGCTGTCGACCTTCGTGATCCTGGTGCTGGCGGCGATCGGCGGCAGCATGGCGCCCCGCTTCCTGATGCCGGCCTGGCTTCAGAGCCTCGGCTGGTTCACGCCCCACGCCTGGGTGATCGACGCCTATCAGGCCGTGCTCTGGCGCGACGCCGGGATCGCGGCCGTGTATAAGGCCTGGATCGTGCTGGCCGCCGTAGGCGCGGCGGGCCTGCTCGTGGCCCAGGTCCTGTCGCGCGATCCGCAGCGCTAGGACTTTGCGCTAGAACAAGGACGGGAGCCGAGGGCCTGTTGCAGTCAGGTCGCCGGCTCTGGAGTTAGAGAAGCGATGGTCACCTTCGGTCTCAAGGTCGCGCTGTTCCTGGCGGCCTTCGCCTTCATGGAAGGCTTCGCCTGGTTCACCCACAAGTACGTCATGCACGGCTTCGGCTGGGTCTGGCACCGCTCGCACCACGAGCCGCGCCACGGCGCCTTCGAGCTGAACGACCTGTTCGCGGTGGTCTTCGCCGCCCCGGCCATCGTCGCCATCTGGTTCGGAACCAACGGCGGCTTGCCGTGGCTGCTGCCCGTAGGTCTGGGGATCACCGCCTATGGCGCGATCTATTTCATCTTTCACGACGGCATGGTGCACCAGCGCTTCAAGGTGCCGCTGGGCAAGTCGGCCTACTGGAAGCGCCTGATCCAGGCCCACCGGATCCACCACGCCGTGCACACCAAGGAGGGGGCGGTGTCGTTCGGCTTCCTGCTGGCCCGGCCGATCCGCGAGCTGAAGGCCAAGCTGAAGGCGCGGGGCGTCCAGGCCTGATGCCGCCGCTGCTTGTCGAGGTTCTGTGGAAGGGGCTGCTGGGCGGTCTCGTCACCGCCCTGATCGTGCTGGCTTCCAAGAAGGGAAACGTGTTGCCCGGCATCCTGCCGCTGGCCCCGACCTTCGCGATCATCGCCTTGCTGGCCGTCGGCTCCAAGGGCGAGGCCGGCGGCTTTCGCACCGCGTGCCTGGCCGGCGCCAAGACCATTCCGGCCTATCTCGTCTTCCTGGGCGTCTCGTGGCTGCTGGTCGACCGCGTCGACTATCGCCTGGCCATTCTCGGCGGCCTGGCCGCCTGGCTGGTCGCGGCGCTGGCGATCTTCCTGGCGCCGAAGTTCCTGTGAGCAGAGCGGAGAGAGACCGCTCAAGAACAGTCGTCATTCCGGATAAGCGCTGCGCTACGGCCGGGATGACGCGGATAAGAAAAGGGCGGCGAGCAAGCCCGCCGCCCTTCGGTCTTCACGACATCGGGGCGCCTTACTCGGCGCCGCCGGCCTTGCGGTAGTCGAGCGGGGGCTTCCGGTCGCCGACCATGGCCTTATACTGGAAGCCGTCGCCACGGCGGGCGTTCAGCTCGGTCTTGGCGTCGGCGATCAGCTTGGGGTTCATGAACAGCTCGGCGCCGGTGATCGACAGGGTCTTGGCCGCCACGGCCGCCCCTTTCAGGCCGATCGTCGAGCCCGCCGCCGCCACGTTCTGCCAGCTGTGGCCGGCCGAGCCCGGGACGAAGGTCGCGGTCGACAGGCCCACGGTCGGCGTCACCCACGAGATGTCCGACACGTCGGTCGAGCCGCCGACGCCTCCCTTGGTGTCGGCCGGGGCGTAGGACTGGACCTTGCCCACCGAGGCCAGATCGCCGCCGCCGCCGTTCAGGCTCTTGGCCAGGGTCTTGGCGAACTCGGTCTCTTCCGGCGTCCAGGTGATGCCGCCCACGCTGGTCAGGCTGTCATGCATCACCTTGCCCAGCACGTCGTTGGGCAGCAGGTTGTAGACGCCGCCGGTCTGCTCGAACTCGACCGTGGTCTCGGTGGCCATGGCCGCGCCGTCGGCCGCCTTCTTGATGCGGTCCATGACGCTGACCACGATCTTCGGGTCGCTATTGCGGACGTAGTAGTAGACCTCGGCGAAGTCGGGCACGACGTTCGGGGCCTTGCCGCCGTTGGTGATCACGTAGTGGATGCGGGTGCCGTCGGGGATGTGCTCGCGCATGAAGTTGGCGGCGGTGTCCAGCACTTCCACGCCGTCCAGCGCCGAGCGGCCGGCCCACGGGGCGCCCGAGGCGTGCGAGGACTTGCCGCGGAAGCGGAACTTGCCGCTGATGTTGGCCATAGAGGTGCCCTGGCGGGCCGAGTTCTCGTTGCCCGGGTGCCAGTGCAGCGTCACGTCGACGTCGTTGAACAGGCCTTCGCGCACCATGTAGACCTTGCCCGAGCCGCCTTCTTCGGCCGGGGTGCCGTAGACGCGGATCTCGCCCTGCACCTTGTTCTGGATCATCCACTCCTTGAGGGCGACCGCGCCGGCCACAGAGGCCGCGCCGAACAGGTTGTGGCCGCAGCCGTGGCCGTTGTCGGTTTCGGGGCGTGGGGTCTTGGTCGGGGCGGCGGCCTGCGACAGGCCCGGCAGGGCGTCGAACTCGGCCAGGATGGCGATCACCGGACCCTTGCCCTGCTTGAAGCTGGCGACGAAGGCGGTCGGCTCGTCGGCGACGCCCGCGTTCACCGTGAAGCCGGCGGTCTTCAACTGCTCCTGCAGCACGTTCGAGCTCTTGGTCTCCAGATAGCCCAGCTCGGCGTAATCCCAGATCTTCAGGGCCGCTTCGTTCATCTGCGGGGTGTAGGCGTCGACGTTCGCCTTCAGCTGGGTCTTCTGCGCGGCGTTCAGCGGCGCGGCGATGGCGCTGCCGGCCATCAGCATGGAAACGCCAACCAGCCCGGCGGCGGCGGTCTTGAGGATCGAAGTCACGAAAAGCCTCCCTGCGAACGGCGCGAACGGCGCCGCTGTCCTATTCATGACGCAGGGCGGATGCGGTTCCTCAACCGGGGACCACAATTCCCTTGTATCTAGATCGCGGCGCCGGAGCGTGATGGCTTGGTGCTGTGAAGGGG
>NZ_JBMDIW010000057.1:0-10317 GCF_057808875.1 Caulobacter sp. FG7
CGGCCCTCCGGGCCACCTCCCCCAGAGGGGGAGGATCTATTGGCGTCGGCGCTCCAGGAAGATGCTCCCCCTCTGGGGGAGCTGTCGCGGAGCGACTGAGGGGGCGTGAAGCGCCTAAGCCGCCGCTTCCGCGTTCGACCGCACCCGCACGAAGCTGCCGGGGGCGTCCTCGAAGGCCTTGAGCGGGCCCTTGGACGGATCGCGGGCCGGGACCAGCTTGCCCGACTTGGCTTTCAGCCAATCGGCCCAGTGCGGCCACCACGAACCGGGATGCTCGACCGCGCCGGCGATCCAGCCGTCGACCGAGCCGGGCAGGTGTTCGTTGGTCCAGTGCTGGTACTTCCTGGCGTCGGGGTGGTTGATCACGCCGGCGATGTGGCCCGAGCCGGCCATGGTGAAGGTCACCGGACCGCCGAAGGCCCGCGCGCCGCGATAGACGCTGCGATAGGGCGCGATGTGGTCGTCCTTCGAAGACTGCACGTAGATCGGGGTCTTGACCTTCGACAGGTCCAAAACCTCGCCGCCCAGGGTCAGGCGGCCGTGGGTCAGGTTGTTGTCCTTGTAGAAGTTGCGCAGGTAGAACAGGTGCAGCGATTTGGGCATCCGTGTCTGGTCGGCGTTCCAGAACAGCAGATCGAACGGGCGCGGCTCCTTGCCCATCAGGTAGTTGTTGATGAAGAACGACCAGATCAGGTCGTTGCCACGCAGGGCGTTGAAGGTGTCGGCCATCGACTGGCTGGGCAGGAAGCCGCCCTGCTGGTCCATCCTTGCCTCGATCTCCTTCAGCCAGGCCTCGTCCGTGAACAGCAGCAGGTCGCCGGCCTCGGCGAAGTCCTGCTGGGCGGCGAAGAAGGTGGCCGAGTTGATGCGCTTGTCGCCCTTGGCGGCCATGTGGGCCAGGGCGCACGACAGCAGCGTGCCGCCGATGCAGTAGCCGACGGTGTTGACCCGATCGACGCCGCACTGGGTCATCACCTGCTGGCTGGCGTCGTAGATGCCTTCGAGCATGTAGTCCTCGAAGGTCTTGGCCGCGAGACGGGTGTCCGGGTTGACCCACGAGGCCACAAATACCGTGAAGCCCTGGCCGGTCAGCCAGCGGATCATCGAGTTCTCGGGGCGCAGGTCCAGGATGTAGAACTTGTTGATCCAGGGCGGGAAGATTAGCAGCGGGATCTCGTGCTGCTGCTCGGTGGTCGGGTCGAACTGGATCAGCTGCAGGATGTCGTTCTGGTAGACCACCTTGCCCGGGGCGGTGGCGACGTTCTCGCCGACCTTGAACTTGGCGAGGTCCGTCTGGCTGATGGCCAGCTGGCCGCCGCCACGCTCCAGGTCGGCGGCGAAGTTCTCCATGCCGCGCTTCAGGCTCTCGCCGTTGGTGTGCATCACCTCGCGCAGGGCGGCAGGGTTGGAGATCAGGAAGTTCGACGGCGAGAAGGCGTCGGTCAGCATCTTGGTGAAGAACTCGACGCGGCGCTTGGACTGCGGGTCGACGTTCTCGGCCTGGGCCACCAGGCCGTTCAGCCAGTTCGACGTCAGCAGGTAGGACTGCTTCATCATGTCGAACACGGGGTTGGACGACCAGTCGGGGTCGGCGAAGCGCTTGTCGCCATGGGCCGGGGCGACCACCGGCTTGGCCTCCTCGCCGACGGCGCGGCGGGCGGCCGATTGCCATAGCTCCATGTAGCCGCTGAAGAGGTCGGCCTGGGCGCGCAGCAGCCGGTCGGGCTGGGAAGCCAGGCTGCCGATCACCTCGTTGAGGGCGGGGGCCACGTGAAAGGGGTCGGGCGACAGGGCCGCCGGCCGGTCGGCCTGGCGCAGGGCGGCCTCGGCGATCGCCCCCTGGGCGGTGACCGCCGCACGGGCCAGATTGGCCGAAAGGGCCTCCATCATCCGCCGCTGTTCCTCGGTCAGCAGCGCGGTGAAATCGGGGGCGCCGGACTGGGCGGCCGATTCGGGCGTGGGATCGGGTTCTGGGGGCGGAGGAGGGGGCTTTGGCGCTGCGGCGGCCGTCTTGCGCGGTGCGGAGGGCTTGCGGGGCTTGCCCGCCGTCTTGACGCCCTTGCCCGCGTCCTTGCCGTCGCTCTTGGCCATGCGCGTTCCTTCCGCCTGAATGTCGCTTATCGACCGCCGATTCTCGTTCGGCGCCTTCCGCTCGCCGCGATCATCGCATAAGACCAGAGACAAGATGAACGGCCAAACCGGTAAAATCGTACGTTTCGGCGCCTCGCTCGCGGTCCTCTCGGCCGTGCTGTCGGCCTGCGCCTCGTCGCCGTTCACGCCGCCGCCCGTCGACGCCACCTCGCCGGTGGCCGCCGCCGCCGAAGCGGCCGCCAAGGAACCGGGCAAGGTCCCGAGCCTGGCCAGCATTCCGGCCGTGCCGACCGACATTCCCAAGCCGGGCGAATACAAGGCCCAGGTCCAGGCCGAGCAGGCCGCCGCCGCTCAGCTTCGTCGCGACACCGCGCCGGAGACCTTCGCGCTGTCGGACACCGAGGGTTTCGCCGCCCGCGCCCAGCGCGCCGGCCGCGTTCCGCCGTCGGAAATCCCGACCGTGGCCGACCGCGCCGAGACCGAAGCCTTCGCCAAGGCTGCTCGTGGCCGAGCTACCCCGCCTCCGTCCAAGCCCCAATAGGGCGACGGAGGCATAATTTTCCTTGAACTGGCTTGGCTAGGCCCCGCTTGGGGTCTATCCATGCCCGACTTTTCGCTCCTGCAGCGCCAGAGGGCGCACGAGCCATCATGACCGCCGACTTTCACCGTATCCGCCGCCTGCCGCCTTACGTCTTCGAAGAGGTCAACCGCATCAAGGCTCGCCTGCGCGGCCAGGGCGTCGACATCATCGACTTCGGCATGGGCAACCCGGACATGCCGACGCCCAAGCACATCGTCGACAAGCTGATCGAGACTTCGCGCGATCCGCGCGCCGGCCGCTACTCGGCCTCCAAGGGCATCCCGGGCCTGCGCAAGGCCATGGCGGGCTACTACGACCGCCGCTTCGGCGTGAAGCTGAACCCCGACACCGAGGTGATCTCGACCCTGGGTTCGAAGGAGGGCTTCGCCAACCTCGCCCAGGCCCTGACGGCTCCCGGCGACGTCATCATCTGCCCGAACCCGGCCTATCCGATCCACGCCTTCGGCTTCATCATGGCCGGCGGCGTCATCCGCCACGTGCCGGCGCTGAGTCCGGAGCAGTACCTGTCGAACATCAGCCGCGCGGTGAAGCACTCGGTGCCGCCGCCGTCCGTGCTGATCCTCTCCTATCCGTCGAACCCGACGGCCCAGACCGTCGACCTCGACTTCTACAAGGACGCCGTGGCGCTCGCTAAGAAGCACGACCTCCTGGTCATCAGCGACGTTGCCTATGGCGAGATCTATTTCGAGGACAACCCGCCGCCCTCGATCCTGCAGGTCGAAGGCGCCAAGGACATCGCCGTCGAGGTCAATTCGCTGTCGAAGACCTACGCCATGGCCGGTTGGCGCGTGGGCATGGTCGTCGGCAACGCCCGCATCTGCGCGGCCCTGGCCCGCGTGAAGTCCTATCTCGACTACGGCGCCTACACGCCGGTGCAGGTGGCCGCCGCCGCCGCGCTGAACGGCCCGCAGGATTGCGTCGAGGAGATCCGCGGCATCTACAAGGGCCGCCGCGACACCCTGGTCTCGTCGATGAAGCGCGCCGGCTGGGACATTCCCAACCCGCCCGCCTCGATGTTCGCCTGGGCGAAGATCCCGCCGCAGTTCGAGGCCGCCGGCTCGATGCTGTTCTCGCGCCTGCTGATCGAGGAGGCCGGCGTCGCCGTCGCCCCGGGCATCGGCTTCGGCGAGTACGGCGAGGGCTATGTCCGTATCGGCCTCGTCGAGAACGAGCACCGGATCAAGCAGGCCGCGCGCAACGTGAAGAAGTTCATCGCCAACGCCGACCAGATCCTGGCCAAGGCTCACAACAGTCTCGAGCAGGCCTGATCCTTCTGCGAAATCCTCGCCCTTCGACAGGCTCAGGGTGAGGATTTCGACCGCTAAAGCCTGCAGTAGCCCTCATCCTGAGCTTGTCGAAGGACGAGGGCGGCCCCGCTAGGGCCACCCGACCACGAGGAACCGCACCATGACTCAGAAAACCTGGCGCGTCGGCGTCGCGGGCCTCGGCACTGTCGGCGGCGGCCTCCTGCAGTTCCTCGCCGCCCGCCCGGATTTCGCGCCGGCCGGTGACCGCGCCGAAGTGGTCGCCGTCTCGGCTCGCTCGAAGTCGCGTCCGCGCACGGTCGACATCTCGGGCCTGGAATGGTTCGACGATCCGGTCGCCCTGGCCAGCTCGCCCAACGTCGACCTGTTCGTCGAGCTGGTCGGCGGCAGCGACGGCCCGGCCAAGGCTGCGGTCGAGGCGGCTCTGAAGCTGGGCAAGCCGGTGGTCACCGCCAACAAGGCCCTGATCGCCGAGCACGGTGCGGAGCTCGCCGCCCTGGCCGAGGCCAACGATGTTCCGCTGCTGTTCGAAGCCGCCGTCATGGGCGGCACGCCGGCGGTGAAGATGCTGCGCGAGGCCATGGTCGGCGATGACGTCGTCTCGGTGGCGGGCATCCTCAACGGCACCTGCAACTACATCCTCTCCGAGATGGAGAAGACCGGCCGCGACTTCGCCGACGTGCTGCGCGAGGCCCAGGCCCTGGGCTATGCCGAGGCCGACCCGACGATGGACGTCGGCGGCTTCGACGCCGGCCACAAGATCACCATCCTGGCCGCCCTGGCCTTCGGCTGCGCACCCAACTACGAGGCCGCCGAGATCGAAGGGATCAGCGAGGTCGAGCTGCTCGACATCAAGCTGGCCAAGGACCTGGGCTATCGCATCAAGCTGATCGCCGGCACCTCGAAGACCGACGACGGCGTGGCCGTGAAGGTCCATCCGACCCTGATCCCGCTGGAGCATCCGCTGGCCCAGGCCGGCGGCGCCCTGAACGCGCTGTTCATCGAGGGCACGCGCATCGGCCGCATCTTCATCCAGGGGCCGGGCGCCGGCGCTGGCCCGACAGCTGCGGCCGTCGCCGCCGACATCGCCGACGTCATGACCAAGGCCGTGCGGCCGGTGTTCCAGGCTCCGGCCGGCGCGCTGAAGCCGTTCGTCGCCGTCGATCCGGCCAAGTCGGTGGGCAAGGCCTATCTGCGGATCATGGTCCGCGACGTGCCGGGCGCCATCGCCGCGATCTCCGAAACCCTGGCCGAATGCGGTGTCTCGATCGACGCCTTTCTGCAGAAGCCTGTCGAAGGGGCGGGCGGCGTGCCGATCGTGCTCGTCACCCATGCGACTCCGGAATCCAAGCTGCTCGACGCGATTAGCCGCATCGAAAAGCTGCAGGCCGTGCTAGAGCGTCCCCGTCTTCTGCGCGTCGCGCGCAACTAGAGATCGCGAGCAACAAGCGGTCCAGGTGTGGAAGACATTGGGAAATTAGCCTCGCCACGGGCTGGGAGACACTGATGAGTTCTAACACCCTGGACCGTTCTCTGGTCCTGGATGCGGTCCGCGTGACCGAAGCCGCCGCCATCGCGTCTTGGACCATGGTCGGCCGGGGTGACGAGATGGCCGCCGACCAGGCGGCCGTCGACGCCATGCGCAACGCGCTCAACGAACTTTCCATCGACGGCGAGATCGTCATCGGCGAGGGCGAGCGCGACGAGGCGCCGATGCTCTATATCGGCGAGAAGGTGGGTCGTGGCGGCCCGACCGTCGATATCGCGCTGGATCCGCTGGAAGGCACCACGCTTACGGCCAAGGCCATGCCCAACGCGCTGGCCGTCATGGCTTGGGCCCCCAAGGGCACGCTGCTGAACGCGCCGGACACCTACATGGACAAGATCGCCTGCGGGCCGGGCTATCCGCCGGGCGTGATCGATCTCGACAAGTCGCCGGCCGACAACGTCAAGGCGCTGGCCGCGGCCAAGGGCGTGGAGCCGTCGCAGATCACTGTCTGCGTGCTGGACCGTCCCCGCCACGCCGAGATCATCGCCTCGGTCCGTTCGGTGGGCGCGCGCGTCAACCTGATCACCGACGGCGACGTCGCCGGCGTCATCAACACCGCCGACCCGTCGACCGGCATCGATCTCTATCTCGGCTCCGGCGGCGCCCCCGAAGGCGTGCTGGCCTGCGCGGCGCTGAAGTGCGTCGGCGGCCAGTTCCAGGGACGCCTGATCTTCCGCAACGCCGACGAGCGCGCCCGCGCCGCGCGCTGGGGCGTCACCGAGTTCGACAAGAAGTACGATCTGCACGAGATCGTCCGGTCCGACGCCATCTTCGCCGCCACCGGCGTCACCTCCGGCGCGCTGCTGGACGGGGTGGGGTTCAAGGACGGCTTCGTCCATACCCACAGCCTGGTGATGAATTCCTCGACCGGGGCCGTGCGCGAAGTGCGCATGAAGCGCCGCGTCTAGGTTTTGTGGGGCCGGCGGTCGCCGTCGGCCCGTTCTCGCTCGTAATATTGTCGTACTAGTCTGCGAGTCGCTCGCGCCGCGGCGACTGATCGCCGCCCCGTATAGTTCGAGGCCCTTTCCATGACCGCCCTGATCGATCTCGCCAGCCACCTCGCCGGCGATCCCTCCAGCCCCGCGGTCAAGACCGTCGTCACCGAAATCGCCGCCGCCTGCGCCCGCATCAGCCGCGTGGTGGCCGGCGGCGCCATTCTGGGCAATCTCGGCGCGGCCGGGATCACCAACGTTCAGGACGAGGAGCAGAAGAAGCTCGACATCCTGACCAACGACCTGCTGAGCGACGCTCTGAAGGCCTGCGATCCGGTGGCTGGCATCGCTTCGGAAGAGCTCGAGCATGTCGAGACTACCGGTCGCCAGGGCGGCTACCTGGTCACCTTCGATCCGCTCGACGGCTCCAGCAACATCGACGTCAACGTCTCGGTCGGCACCATCTTCTCGATCTTGCCGGCGCCTGAAGGCCGCGAGCCGACCGAAGCCGACTTCCTGCAGCCTGGCCGCCACCAGGTCGGCGCCGGCTACGCCGTCTACGGTCCGCAGACCATGCTGGTTCTGACCCTCACCTCGGGCGTCGTGGGCTTCACCCTGTCGGCCGACGACAAGTGGCTGCTGACCCACGCCGCGTCGACCATCCCGGCCGACACCGCCGAGTTCGCCATCAACATGTCGAACCAGCGCCACTGGGCCCCGCCCATCCGCCGTTATGTCGACGGCTGCCTGGCCGGCAAGGAAGGTCCGCGGGGCAAGAACTTCAACATGCGCTGGGTGGCCTCGATGGTCGCCGACGTGCACCGCATCCTGATGCGCGGCGGCGTCTTCATGTACCCGTGGGACGCCCGCGAGCCGGGCAAGCCGGGCAAGCTGCGCCTGATGTACGAGGCCAATCCCATGGCCCTGATCGTCGAGCGCGCCGGCGGCAAGGCCACCGACGGCGTCACGCCGATCCTCGACCTGGCGCCCAGCAAGCTGCACCAGCGCGTGCCGGTGGTGCTGGGTTCGGCCAATGAAGTCGATCAGGTGGCCAAGGAAACGGCCGCCGGTTGATGACGGCTCGCGCCCTCTCCAGGAGGGGAGGGCGCGTCCCTTAGCGGGCGAGGGCGGCTTTCGAGCGCAGGGCGGTCGCGGTCGCCAGGATCGAGCCGATCAGCACCAGTTCGCCGGCGTTGCCGAGCCAGAATACGCCGCTGGCGGCGCTGCCGAACATCGCCAGCGCGCCCAGGCATAGCCACGGCACGCCAGCTCGCCGCCACAGCAGGACGCCGACGCCGATCAGCACCAGCACCGTCACGATCGACGGGATCGGCGGGCTGGCGGCGGCGTGGGCGTAGCGCAGCGTGCCGCCGTACTCCTTGAGCACCAGGTTCAGGTTGAAGATCTCGGTATAGGCGCCGAGCGCCACGAGCAGGGCGGTCAGGCCCCACACCCAGGCGCGCAGGCGCAGCCTGGCGATCCAGAACACGATCGGGATCAGCAGCGGCGTCAGCAGGCCGTGTGCGACGTAGCGCGGCACCGACAGGCCGATGAGCAGGTCGCCCGCGCCGACCAGGGCTCCGCCCGCGACGATGGCGTTGTCCCAGCAGAGCGCCAGGATGATGACGGTCAGCGGCCAGATGCGAAGCGAGGCCGCATACGCGCTGGCGGCCAGCATGCCCGCCGCCATCAGCCAGAACACGAGAGTGATCACGAGGGCGCTCCGTCCGATTCGCTGTCCTTATAGAAAGCCGAAACTAGTGCGGCCTGCGCCACCAGCGTCCCCTGCGAACGAACTCGTCGCCACACGATCAGGCGCCGCACGATCAAGCGGGCGTCCGTTTTCGCCGCACCGGCGTGTCATGGATCGAATCCCGTAAAGGCGATAGGATCGCCCCATGCTCCAACACGCTGATTTCAGGCTGGTTTAGCCCATGGCCGCCGACGGTCACGCCGTACCCGCCGCCGCCGAGGCCTTCCTGGGCGTCGAGCGCTCGCTGTCCGGACGCGCCTGGCGCGAGCGCCCCGCCGACGCCGCCGTCGCTCGCGACATCGGCAGGCTGCACGGCCTGTCCGAGCCCCTGGCCCGCGCGTTGGCCGCTCGGGGGATCGGGCTGGACGGCGCACGCGACTATCTGCAACCGACGCTGAAGTCGCTGTTTCCCGACCCGTCCAGCTTCACCGACATGGACCGGGCCGCCGAGATCCTGATCGACGCCCTGGTACAGGGACGGTCGACCATGGTGTTCGCCGACTACGACGTCGACGGCGCCACCAGCGCCGCCCAGTTGGTCCGCTGGTTCCGGCACATGGGCGTCGAGCTGCCGATCTACATTCCCGACCGCCTCAAGGAGGGCTACGGTCCCAGCCCCGCCGCCTTCAAGACCATTCGCGAGACCGGCGCCGAGCTGGTCGTCACGCTGGATTGCGGCGCGGCCGCCTATGATGCGATCGCCAGCGCGGCGACGATCGGCCTGGAGGTCGTGGTCATCGACCACCACCTGATGCGCGAGGATCCGCCGGCCGCGGCCGCCGTGGTCAATCCCAACCGCCCCGGATGCCAGAGCGGGCAGGGCGTGCTGGCCGCCGCCGGCGTCACGTTCGTCCTGCTGGTGGCCCTCAATCGCGAGGCCCGCAAGCGCGGCCTGTTCAGCGAGGGTCGTCCCGAGCCGGATCTTCGCCAGTGGCTCGATCTGACCGCCCTGGGCGAGGTCTGCGACGTCACGCAGCTTGTCGGCTTCAACCGGTCGCTGACGGCCACGGGGCTTCGGGTGATGTCCAACTGGGCCAATCCGGGCCTGAAGGCGCTTTTGGAGGTCGCCAAGGGGCAGGGGGCGGCCAGCGTATTCCATGCCGGCTTCATCCTGGGGCCGCGAATCAACGCCGGCGGCCGCATCGGTCGCTCCGACCTGGGAGCTCGCCTTCTTTCCACCGACGATCCGCTGGAGGCCCAGGCCCTGGCCGAGGAACTCGACGCCCTCAACACCGAGCGCAAGGCCGTCGAGGCCGCCGTGGTCGAGGAGGCCGTGGCGATTCTCGAGCGCAGCAGCAACTTCAATCCAGACGCTCCGGTCATCGTCGTGGCCGGCGAGGATTGGCACCCAGGCGTGGTCGGCATCGTCGCCAGTCGCCTGCGCGAGCGCTATCGCAAGCCCACCCTGGTGATCGGCATCGATCGCGCGGCGGGAATCGCCAAGGGCTCGGGTCGATCGCAGCCGGGCGTGAATCTCGGCCGGGCCGTACAGGCCGCCTTCGAGGCCGGGATCCTGATGGCGGGCGGCGGTCACGCCATGGCCGCCGGCTTGACCGTGCGACCCGATTCGATTCCCGAACTGCGGGCTTTCCTGGAAGAGGCCCTGGCCGGCGAGATGGAGGCCGTGGGGGCCGAGGCGGTCGAGATCGACGCCCTGGTGCAGCCGCGCGCCGCCAATCGCGGCCTCTGGACCGAGTTCCAGCAGATGGCGCCGTTCGGGCCGGGCAATGTCGAGCCGACCTTCGCCCTGGCCGGCGTGCGGCCCGAGCGGGTCATGGCCCTGCGCGGCGGCCACGTGCGAGTCGACCTCGTCGGCCCCACGGGGGACCGCATCAAGGCCGTCTCCTGGCGTTCGGCCGAGACCGATCTGGGGCGTCGTCTGCTGGCCGGCGGGGGGGCGCTGCACGTCGTCGGCCGCCTGAAACCCGATGATTACATGGGCCGGGAAGGGGTCCAGCTGGAGATCGAGGACGCCGCCGACCCGCGCATGTGGACGGAATAAAAAAATCGCATCTGACCGCTTGCGCTCTCCGGGGAGCCTTTGTATATCCCCGGCTCCTCGCGGCGACGCGGTCCCTTCGTCTATCGGTTAGGACGCCAGATTTTCAATCTGGAGAGAGGGGTTC
>NZ_JBMDIW010000058.1:0-8592 GCF_057808875.1 Caulobacter sp. FG7
GCCCGGGGGGCGGCGCAAGGCCCCCTCCCCTCCCCCGCCGCCACCCTCCGGCGGGGCGCCGGCGACGGCGGCGGCCGCGGCGCTGGCTCGGCCGCGGGCCGCGCCCGTCGATGCGGTCGGGCTGGCGGCTGATCTGGCCGCCCTGCCCCGCCAGGCCTGCCGCTGGCCGATCGGCGATCCCAGGGATGCGGCCTTCAGCTGGTGCGGTCGGCCCGTCGCGCCGACCCCGACGGGACGGGCGTCCTACTGCGAGGGCCATCGCGCCCGCGCCTATCGGCCGGGCCGGGGGACGCCAGACCGCGGGGCTATCGGCGCGGCGCGAGGCGGGGTCTGAGCGCCGGGTCGGGAAGACGGCCTGAGGCCTGGCCGGAACAGCCCCTTGGCCCTGGCGACCTCGCCACCGTCCGGAGGCCGCCGCAAGGGACGCTGCGCTCGAAGCCCCTGCGGCGGCCGCCGGGCCGGCGGCGCGGAGGGCGGTCGCGAGCCGAAGGGCTCGTTCCGACCTCAAGCCCAGGAGCTTTCCCATGACCGTTCAGCCCCCTCCCCTCACCGGCCGCCTGACGCCCCTGGAGGCCCAGGCGCTCGACCTGGACGATCCGCGCCCGCATCCGCCCGAGGAGGCCCTCGTCCAGCTGGGCCAGGCGCTGATGACCGAGCTGCTCGACCTCGTCGGCGAGACCGCCTTGGAGGACTTCCAGGGCTTGCTCTGCGAGGCCCTGATCGGCGCCTTCCATTCGGCCTCCCAGCGCATCGACCGGGAGGCCGATCGCGGCCGTGACGAGATCAACCGCCTGCTGCGCGACTTCGACGCCTCGGAGGTCGCCGACACCGACCTGCAGGCGGCGACGGCGCGGACCCGCGCGGCCGACGTGGCGGCCCTGGCCGCCGACCTGATGCGCGACGCCGCCGCCGAGACCTACCGGGCGGCCACCGGCGAGGTGTGGACGCCCTGGCGCGGCAGCGTGCGCGGCTCGCGCGTCACCGCCGCCCAGGTCGAGGCGCGCGAGGCGGTGCGGGCGATGAAGGCCCGTCGCCAGCAGGCGGTCGATCCAGGCTGCGCCGTGGTCGCCTTCCGGGCCGCGCCGGGCGCCGGCACCCCGCTCGACGGCGGGCGCATCTTCGACGCCCTCAACTGGGCCCTGGAGACCTGGCCCGACATGGCCCTGGCCACCTGCGGGGCGCGGGGCGGCGAGACGCTGGCCATCAGCTGGGCCAGGCAGAAGCGCGTCAAGCTCGTCCTGGCCAGGCCCGACTTCGACCGCGCGGGCCGCGCGGCCCTGTTCAAGGCCAATGACGCGCTGCTCGACCTGGAGCCGGTCTGCGTCCTGACCCTGGCGGCGAGCCTCCAGCCGCACCCCAACGCGGCCGAGCGGCCGTTCGGTCCGGCCCTCAACCTGGCCCAGAAGGCGGCCGAGCGCGGCATCCGCTGCGTGCCGATCCGGCCAGCGAGGTAGCCCGCCTTTCGGCGCGGCGGTCCTCGCCGCGCCGCCTGGCCTCGCGGTGGGAGGGAATGAACCCGGAACGGCCGTCCAGATATTGGGCCTGCGCCCTTGCGGGCCACGACGGCTTGGGGTTGGCGATTCGTTCGTGCGGCCCTCGTTTCGGACCGGCGGCGACCCTGGCGGCAGGCCGCCGTCCAGGTCGGCGGCGTCGCAAGCGCCCGCCTCGACAGAGGTCTTGGCCCTGGCCGCCCTGTCCTTCTGGCCGCTTCGCGCGCCGCAGGCCGACGGCGAGCTGGCGGCGGCGGCGGATGCTGCGCGCGCCTCCTGGCGGCGTCTGGCGGCGGCCCTCCTGGCGTCCTTCCGGCCGTTCGGGCGTGGGCCTCGCCGCCCGCGGCGGTGAAGCCGCTCGCGCCCTGGGTCAGCAGGTCTTCCGCGCTCCGGCGGATGCGAGCCCGCGGGCTGCGACCGCGCCGCGATCGATCACGTCGTCCCTAGGGCGGGGCGGGCCGGGTCCAAGCCGACCTGGCCAGGCCAGGCGCTCTGGCCGGAGCCTCCGGCCTTCCTGCGCTGCGCTTTCGTGCAGGCCGGCGTCCAGCCGCCGCGGGCTTGGGCCCGTCCCTCCTTCCCCGCCCAGCCGGGGCCCGTGATCGCGGCGAGGCCGCGGACCGCCGGGGCCCTTCCCGGCGGGAGACGGAGAAAGACCATGCTGAACAAGGCGCAACTGATCGGCTTCACCGGCGCGGACAGCGAGATCCGCACCACCCAGAAGGGCAAGGCCTACGCGGTGCTGCGGGTCGCCACCAGCCGCTACAGCAAGAAGGAAGGCGAGCGGCAGGACTTCACCACCTGGCACCAGGTCGAGGTCTGGAGCCCCGGCACGGTGAAGTGGCTGGAGGGCCGGGTGCTGGCCAAGGGCTCCAAGGTCTATGTCGAGGGCGAGATCCGCAACGAGCGCTACACCGACAAGGACGGCAAGGAGCACTACTTCACCAAGATCGTCGTCGCCGGCCCCGGCCACGAGCTCAAATCGCTCGACCGTCCCGAGGCCAATCCCGAGCCCGAGCCTGGCGAAGACGGCTAAGGCCGGCAGGCCCGCCCCGATCCGGGGCGGGCCGTTCCGGTCACTGATCCACCGACAGGGCGGAGAGTCGCCACGGGGCGGCTTTCCGCCTCCAAGGCCCGGGCTGGCGCGCTGCGGACGGCGTAGGCGGTCTTGCTGACCTGGGCGGTTGCTTGTCGAGCCGACACGTCGGGAGTTGCCACGTGGCAACTTCCAGAGCCCGGCGAGCTGGCCGCGTCGTCGGGGCTGGGCCCGTGGGAGGCGGCTGGCGTCGGTCACTGATCCACCGTTATGGCCGGGAGTTGCCACGTGGCAACTTTCCGGCGGTGGGGCGCGGGGGCGTCCTTCAGCGATGGAGGTCGCGCGGCTGACGGCACGGCCGGGCGGGCTTTTGCGTCGGCCGGGCAGGGGGCGCACAATGGACCCCGACATGTCCAAGCGCGCGATTCGTAATCAAGAGTTCGATCTCTTCATCCCCCAGGTCGCGGACCTGGCCTGGAAGGACCAGCGCGAGCTGATGGAGCGGCCGTTCTTCTCGCTGGGCAAGCGCAAACGCCTCAAGCCCATCGAGTACGTCTCGCCCGACGGCGACGTCCATGTCCGGGTCAGCGCCAACCCCCAGTTCGGCATCGCCACCATCTGGGACGCCGACATCCTGATCTGGGCGACCTCGCACCTGAACAAGCTGCGAGATCGTGGCGACAACGACATTCCGCGCACCATCCACACCACCTCCTACGACCTGCTCAAGGCCATCCACCGCGACACCGGTGGGGCCGGCTATCGCGAGCTGCAGGCGGCTCTGGAGCGCCTGCAGTCGACGACGATCGAGACGTCCCTGCGCGCGCCCAAGCGCAACAAGCGCGCGCAGTTCGGCTGGCTGGACGAGTGGACGCTGGAGTCGGATCCGGTCACCGGCGCGCCGCGCGGCCTGACCCTGACCCTGTCCAACTGGGTCTATGAGGGCCTGATGCGCGACCGGGCCCTGCTGACCCTGCATCCGGACTACTTCCTGCTGACCGGCGGGCTGGAGCGGGCCATCTACCGCATCGCCCGCAAGCACGCCGGCGACCAGGAGGGCGGGTGGACCTGCCGGGTCAGCGTCCTCTACGACAAGTCGGGCAGCGAGGGACCGCTCAAGCAGTTCACCTACCTGCTCAAGAAGATCATCGCCGCCGACAGCCTGCCCGACTACGCCCTGACCCAGGTCACCACCCGAGACGGGGCTGCGGCCGTCCATTTCGTGCGGCGCGACGCGGCCGAGCGCGCCCGAATCAAGGCCGAGCTCGACGCCCTGGCCGCCGCCGATTCGCGCCGGGTCCGCGAGGATGCGCGCGCGGCGAGCCTGGACGAGATGCTCGACCGGCGTCGCCGGCCCTCGGGGGATCAGTGACCTTTTCCTCGGGGGATCGGTGACCGGTCCATCGGGGGATCAATGACCTCGGTATCGGGGGATTGGTGACCGGCCTCTTTGGCAAACCCTTGCCAGGCAGGGCTTTGGAGGCGGTCGCCGGCCGCTTAACCCTTCTAACTTTCGTCGATAACGATTTCTTCTAACGCGGGCAGGGGAGTCGTTGCGAGCGCGACGCGCCTCGAGCCTTTGAGGGCTCGACGCGACGCTTGACGGTTAAGGTTTTGTTTACGCTCTCCAACGACAACTTTGCAAATATCGTCTAGTCTCATCGAAATTTGCAAAGTGGAGGGGTGATGAACACGACCGCCTTGGCGACCGAAGCCGCCACCGGACCCGTGCTGCTCGATGCGCTGACCAATCTGACCAACCGCGCCGACCATGTGATCACCCGCTTGCGCGAGACGGTGTTCGCCCCGGGCGTCGAGAAGGTCGTCGACACCCGCTTCCCGATCAGCAAGGCCGCCGAGATGGTCGGTAGGACCCCGGAGGCCATACGGCAGGCCGAGGCCGAAGGGCGTCTTCCGCCGCCGCGTATGACCGAGAGCGGTCGGCGCGAGGGCTATAGCCTGGCCGAGGTCAACGCCATGCGCGACCTCTTCGGCACGCGCCCGCGCCGGGCCGAGGGCGACCCGCCGATCGTGCTGGCGGTGCAGAACTTCAAAGGCGGCGTGGGCAAGTCGACCCTGACCTGCCACATCGCTCAATATCTGGCGCTAAAGGGTTATCGCGTCGCGATTATCGACTGCGACAGCCAGGCCTCCTCGACCACGGTGTTCGGGTTCAATCCCGACATCGACATCGATGACGACCACACCCTGTTGCCCTTCTTCTGGCATGGCGGCGAGGCCACCCTGGACTACGCCATCCGTCCGACGGGCTGGGCTGGCATCGACCTGATCCCGGCCAATCTCGGGCTCTACCAGGCCGAATACGAAGCCGCCGCGCGGATGAAGGGCAGGCCCGACCTGCTCGACCGCCTGCGCAATGGTATAGCTGGTATTGCCGACCGGTATGACGTCGTTCTGCTCGACCCGCCGCCGGCGCTGGGCATGATTTCGCTGGCGGTGCTGCGCGCGGCCAACGCCCTTTTGATCCCCACGCCGCCGTCCACCGTCGACTTCGCCTCGACGGCCCACTTCCTGCGGATGATCGTCGACACGGTCGGCCTGCTCGATCAGTACGGCCTGGCCAAGAACGGCTACGAGTTCCTGCGCGTGGTCGCCACCAAGGTCGACGAGGCCAAGAGCGCCCATATCCAGATCCGCGAGATGATGGCGGCGGTGTTCGGCTCGGACATGCTGAGCAACTCGCTGCTGGACTCGGCCGAGATCGACAACGCCAACGTCCAGCTGCGCACCGTCTACGAGGTCGCCGGCGGCGGCCGGGTGCACGAGCGCTGCCGCAACAACCTCGATCGGCTCAATAGCGAGATCGAGATCCTGATCCGCAAGGCCTGGCCGAGCCATCGCGCCGAGCTGCGCCGCCTGGGCGTCGGTTAGGGGAGGGGAGTAAGGCCATGGCCTCCACGACGAGCAAGAACCGCAACATCCTGGGCAGCCTGATCGGCGAGGCCCCGCCCGCGGCGGTCACCAATCCCCCGAAGGTGGACGCCTTGGCGGAGGCGGCTGCGCCCGCCCCCGTCGTTCCCGCCGCTCCCATACCGCCGCGGGTCAATGACCGGATCATGGGCCTGTCGCGCCTGGCTTCCGGCGACCTGCAGGAAAAGACCCTGCGCCTGGTCGACCCGGCCCGGTGCCGGATGTGGGCGCGCCATAACCGCAAATACGATCTGTTGACGCCCGAGACCTGCTCGGAGCTGCTGGAGGGCCTGCGCGCCCAGGGCAAGCAGGAGTTTCCGGCCATTGTCCGCCGGGTCGCCGACGATCCGAACTTCGACTACGAGGTCATCGCCGGGGCCCGCCGCCACTGGGCGGTGAGCTATTTGCGGGAGGTCGAGCACCGCGAGATCAAGTATCTCGTCGAGGAGCGCGATCTTTCCGACGAGCAGGCCTTCCGCCTGGCCGACATCGAAAATCGCGCCCGCAAGGACCTCTCCGACTACGAGCGGGCGGTCGACTATCTGCACGCCATCGACCTCTACTATGGCGGGGTGGCCGCGCGCATGGCCGAGCGGCTCGACGTCACCAAGGCCTGGCTCTCGAAGTTCCTGGACCTTGGCCGCCTGCCGGCCGAGGTCGTCGCCGCCTTTGGCGACCACCTGCAGGTGCTGGAAAAGCATGCTCGTGATCTCAAGCCGGTCCTGGCCCAGAACCCCGAGCGCGGCCGGGTGATCGCGGCGGCCAAGACGCTTTCGTCCGAGCAGGCCGCACGGCGCGAGGCCGGCCAGCCCTATATCGAGCCGGCCAAGGTGGTCGCGGCCTTGCGCAATGCAGGCCTGGGCAAGACCGAGGCGCCCACGGCCGCGGGGGAGACCCGGGTCGTCAAGCACGGGGCGGTGACCTTGTTCACCGTCAAGCCGAAGGGGCCGGGCAAGGCGGTGCTGGAGCTGGCGCTCGACGCGGGCGCGTCCAACGCCGACTTCATCGCCGCCCTGCAGGCCGAGCTGGTCCGGCTGCGCCCCAGCGCCTGAGGCGCGAGCGATTATTCGCTTCTGAAGCCCCGTCGGCCGAGCCGGCGGGGCTTTTTCGTCGCCGAGACCCCAAGTTGCCACATGGCAACTCTGTCGGGGGATCAGTGACCGGCGGCGGCGACGCCGAGCAGGTTCGCACGCCTGACCGAGGCGGCCGGGGCGCGCCGATGGGCCTGACGGGCGCGCCAGGGGGCTTGGATGAAGCAGGTTGCCAGGTGGCAACTTCCACGGTGGATCAGTGACCGGGCCGCCCGAGCATGCCGCGGCCGCCCCTGATTTCTGGGGGATTGAAACGGTCGGGCGGGGTAGGGGAGGCTGAGCGCATGCGCATCTCCGGTGCTCTCGTCCTGGCCGCCCTGATCCCCGCGCCCCTGGCGCTGGGGTCGGCCTTGCTGGATGCGCCGCTGGTGCTGCTCAACACCTCCCCCAGCGAGCCTGTCGGGCTCTACCGGCGCGTCGCCGCCGATCCGGCCCCCGGCTTGCTGATCGCCTTTCGGCCGCCGCCAGCCGCCATGCCCTATCTGCGTCTCGCCCAGCCGGGTCGGGCGCGGGGCAGCATCCTGAAGGCGGTGGCGGCCGGGGAGGGGAGGCTGGCCTGCGCCGATGGCCATCTGTCCATCGACGGGCGCGCGCTGGGGGCCATCGCCGACCGGGATCGGGGCGGACGGCGACTGCCGCGCTGGCGCGGTTGCCGGCGCCTGGGCGCGGGCGAGTACGTCGTCTTTTCCGGACGGATCCCCAACAGTTTCGACAGCCGCTACTACGGTCCGGTTCTCGCTTCGGAAATTCTCGGCGTCTACGCCCCGATCTGGGCGCCGGGCGCATGAGGCCGCGCCGGACACTTCTGGCTCTCCTGGGGCTGCTTCTGGGCCCGCTGGCCGGGTTCGCGCGCGCAGAGGACCTGACCGCGGCCTTGGCCGCGCCGGGCGCGCGCGAGGCGATCGCCCGCGTCACGGTGGCGGAGGCCGCCAACCAGGGCGACAGCGGCCTCCTGGCCGTCGTCTGCACCATCCTCAATCGTCTCGCCGACGGGCGCTGGGGGACGAGCGTGGACCAAGTGCTCAACGCCCGGGCCCAGTTCGAGCCGGTGCTTCGCGCGGGCGGCGACTGGCGAGCCTTGCCGGCGGCCAGCCCGGTTCAGCGGGCCCGCGTCGACACCCTGGTCAATCTGGTGCTGGAGGGGCGCGTTCCAGATCCCACGGGCAAAGCGCTCTATTTCCAGAACCCGCGCATCGTCGCGGCGCGGGCCGCGGCCGGCCAGGTCTCGCCCAGGCTCGTCCATTTCGGCGGCCGCACGCCCAGCGCGGTGATCGGCGACCATGCCTTCTATGCGGCCACGGGCCCGGCTCCGGGGGCGGTCGACGCCGCCGCGCCGCCGATCGACGCGATCTTCGTGCCTCGACCCTCAAGCGAGGCGGTCGCGGCGGGCGCGGGGGCCGGGGCGCGAGGGCTCTTCGTGCTGCCGGACGGAAGTCGGCGCTGAGGGCGGCGCGATCTCGCCGCCGTCGTGTGGCGCAAGCCTGCTGAGCCTTTTGGCGACGTCTTCCCATCGTGACACGGACGACCCGAAGTCAACGGCTGCGCCGTTCCCCTTCGCGGCCTGGCGGCCGCTGCGGTGACTGCGGGACCCCGTCCGTGGCCCTCGGGTTCAACGTCGCTCACGAGGAGCGATGGTTGGAGCTCCACGATGTTCAACGCGATCTCTTCCTTCATGCGCTCGCTGCTCGGCGCCCAGCAGTTTGCGGCGGTTCTCTTTCAAGAGCAGGCCGGCGCGCAGGTGGACGCGTGGCTGGATCACCTTGCCCTGGTCGAACATCAGGCCGAGCACGGCCGACTGCAGGCCGAGCGCGCGAAGGCCCGGGCTGCCTGGGCGGCGATGTCGGACGACGAGCGCGGCGCTGTGCTCGACTGGTGCGATCGGCTGGACGCCGAAGGGCGGCTGGAGGATCACCAGTTCTTCGAGCAGTGGCTGGCGCTGCGGATGCAGGGTTACGTCGGCGACTGACCCCGGGGGGCTTGGCCCCCCTTTTGTCGCCGGCGGGCGGTTGGCGCCGGGCCCGCTTGCGGCGCCGGGCGGCCTCGCGGG
>NZ_JBMDIW010000059.1:0-6507 GCF_057808875.1 Caulobacter sp. FG7
CTTCGCGACAGCTCCCCCTTCAGGGGGAGCATCTTGGACAAAGGGCCGGAGGGGGCCGTTCTCAGCTTCCACAACGTCGGAATGTCACCCCCCCACCGATCGCTGACGCGATCGCCTCCCCCACAGGGGGAGGTTCCCCTAGGCCGCCGCCGGCTCCAGGTCCACCGGCCTGGCCCGCCAGCCGCGCTCCAGGCTCCAGGCGGCGATGCCCAGCCACAGGAGGCCCAGGAATGCATGGCCGCGCTGCCAGAAGCCGACGTCATTGCCCGTGCGCACGTTCCACACGCCCGTCAGCAGGGCCAGGACCAGCAGCAGGCCGAAGAACCAGCCCAGCGAGAAGTGCGCCAGCCGCCGGTAGCCCGGCTTGCCCCACAGGGCCCAGGCGGTGAACAGCGGCGCGAACTGGATGGCCAGGCCCACGCCGCAGGCCCGGTGCATGGGATCGGGCCAATGGAAGATGCCGGCGAAGAAGGCGCCCAGGCCCGTCATCGCCACCCACAGGCCGGCGAAGGCCGAGACCTGCCGGCGGCCGCCGGCCTTTTCCAGGGCATGGGCGAAGCCCGCGCCGGCGAACAGGCCCGCGACGCCGGCCAGCATCATGCCCAGGTTGAAGATCTCGGGGGTCGGGGCCGCCGGGCCGCCCAGCTCGCTGATGAACTGGGCGCCGGGGTCGAAGCCGGGAAACAGCCTCTGGGCCAGCCACACGTCGGCCACCATCACCAGCGGCGTGATCACGCCGAGCCTCAGGAGCGCGCCCACGCTGGCCACCAGATTCCCTCTCGATAAGGACATGAGCGTGGCGGCCGAAAGTGTAAGCGGTTTCGGCGCTCGCCACGCTCAAGTGTATGAAACTGAGCCTGTTTTATCCGCTTCTGATGGAATCCATCAGAAGCGGACAGGCTCAGGCCCAAAATCGGACTCTCCGCCTCCTCGGTCAATGGGTCGCTCAGCGCGCAGCCGAGGACGGATGCCCCTTGGGCGCGAAGGTCGAGCCGAAGAAGTCGCCCGGGTTCCAGGTCGGGCGCTCGGCGGCGTCGGCCAGGTCGTGGGCGATCTCGTAGTTGACCAGGGCGAACTTGGCGGCCGCCTGGTAGTCGATCGGCTGCTTCAGGTCGTCATTGGGCTTGTGATAGTGCGTCGCCAGGAAGTCCTTGAAGGCCTTCTCGCCGCCGTTCTTGAAGCCGGTCATCAGGAACACCGACGGCACGCCCTGTTCGACGAAGCGGTAGTGGTCGCTGCGGGTGAACAGGCCTTCTTCCGGCATCGGGTCGGGCGACAGGGCGATGTCGACGCGGCCGGCGGCCTTGGCGACGATCGGGCCGATGCTCGAGCGGTTGGCCCCGAACGCCACCACGTCGGTGAACGGGTACAGCAGCACCGGCATGTCCAGATTGACGTCGGCGGCCAGATTGGCCTTCGGCACGGTCGGATTGTGCGCGAAATACTCCGAGCCGATCAGGCCCTTTTCCTCGGCCGTGACGGCCAGCAGCAGGATCGAGCGCTTGGGCCGGTCCTTGGCCTGGATGAAGCCGCGACCGACCTCCAGCAGGGTGGCGACGCCGCTCGCGTTGTCGAGGGCGCCGTTATAGACCGCGTCCTCGCCGGGCTTGGGGTTCTCCTTGATCCCCTCGTGGTCGAGGTGGGCGCTGAGCACGATGGTCTGCGCCTTCAGCGTCGGGTCCGAGCCCTCGATCAGGCCGGCGACGTTGCTGCTGCGGCGCTGCTGGATTTCGCTCTTGAGGGCGATGCTGGCGGTCGTCGGCAGGGCGAAGCCCTCGACCTTGCCCTCCTGGGTGTCGGCGGCCGTGTAGGCGGCCTCCAGGCGCGCGGTGGCCGAGCCGAACAGCTTGTACCCGCCCTTGACGCTGATCGAGGCCAGGCTGGGCGCCGAGCCGCCGCGGACGAAGGGCGCGCCCTCCGGCGTGCTCCAGGTCATGCGCCAGTCGCGGCTGCCGGCGACGCCGCGCGCGAACGGACGGCGCTTTTCTCCCGTGGGCGTGCCCAGGGTCAGCACGCCGATCGCGCCGCGCCGGGCCGCCTCGGCCCGCTTGACGCCCACCGAGCCGTAATGGGCCCGTTCCTCGGTCTGGAAGCCCTTGGGCGCGCCCGACAGCACCACGACGATCTTGCCCGCCACGTCCAGTCCCGCGAAGTCGTCGCGGCCTCGCTCGGGCGCGTTGACGCCGAAGCCGACGAACACCAGCGGCGCATTCAGGGTCAGTTCGGCCTTGTCGGCCTGGGGGCTGGGAAGGAAGTCCTCGCCGAACACCAGCGAGGCCGGGGCGCCGGCGCCTTCGCCGATCTTGATCTCGCCGTCGCTGGCCGGGCGGTAGGCGACCAGCGGCACGGTCTGCAGGTAGGAGCCGGCGTCGCCGGCCGGCTTCAGGCCCAGAAGAGCGAACTGCGCGGCCACGTAGTTGGCGGCCAGGTCGTAGCCGCGCGTGCCGGCCTCGCGGCCCTCCATCAGGTCGTCGGCCAGGAAGGTCATGTGGGCGCGGATGGCGTCGGCCGAGGGGACGAAGGCGTCCTTGGGCGCAGCGAGGGCGGGGTGGGCGACCAGCAGGAGGGCGGCGCTGAGAAAGGCGGCGCGGCGCGAGAAGGACATTCGCTCAGGTTCCAGGCGCGGCGGATCCGCGGAGCCGGCGACCTTGCAGAGGGGAGGGCGGCTTGTCGAGCAAGCTCTACCTGAACGTTTTGTAATGTCGGCGATCAGAGCGTTCGCGCTGGTAACCTTAACGAGAAAAATTCTCTACATAATTGGGTAAGGTCGATGGAAATTCACCCTATTTATGAAGATCCGCTTAACCGAACCCCGTCAGCTTCGCGATAAGACAGGGGAAACGGTTCATGCAGGCCTTCTCGATCTCCGCCGCGGGCATGGGCGCCGCGACCGGCCGCTTGGCCGCCAGCGCTCAGCGCGTGGGGAGCGATGCGGGCCTTGTCGCCAAGACGGATCTCGCCGCCGAGCGCGTCGAGCAGATCTCGGCGCGAACCGACTTCTCCGCCAACGCCGCGGTGCTTCGCACCGCCGACGCCATGACCGGCGTCCTGCTCGACCTTCTGGCCTAGCAGTCCTCCGGTCATTGTCCGCGCCCGCCTCGCGTCCCCCCCTGCGAAGGGCGCGGATACGCCGCCTCCTGGATTTTCCCCTAGTCTTTCCAGGAGGCGGCGACCCTATCCGCCTTTGAATTCAGTTCAGCGCCAGTTGCTCTTCAGGGCCTGGGCCTCGCCGGCCGCGTCCAGCGGCGCGCCCGAGATCATGCCGTCGACCACGGCCATCACCGCCGCCGGCGTCTCCGAAGCGGCCTGGCGGTACTCGCCGCCGGCGACCGGAGCCGCCGCCGGCGATGAAGCCAGCACGCGCCAGGCGCCGTCGGCCCGGCAGGCCACGCCCGCCTGGTCCTGGCCCTGGAAGGTGCGGCACCAGCGGCCGGCCTGGCTCTTGAAGGTCACGCCGATCCGCACCGGGCCCTGGCCTTGCGCGGCCGCACCGTCCTCCAGCGCCCGGGCCAACGGCCCGACGGCCATCGGCAGCTCGGTGGCGCGGCCGTCGGCGGTCGGCGGCGAGGGCAGGGCCAGGCGTCCGATCGCCAGGCCGGCCACCAGGCAGGCGGCCATGGCGGCCCAGGCCGGCGGCTTGCGGAAGGCCGGGCGACCGGCGACCGGCGTCGCGGGCTTCTGGGCCTTGGCCTTGTCCTTGAGCTTTTCCTTGGGCTTGGGCTGCGGGAAGGCGATCACCTCGGCCGGCTTGCTCCCGGCGGCGACGGTGGCCTTCAGGCCGGGCGGGACCGGTTCGCGCAGCACCCCGGCATGGGCGCCCGACAGCAGGCGGCGCAGGTCGCGCTGGGCCTGGATCCGCGCGGCCAGGGCCGGGTCCTTGGTCATGGCCGCGGTGATCCTGGCCATGGTCTCGGGCGGGAGCTCGCCGTCCACATAGGCGAAGACCTCTTCGTCGCTCACGGTCATGGCCTTGCTCCTTGGTCGATCAGCGCGGCCTGCAGGGCCGTGCGGCCGCGGGCTAGGCGGCTGGTGAGGGTTCCCATCGGGATGTCGAGACTGTCGGCGGCTTCCTGGTAGGACAGGCCTTCGATCAGCACCAGGGCTACGGCGATCCTCTGGTCCTCGGGCAGGGCGTCCAGCGCCGCCTCGACGGCGGTCAGGGCCAGGCGGCCGTCCAGCGACGGCGCGGCCGGATCGGCGGCATGCACGCCGGCCTCGGGCGGGGCCAGGACACGGCCGTGGCGGGCCCTGCTTCTGCTCTCGTCGATCCAGGCGTTGCGCATGATCCGAAACATCCAGCTGTCTTGTCGCGTACCTTCCCGCCACTGATCGCGACGCGCCAGGGCGCGCTCGACGGTCAGCTGAGTCAGGTCGTCGGCGTCGGCGGGATCCCGGGCCAGCACCCGCGCCATGCGGCGAAGCCGCGGCAAGAGATCCAGCATGTCCTTCTGAAAAGAATCCAAGGTCCGCCTACGTCGCCTAAGGGAAGAAACGCGCCGCTTCCGGCGTTTAATCCATGAACCGGATAATTATTCCACTCCGCGCGGGTTCCGGCCATCGTTCTCGCGCGGCAAGCCTCGGAGATCGCGTTGCGGAAGAAAATCCACGTCCTGGTCGTCGCTGCCTGCGCCCTGGCCCTCGCGCCGGCGGCGGACGCGCAGCTGCTGCCGGGCGGCCTGCCGTCGCTGCCGGGCCGGCTGCCGGTGGTTTCGGACGTGGTCGACGGCGCCGAGGGCCTGACCACGCGCACGGCGCAGGGCGTGCGGGACCTGGCGGGGCTGGACCGGCTGAAGGCCCTGCTGCGGGCCAACCCCCGCGTGCTCGAGCCAGACGACCAGGGCCGTCCCGTCGTCCGCGGCGAGGTGCTGGCCGTTTCGCCCAGTCGCGAGGCCGTGCAGCGCGCCGTGGCCGCCGGCTTCGTCGAGGCCCGGCGCGAGCGGTCGGGCGACCTGGGCGTCGAACTGGTGACGCTCACGCCGCCGCGCGGCATGGACGCCCGCCAGGCCGTTCGCCGGCTGCGGGCGCTGGATCCGTCCGGCGACTACGATTTCAATCACATCTATGCCGGCGCCGGCGTGGCTGCCCTGGCGGGGGTGGCCCCGACGGCTCAGGCAGCGGGAGGCGCAGGCGGCGCGCGGGTGGGGTTGGTGGACGGCGGGGTCGACACCGGCCATCCCGACTTTCGCGGCGTCGCCATCGAGCAGCGCGGGTTCGCCAAGGGCGCGCCCAAGGCCGGGGCGCACGGCACGGCGGCGGCCTCGCTGATCGCCGCGCGGGACTATGGTTCGGCCGGACCGGGCGCGCGGCTCCTGGCTGCCGACGTCTATGGCGTGGGACCGACCGGCGGCTCGGCCTCGGCGATCGTCGGGGCGCTGTCCTGGATGAGCGCGGCCAAGGTTCCGGTGGTCAATGTCAGCCTCGTCGGGCCCGACAACGGCGCGCTGCGGGCGGCGGTGAAGGCGCTGGTCGGTCAGGGCGTGCTGGTCGTGGCGGCGGTCGGCAACGACGGCCCGGCCGCACCGCCGCTCTATCCGGCCTCCTATCCGGGCGTGATCGCCGTCACGGGCGTCGACAAGCGGGGCAGGGCGCTGCCCGAGGCCAGCGCCAACGGCCAGGTGGCGTTCGCGGCCCTGGGCGCCGAGGTGCGGGCCGCTGCGCCGGGTGGACGCAAGGCGACCTTGCGCGGCACCTCTTTCGCGGCGCCCGTGGTGGCCGGGCGGCTGGCCCGGCTGACGTCGAGCCCCGATCCGGCCAAGGCCAGAGCGGCGATGGCGGCTCTTGGCCGTTCGGCCAAGGATCTGGGCGCGCCCGGACCCGACAAGGTGTTCGGCGCGGGCGAGGTCGACGCGGGACGCTGAAAAAATTTCGGCGGGGATGGAAGAAAGCCGGAAGCGGCGTCGTTGGACGGGTCAGGAGGCGAAAAAGACGCCCCGCGAAATGATCCTCAAGGAGACGTCCCATGCGTAAGATCTCGTTCCTCGTCACCGCCGCTTCGGCCGCCGTCCTGCTGGCCGCCCCGATGGCCCAGGCTCAGTTGCTCGGCGGTTCGGGCGGCGGCGGTCTGACCGGCGGCCTCACGGGCGGCATGGGCGGCCTCGGCGGCCAGCTGGGCGGCGCTGGCGGCCTGGGCGGCGGCCTGACCTCGCCGGACACCAGCGGCCTGGGCTCGGGCGTCCGCAGGACCACCAGCCGGATCCGCGACCGGGCCGGCGAGACGACCTCGACCGCACGCGGCAAGGCCCGCGACGCCGCCGGCCGCACTCGTGGCGCCGCCGAAGGCGCGGCCTCGACGGCTCGCAACACCGCTTCGAGCGCCAAGGCCGACGGTTCAGCCGAAGGTTCCGGCTCGGGTTCGGCCTCGGCGAGCGCCGGCCAACTGACCGGCGCCCTGGCGGGGGCGGGCTCCGGCGCGGGTTCGGTCGGCATGCCCGACGCCAGCGGCCTGACCTCGACCGCCTCGGGCGCCGCCTCGAACGTGGCCTCCCGCGCCCAGGGCGCCGCCGGCTC
>NZ_JBMDIW010000006.1:0-207054 GCF_057808875.1 Caulobacter sp. FG7
CGCGAAAGCGGGGACCCAGGCTTTTTCTGAAACCCGCGGCGCTCGACGATAAAACACCTGGGTCCCCGCTTTCGCGGGGATTTTACGGGAAAAGGTCCAACAATCTCAAAACCTGAAAACGCCCCCCTCCGGCCCTCCGGGCCACCTCCCCCAGAGGGGGAGGATCTATTGGCTTACCCCTTCCGGGCCAGGCGGATCACGCCGTCCTCGCCTTCGCTGGCCCGCACCGGGAAGGTGTGGGTGACGGCGGTGACGAAGGCCATGGGTTCGGTGCTCTGGAAGTAGCCGGCCAGGCGCAGGTCGGCGATCGACGGGTCGGAGATCCGCACCTTGCGCCGGTTGTAGCGGTTGAATTCGGCCACGGCCTGGCTCAGCGACTGGCCGTTCAGCGCGATGGCGCCCTGGCGCCAGGCCAGGGCCCGCTCGATCTCGGCGTCCGACAGCGGCTGGGCGTGGCTGCCCGTGGGACCGTAGACCATGGCCGTGCCGGCCGCGATCTTCGTTTCCTTCGCCGGCCCCTTGCCATCGGGCTCCACTTCGACCGCGCCGCGACGCACGGTGACGGCGGCGTTTTCTGCGCCCAGGCGGACGGAAAGCTCGCCGCCGGTGGTTTCGATGCGGGAGTCGCGGGCCTTGACCACGAAGGGGCGCCTGTCGGCCGCGGCCTCGAACAGGGCCTCGCCCTTGACCAGCTTCACCTCGCGCACGCCGCCGCGATAACGCACCACGACCTTGCTGTCGGTGTTGAGCTCGATGCGGCTGTTGTCGGCCAGCACCACGACGCGGCGCTCGCCGATGTCGGTGGCGTAGGCGGTCGAGGCGGTGGCGGTCATCACGCCGGTTCCGACCACGCCGGATATGGCGGCGACTGCGGCCATCAGCGTCCAGGGCGAGCGGCGGTCGAAGGCGCGGCGCGGGGCCTCTTCCGGCGCGAACAGGTCGGCGTCGGGTTTCGCAAGGCCCGGCTTGAAGGCGCGCAGCCGCTCGGTCCGCTCCCAGGCGGCGTGGGCGCGCTCGAACGCGGCCTCGTTCTCGAAGCTCTCGGCGCGCCAGGCCTCGAAGGCCGCGCGCGTATCAGCCGCGCAGGCGGGATCGGACAGCCGCACCGCCCATTCGGCGGCGGCCGCTCTCACCGCTTCGCGTCGCGATCCCGCTTCCCGGCCCATGAACGCCCTTCGTCGATACGCACTGACTGGGTCGCGCCCGCGCGGCCCAGCTTTTCGGAACAATAGCGAAGCCCCTTGATCAGGTGCTTCTCGACTGTTGAGACGGACAGACCCATGCGGACCGCTATCTCGCCCGGCGACAGGCTATAAACTTTCCGAAGGGTGAATACACGCCGACATTGTGTCGGCAGTTCCGATATCGCCTCGCGGAGCTGGCGCAGCTCGTCGCGTGACACCAGGGTGGCTTCGGGGCCGGGCGTCTCGTCCATGCCGCCGATCAGCTCGAAGTCGGCGACGGCGGTGATGGTCAGCACCTTGCGGCGGCGCAGGCCGTCGAAGGCCACGTTGCGCAGGGTGCGCGAGGCGAAGGCGGCCGGGTTGGTGATCTCGCGCCAGGTCTTGCAGGCGATCACGCGGGTGAAGGCGTCGTGGACCAGATCCTCCGGATCGGTCTCGCCGTCGCGGCAGAACTTGCGCGCATAGGCCAGAAGCCTGGGCTCCAGGGGCAGGATCTCCCTCCGGAACCAGGCGCGCCGCTCTTCGTCGTCTGCTGTCATCGCCCTCTTCCCCGGCCGGGAACCAACCCCGGCAGCGCCGTCGTGGCAAGAGGCGATGGAGCGCCCCGGGCGGCGGGGAGGGCTTATGCGCCTCGTTCCCGCGCCAAGTATTACGAGGCGGGGCAAGGGATTGCGTGCGAACGAGCGTCGCCGAAAGATTGAGCAGATTTTTTGCGCGGAGCGCTCGCCGGGTGGGCGGCTTTGCTCGCTTCAGTCGATCAGTTTCGCAAGCTCGCCCGCAAGGCGCAGGTCGTCGACGAATTCGGCTCGGGCCCGGTCGCGGGCCTCGGCGTCCGGCAGCCGCAGCAGGAACGACGGGTGATAGGTGACGACCAGTTGGACCTGGCCATTGCCTTGATCGGGCCGTTGCAGCGCCTTGCCCCGATTGGCGGCGACGGGCGTGGCCTTGCCCGTCACCGCCAGGGCCGCCGTCGCGCCCAGCGCCACGATCACGCGGGGACGCACCAGCCGCCGCTCGGCCTCCAGCCACCAGCGGCAGGCCTGCACCTCGCCGCGATCGGGGGTCTTGTGGATGCGCCGCTTGCCGCGCGGCTCGTGCTTGAAGTGCTTGACGGCGTTGGTGACGAAGGCGCGCTCGCGCGGCGCGCCGGCCTCTTTCAGCGCCGCGTCGAACACCTGGCCGGCGGGGCCGACGAAGGGCAGGCCGGCCAGGTCTTCCTGGTCGCCGGGCTGCTCGCCGACGAACATCAGCGGGGCGTGGGCCGCGCCCTGGCCCGGCACGGCCTGGGTGCAGTTGCGCCAGAGGTCGCAGCGGCGGCAGAGCTGGACGGCGGCGGCGACCTCGTCGAGGCTGGTCGGCAGGTCGCCGTTGTAGGATCCGTCGCGAGCGTGGCGCAGGGCGGCCTTCAGCACGCGGTCGGGCGCGGGGGAGGGCGCGGCGGCGACCATGGCGGCGGCGCGCGCCTGGGCGGTCTCGACCAGCTTTGGAATGAGCCGCGCCTCGGGCAGGTTGCGCCAGTACCGCTTGGGCATCTCCTGGCGCATCATCTTCTCGTTCAGCCGGGCGGGGTTGAAGATCGAGGCGTAGTAGGTGCGCCAAAGCTCCTCCTGGGCGTCTTCGGACGGGGCGTCGGCCGGATCGGCGCCGTCCGACACCTTCAGGCTCGCGCCGTCCCAGGCCACGCAGGCGTCGGGCGTCAGGATCGTCCAGGTCATGTTGGTGAAGCGGCGGGCGAAGAACGGCGCGGCGGCCTCGGTGACGCGATGGGCCGGTTCGAACCAGGCGGCGTAGGTCTCGGGCTCGGTCTCGACCAGGCGAAAGCGCACGAAGGCGTGCATCTTGTGGATCGCCCGGGAGATGGCCTTTTCCATGTCGCGCGCCCTGGCGACGTCGGCATCGGCCGGATTGTCGATCAGCCGGGGCTCGCGCTCCAGACGCCACAGCAGCCGATAGAGCAGGGCGAAACGCTCGCCGGAGCGGTGCAGCACCACGGAGCGGGCGAGGTCGACGAAGGCGGGTGGAACCGTAAAGCCCCTCCCCCTTGCCGGGAGGGGGTGGGGTGGGGGAGCTGGCTCTGAAACGGCCATCTCCGCGCCCACACCCCCACCCCCTGACCCCTCCCCGCAGGGGGGAGGGGAGAAGAGGTCGCGTTCGGTGGTCCAGATGACGGCTTCGGGCGAGACGCCCTCGGCCCGCAGGTCGCGCGCCGCGACACGCCAGCCGTCGAAGTCGATCTCCGAGGAGAGCCGCACCACCCGCATCAGAACAGGCTCAGCTGGGCGGGTTCGACGAGGCGGGTCTTCAGGTGCTCGCCGTCGGTCTGCGCGCCGGGCGTCCAGCCCTCGGCGACGACGAAGGCCCTGGCGCGCTTGACCACGGCGCCGACGCGCTTGAGGTCGTCGATCGTGAGGCGCGCCTGCCTGCGGGCCAGGAGGATGCGGTCGACGGCCTTGGCGCCCAGGCCCGGCACGCGCAGCAGGGTCTCGCGGTCGGCCAGGTTGACGTCGACCGGGAACTGCTCGCGGTTTCGCAGGGCCCACGCGGTCTTGGGATCGACCGACAGGTCCAGATCCTCGCCCTGTCCGATGATCTCGGGCTGGGCGAAGCCGTAGAACCGCATCAGCCAGTCGGCCTGGTAGAGGCGGTGTTCGCGCAGCAGCGGTGGGCGGGCCGAGGGCAGGCGGTGGCTGGCGTCCGGGATCGGGCTGAAGGCCGAATAGTAGACGCGGCTGAGGCGATAGGCGCCGTACAGCGAGGCGCTGCGGGCCAGGATGTCGCCGTCCTTGGCCGCGTCGGCGCCGACGATCAGCTGGGTCGACTGGCTGCGGGCGAAGCTCTTGCGGGGCGCCTTGCGGGCCGGTTCGGCCTTGTCCTCGATCGCCAGCCGCATGCGGCCCATGGCCCGCTTGATGTCGCCGACGTCCTTCTCGGGGGCCAGGGACTTCAGGCTGTCGTCGCGCGGCAGTTCGATGTTGATCGACACCCGGTCGGCATAGAGCCCGGCCTGCGTCGCCAGTTCCGGCGAGGCTTCCGGGATGAGTTTCAGGTGGATGTAGCCGCGGAAGTCGTGGTCCAGCCGCAGGGACTTGGCGATCCGGACCATCTCCTCCATCGTGTAGTCGCCGCTCTGGATGACGCCCGACGACAGGAACAGGCCCTCGATGTAGTTGCGCTTGTAGAAGTTGAGGGTGAGGTCGACGACTTCCTTCACCGAGAACCGCGCCCTCGGCGTGTTCGACGACACCCGGTTGATGCAGTAGGCGCAGTCGTAGATGCAGAAGTTGGTCAGCAGGATCTTCAGCAGGCTGATGCAGCGTCCGTCCGGCGCGTAGGCGTGGCAGATGCCCATGCCCTCGGTGGAGCCGACGCCCTTGCCGCCGACGGAGTCGCGCTTCTCGCCCCCCGAGGAGGCGCAGGAAGCGTCGTACTTGGCGGCGTCGGCGAGGATGGCGAGCTTGCGGCGGATATCGAGAACGGCCATCCGCACAGACTATAGTTCTTATTTTGTTCCGTCGAGTTCGTCGATGTCGCATCCGTTGCGGAACCGGGGCGAGGCCTCGCGCGATCCCTTTGCTGGCAAGGGAGATCCGCCATGGCGCGCCGCAAGGAAGATTGGCCCTCGACGATGCTGGACGCCTGGGCGCTGGGCCTGGAGGCGTCGACGGTCATCGGCCTTCGGACCATGGTCCTGGCCGGCGGCGGGGCGAAGGCGCAGGCCGAGGCGGTGCGCATGACCACCGAGAAGATGGCCGCCGCCGCCGACATCGGCCTGAAGTTCTGGTCCGGCGGCCTGCCGCAGGCGCCCGACGCGGCGACGCGGGCGGTGGTGAAGCACTATCGCGCCAAGGTGCGGGCCAACCGCAAGCGGCTGGGGCGGTCCTAGTCGGCGATCATCAGCTCCGACGCGAGAAAGTCGACCAGGGCGCGGACCTTGGGCGTCAGCAGCCGGTTGGACGGCCAGACGACGCGGAACATCCCCGTGCTCTTCAGGAAGGGCTCGAGCACGCAGACCAGGGCCCCCGAGGCCAGCTGCGCGCGCACCGAGAACAGCGGCACGCAGGTGACGCCCTGTCCCTGTTCGGCCATGTAGATCAGGGGCTCCAGCGTGCTGGCGGTCACGGCCGACGGCAGGCCGTCGCCGACGAAGACCTCGCCGCGATAGAGCGGCCAGCGTTCCAGCTTGCCGGTCGAGGGATAGCGGTGCTGGAGGCAGGCGTGGGCCGCGAGATCCTCGGGCGTTCGGGGCGTTCCGTGACGCTCGAAATAGCCGGGCGAACCCACCACCCGGTGCTCGAACGAACCGAGCGAGCGGGTCATCAGGCGGGAATCGGAGACCTCGCCCGTGCGGACGACGGCGTCGAAGCCCTCCTCGATGACGTCGACGATGCGGTCGGTGAAATCCAGGTCGAGCTCGATCTCGGGATAGGCCCGCATGAACGCCGACAGGGTGGGCATCAGCAGCATGCCCACCAGCGGAAAGCTGACGCGCAGCCGGCCGCGCGGCGCCTCCTGCGAGGCCGAAAGCTCGCCCGTCAGCGCATCGATCTCGGCGAAGATCCGCCGGCAGCGGTCCAGCAGCAGGCCGCCCTCGGCCGTCAAAGCCACCGACCGCGTGCTGCGGTGGAAGAGGCGCGTTCCAAGCTGGGCCTCGAGCCGCGCGATGGCCTTGCCGACCGCCGATGGCGAGACGCCGAGACGACCGGCGGCGCCGGTGAAGCTGCGGGTTTCGGTGACCCGAACGAAGACATTGAGAGCGCCCAGGCTGTCCATGGCGAGATCCATTGCGGACTTTTGTGTCCGGATTGAATGAAGGTGTGGCCTGTTTTTCGCTGATTGTCTCGCGGCCACTGTCCGGGGCGCGGCCGATCGGGCCGCCTATCCGGACCTTGCACAATGATCTCGCCCGCCTTCAGCGCCGCGCCTGCGCCGACCGTCTTCATCGTCAACGTCATCCACGCCCGGCCAGGCCTGCAGGACGAGGCCTTCGCCATCATCCAGGACGTGGTTCGCCTGGCCTCGGCCAAGCCGGGCTTCCTGTGGAGCAACCTGGCCAAGAGCACCGACGGGCTGACGGTGGTGAACATCGAGGCCATCGCCGACGAGGGCAATGTCGGCGAGTTCTTCTCCGACCCCGTGTTCGTCGAGAAGTTCCGCCGGCTGGACGAGGTCTCGACCAGCGAGTTCCACACCTATCGCGTCACCGACCTGATCCTGCCGCGCGTCGAGCAGGCCGCGTGAGCGAGGCGGTGATGGAAGGGCGCAGGGCGGCGTTGCCGCTCTGGAGCCTTTCGGCCCTGGCGACGGCGGGGTTCCTGACCATACTGACCGAGGCCCTGCCGGCCGGACTGCTGCCCGATATCGGCGCGGATCTGGCGGTGTCGCAGGCCATGGCCGGCCAGCTGGTGACGGCCTATGCGGTTGGCTCGCTGGTCGCGGCCATTCCGCTGACGGCGGCCACGCGGACATGGCGCCGGCGCCCGCTGCTGATGCTGGCGGTCGGCGGCTTCCTGGTCACCAACGCGGTGACGGCCCTTTCGCACAGCTACGTCCTGACGCTGGCGGCGCGCCTGGCCTCGGGCGTGTTCGCCGGACTGGTCTGGGCGCTGCTGGCCGGCTATGCGGGCCGCATGGCGCCGGAGGCCCTGCGCGGCCGGGCCATAGCGGTGGCCATGGTCGGCACGCCCCTGGCCCTGGCGATCGGCATTCCGGCCGGCACCCTGCTGGGCTCGGTGATCGGCTGGCGCGCGGTGTTCATGATGATGAGCGGCCTCAGTCTTCTGCTGGTCGGCTGGGTGGCCTGGGGCGTTCCCGACTTTCCGGGGCAGGCGGGCGCGCGCCGCAAGACTCTCAAGGACGTCATCGCCCTGCCGGGCCTCAAGACCATCCTGGCCGTGACCCTGGCCTTCGTCCTGGCCCACAACGTGCTCTACACCTACATCGCGCCGCTGTTGCAGAGAGCGGGACTGGGCGATCGCGTGGACGCGGGCCTGCTGCTGTTCGGCGTCGTGGCGCTGGGCGGCATCTGGGTGGTCGGCGCGCAGGTCGATCGTCGCCTGCGAACCCTGACTCTGGCGAGCATCGTGCTGTTCTTGGCGGCGGCGCTGGTGCTGGGCGTGTTCGGCGCAAAGGCCTGGCTGGTCCTGGCGGCGATCGCCGTCTGGGGCGCGGCGTTCGGCGGGGCGGCCACCCTGTTCCAGACCGCGTCGGCCCGCGTCGCCGGCGATGCGACCGATCTTGCCCAATCGATGATCGTCACCGCCTGGAACCTGGCGATCGCCGGCGGCGGCGTGATCGGCGGCCTGATCCTGGGTGAGCACGGTGCGGTGGGGCTGCCATGGAGCGTCGTCGTGCTGCTGGCGGCGGCGTGGATGCTTGCGAAGACCGACCGTGGCGCGGGCTTTCGGGACTAGGCGCCATGGTTCCTCCCCCGATCGCCGCTCGCGCCCTTTACCCGCGAGCGGCGAGCCCTTACGCAGGGCGCTCTTACCCGGCCGCGTGGGGCGGCCGAATCCACGCAAGGTCCTTCCATGCCCTCGGGTCTCGTCGCGCTTCTGGATGACGTCGCCGGCATCGCCAAGATCGCCGCCGCCTCGGTCGACGACATCGGCGCCGCCGCAGGCAAGGCGGGCACCAAGGCCGTGGGCGTGGTCGTCGACGACGCCGCGGTGACCCCGGGCTACGCCATGGGCTTCACGCCCGACCGCGAGCTGCCGATCGTCGCCAAGATCGCCGTCGGCTCGCTGCGCAACAAGCTGTTGTTCCTGCTGCCCGGCGCCCTGGCGCTCAGCGCCTTCGCGCCCTGGGCCGTGACGCCGATCCTGATGCTGGGCGGCGCCTACCTGGCCTTCGAGGCCACCGAGAAGATCATCGAGATGTTCGTCCCCCACGGGGACGAGGTCGCGACCGACGAACTGGCGCTGAGCGGCCCCGAGCTGGAAAAGCAGAAGGTCGCCGGCGCCATCCGCACCGACCTGATCCTGTCGGCCGAGATCATGGCCATCGCCCTGGCCGACGTCAGCGACAAGCCGCTGGCGATCCAGGCCGCCGCCCTGGCCCTGGTCGGCGTGGTCATCACCATCCTGGTCTATGGCGTGGTCGCCCTGATCGTGAAGATGGACGACATCGGCCTGCACATGGCCAAGAGCCCGCGCGCCCCGACCCGGAAGTTCGGCCGCGGCCTGGTGAAAGCCATGCCCGTGGCCATGAGCAGCCTGGCCTATATCGGCACGGCGGCCATGCTGTGGGTCGGCGGCGGCATCATCGTGCACGGCCTGCACCACTTCCACCTGACGCCCATTCCGGGCTGGGTCGAGGGGGTGCAGCACTGGGCCGGCCAGGTCCCGGCCATTGGTCCGGTCACGGGCTGGCTGGCCATGGCGATCGGCTCGGCCATCGTCGGCCTGGTTGTCGGCGGGATCATCGCCGGCGTGCTGCACTTCATTCCGCGCAAGAAGGCGGCGCACTAGGAGAGGGCGGTTGGCCGAACCCAAGCCCAAGGCCGTCAAGAAGGCCGCGCCGCGCAAGTCGGTCAACGCGGCCAATCTCGCGCATCTGGGGCCCGAGGCCCTGGCGGCGCTGCTGATCGAGGTCGCCGACGGCCATGCCTCGATCAAGCGCCGCCTGAAGCTGGCCCTGCTGGGCGAGGTGGGGGCGGCCGATCTGGCCGCCGAGATCGACAAGCGCATCGACGCCATCGCCGGCAGCGGCGCGCGCATCAACTGGCGCAAGTTCAAGGATTTCGTCCGCGATCTGGACGCCCATCGGGCCGCCGCCGGCGGCAAGCTGGGCGAACTGGACCCCAACATCGCCGTGCCGGTGCTGGTGCGGCTGGTGCGGGTTTCCGAAGACCTGGAAGGGCGGATCAAGGATCCCAAGGGCGAGCTTGCGGCCGTATTCGACCAAGCCGTGGCCGACGTCGCGCGGCTGTCGCCCCAGGCCCTGACGCTGGACAGCCGCTACCTGGCCGACTCCCTGCTGGCCTTCGTCGAGAGCGCCTCGACCAAGCTGTCGGTCGATTTGCTGCGCGCCGCCGCGCCCGCCCTGGCCGACGACGCCGTGGCCGTGCTGCGGGGCAAGGTGCGCGAGCGCCTGGCGGCCCAGCGCCGTCCCGATCCGCGCCTGCGGGCCGCCGCCCAGGTGCTGGCCGACCTGGAAGGCGACGTCGAGGGCTTCGCCGGCCTGTTCACCGCCTCGCAGCAGGTGCTGCCGCCGATCGGCGCGCAGATCGCCCGCCGCTATCTGGCCGTCGGCCAGGTGGCTCAGGCCCTGGCCGCCTTGGATCATTCCGCGCCGGGGCCGAGCCTGGCCGAGCAGGCCGATCCCGGCGCCGTCGCCTGGAGCGAGGCCCGCATCGCCGCCCTCGAAGCGTCCGGCGAGACCCTGGAGGCCCAGGCCATGCGCTGGGCGAGCTTCAAGGCCACCCTGTCGGTCGACGCCCTGCGCGCCTTCCTCAAGGGGTTGCCCGATTTCGAGGACGTCGAGGCCGAGGAGCAGGCCCTGGTCTACGCCCAGACCTATCCCGACCCGTTCAAGGCGCTGGCCTTCCTGACCGCCTGGCCTTCGGCGATCGAGGCCTCGCGGCTGGTCATGGAGCGCGGTCCGGCCCTGCACGGCGACCGGCCCGAGGTGCTGGAGCCCGCCGCGCGGCTGCTCGAGCACCGCTATCCGCTGGCCGCCACCGTGCTGCTGCGGGCGATGGTCGACGACGTGGTGCGCTTTGGCCGCGCCGACCGCTACGCCGACGCCAGCCGCTGGCTGCTGGAGGCCGAGTCGCTGGTCCCCGGCCTGCCGGACGATGCGGCGATCGACGACCACGCTGTCTGGGCCCGGCGGGTGGCGGGTTACCGGCGGCTGTAGGCGGATCGCGCTCGTTCGCCTGCCCGCCCCAAAACCGTCTTTCCCCGCGAAGGCGGGGAAGGTCGGCTGAAATGGCTGGGGGGCTGAATTGGGGCCCCGCCTCGCGGCCGCGACATCGCGCCACACCGGGCGCAAGTGGCTGATCACCAAGCCTTAAATATGCGGGGCGCACGACGGAGCGACAATCAACGCGACCGCTCGATGATCCGATTCCCCTGGCCCAGACCCGTTCCGTCGACCCCCGAGCTGCTGAGGGCCCAGGTGCGCGCCTTCTCGCGCCAGGTGCCGATGATGTACGCGCTTGTGCTGGTCAACACGATCGCGCTGTCGGCCACCCACCTGCACAGCTCGCCGCCGGTGCTGACCCTGGGCTTTCCTGGTCTGCTGGCGGTGGTCAGCCTGGCGCGGCTGGTGATCTGGTGGCGGGCGCGCCGGACGGCGATCGATACGGCCGGGGCCGAACGCCTGCTGCGCCAGACCATGGTGTTCGCGGGCATTCTCGGGGCGGGCTTCACGCTGTGGGCGTTCAGCCTGTTTCCCTACGGCGACGCCTTCGCCCAGTCGCACGTCGTGTTCTACATGGCCATCACCGCCATCGGCTGCGTCTTCTGCCTGATGCACATGCGGGCGGCCGCCTTCCTGCTGACCGGGATCGTCGTGGGGCCGATCACCGTCTTCCTGATCGCCAGCGGCAAGCCGGTGCTGGCGGCCATCGGTTTCAACATGGCCCTGGTGGCGGTGGCCATGCTGGTCATCCTGCTGATCGCCTATCGCGACTTCTCCCGGCTGGTGGAATCCTGGCGCGGCCTGGAGGAGCGCCAGGCCGAGATCCAGAGCCTCAGCGACGACTATCTGCGCCTGGCCAATCTCGACGTCCTGACCGGCCTGCCCAACCGCCGCCAGTTCTTCGCCCGGCTGCAAAGGGTGACCGACGCGGCGGCCGTCTCGGGCGCACGGTTCGCCGTCGGGGTGATCGACCTGGACGGCTTCAAGCCGGTCAACGACGCCTACGGCCACGCGGTGGGCGACAAGGTTCTGATCGAGGCCGGCGACCGCCTGAGCCGCGACCATGGCCAGCCGCTGTTCGTGGCCCGGCTGGGCGGCGACGAGTACGGCCTGATTATCGAGGCCGACCTCGACGCGCAGGCCCTGCAAGCCCTGGGCGCGGATCTCTGCGCGGCCTTGCGCGAGCCCTACTGCTTTCCCGGCGTCACGGCCCAGGTCTCCGGCTCGGTGGGCTTTGCGGTCTATCCGCAGGCGGCCGCGGCGCCGAACCTGCTGTACGAGCGCGCCGACTATGCCCTCTATCACGCCAAGCAGAACGTGCGCGGCGCAGCGGTGGTGTTCTCGGCCGACCACGAGACGGCGATCAAGGCCTCGGGGCTTATCGAGCAGGCCCTGCGCCACGCCGACATGGACGCCGAGTTCAGCCTGGCCTTCCAGCCTCTGGTCGACATCAAGAGCGAGCGCACCGTCGGCTTCGAGGCCCTGGCCCGCTGGACCAGCCCGACCCTGGGCGTGGTTTCGCCCGGGGACTTCGTGCCGGTGGCCGAGCGCTCGGGCCTGATCGCGGCGATGTCGCCGGTGCTGCTGTCGTGGGCCCTGAAGGCGGCTGTGACCTGGCCCGACGACGTGCGGCTGTCGTTCAACCTGTCGGTCCGCGACATCGCCTCGCCCGAGCAGATCGCCCGCATCGTGGCGATCATCCAGGAGAGCGGCGTCGCGCCCGAGCGCATCGACCTGGAAATCACCGAGACGGCGGTGATGCGCGACTTCGACCAGGCCGCCCGCTCGCTGGCCAGCCTGAAGGCGCTGGGCGTGCGCATCGCGCTGGACGACTTCGGGGCCGGCTATTCCAGCCTCAGCTACGTGCACCGCCTGCCGATCGACAAGCTGAAGATCGACGGCAGCTTCATGCGCGGGCTGGAGGCGGCCGACAAGCGCCGGGCCATCGTCAAGACCATCCTCGATCTCTGCCGCAACCTCGGCCTCGACTGCGTGGTCGAGGGCGTCGAGGCGCCAGAGCAGCTGGTGCTGCTGCAGCCGCTGGGCTGCCGCGTGGTGCAGGGCTTCCTGTTCGCCCGGCCGATGCCGCGCGAGGCGGTGGCGGGGTATCTGGCGGCCGAGCGCGGCGAGGCCGAGCCGCTGCGGTCGGCGGGGTAGGGGGCTGATAGATGCTCCCCCCTTGGGGGAGCTGCCGCGGAGCGACTGAGGGGGTGTTGGCGCGGCGCTTCCCCCTCCGGCCCTCCGGGCCACCTCCCCCAGAGGGGGGAGGATCTTCGCGCGTAACGCCGATCCGCCAAATCGTACCCATTTTCCCAAACTGAGTAGCGCCGTCCGCGAACCTGTGATTGCATCGTCAAAAAACAGGGTGGAAACAAAATGCAGATGGCTCAATGGCCGGCGCTGATCGTATTGGCGCTCAGCGTCATCGTGTGGGGCGGCATCATTCTCTATCGTGGAAGACGGGACGGCCCGCAGACGGCCGAGGAAGATCTCGACGCGCTTTCGGGCGACTGAGACGCCCGCCGCTTACGGCGACCTGACCTGAAGATTTCAGCCGGCGCGAGCCTTGCCTGGGCAGGGCTCGCGCTTTGGCGCGTGTGCGCGGCCCCGCGCGCGAATCCTGGCGTCGGCCGGCGGCCTCGCCTAGCTTGCGGCCATGACCACGACGCCGCTTTCCGCTCTCAAGCCCATCGTCCTGACCAATGAGGCCGGGGTCGTCTTTCTCAAGCGCCATCCGGCGACTCGCGAGGTGGCGACCAGCGACTCGGGCAACGGCCTTTTGCAGGCCGCCCTGCATTTCGTCGACGCCGTGGAGCCTCCGCCCGCGGACGACTGGGTGATGCCCAACGCGGACGTGCCGCAGGACCGGCCGCACGACCTGAGCTTCGAGAACGACGGCCACGCGCCGCCCTACGGCTTCTGGATCACCCATCCCGATGTGCTGGCCTGGACCACGGAGATGACCGAGGACGATCGGCCCGACTGGTGGGTCAGGGTCTGGCTGAAGACCACCTAGGGAGCAGGTGATTCAATCGCCTTCCTGGGCCTTGTGCCCAGGATCCATCGTTCCGCCGCTCAGACCTTTCAAGGACGACCAAGGTCTGAGCTGTCGCCGGCATGGGCCCTCGCCACGAGGACGAGGGAGGCAACTATAAAGCGATGCGCCCAGGCTGGAGCGCGCTCGCGGCGCCGACGCGCCGTCCGACGGTGAAAATCTTTGTCAGGAAGAGTTGGTGCGGGCGGTCGGGGTCGAACCGACACTCCTTTCGGAACCGGATTTTGAGTCCGGCGCGTCTACCAGTTTCACCACGCCCGCGCTGCGCGTTCGGCGTTGGGGCCGAAGCGGAGGACGGCTTTCCTAGCAGCGGTCGCCAGCGAGCGCCAGAGGCGTTTGTCGTGCGTGGTCCTCGTCCTTCGACAAGCTCAGGATGAGGACCAGTTCACCGGCCTTGCGGTAGAAAACCTCACCCTGAGCTTGTCGAAGGGCGAGGTTTTCGGTCCCGACCTCATCCCAGCCAAGGGGCCTTGGCCAGTCGCTCGGCCAGGAACTCCATCAGCACGCGCACGCGGGCGGGGCGGATCGGATTGGGCGGGGTGACCAGGTGCATGGCGATGGCCGGCGGGGTCCAGTCGGCCAGGACCTGCTCCAGCCGGCCGGCGGCCACGTCGTCCCAGGCCATGAAGTCGGGCTGCATGGCGAGCGCCTGGCCGTCCAGCAGCAGGGCGCGGAAGACGTCGGCGTTGTTGGCCCGCAGCGGCGCGGGCACGCTGATGGCGTACTGGCCTTGGGTCTTGTGCTCGAACCGCCAGGCGTCGCGCGAGCGGCCGCCGGTGTAGAAGAGGGCGCGGTGGCGGGCCAGATCCTTGGGATGCTCGGGCCGGCCGTGCTTGTCGAAATAGGCCGGCGAGCCGACCAGCATCACCCGCACCGGACACAGCCGCCGGGCCAGCAGGCTCGAATCCTCCAGGGCCGAGATGCGCAGGGCCAGGTCGAAGCCGTCTTCGACGATGTCGATCAGCTGGTCGGACAGGGAGAGTTCGACCGAGACCTCCGGATAGAGAGCGAAGAACTCCGACAGGGCAGGGCCCAGGTGGGCGATCCCGAACGACATGGGCGCGGCCATCCGCACCAGGCCCCTGGGCGTGACCGACTGGGCCGAGGCTTCCAGCTCCAGGCTCTCGCCGTCGGCCAGCAGCCGACTGGCGGCCTCCAGCGAGCTCTGGCCGCTGTCGGTCAGGGACAGCCGGCGCGAGGTGCGGTGGAAGAGGGTGGCGCCCAGTCGCTGCTCGAGTCGCGACACCGCCTTGGAGACCGTGGCGTTCGATAGGCTGAGGTCCTTGGCGGCCCGGGCGAACGAGCCGGTCTCGGCCACCTTGGCGAACACGGCCCAGGCCTCGAAGTCGGGAAGTTTCATGATGTCATTTTTGGAAATGGTTTCTTTCGACCATTTCTATTTCGGATCAAGCGATCTGTCTCCATCTTCCTCGTCAACGGAGAGGCCAACACGGCCAGCCACACAAGACACTCCAGGAGATCGACATGATCGAAGTTCGCAAGTTCGACAGCCTGGGCGGCGCCAATCACGGTTGGCTCGACGCCAAGCACCACTTCTCGTTCGCCGGCTACCATGATCCCAAGCGCGTCCATTGGGGCGCCCTGCGGGTCTGGAATGACGACACCATCGCCGCCGGCACGGGCTTCCCGCCGCACCCGCACAACGACATGGAGATCATCACCTATGTCCGCGAGGGGGCGATCACCCACCAGGACAGCCTGGGCAACAAGGGCCGCACCGAAGCGGGCGACGTGCAGGTGATGAGCGCCGGCACCGGCATCCGCCACTCGGAATACAACCTCGAGCCGGGCGTGACCAAGATCTTTCAGATCTGGATCATTCCGGACCGCGGCGGCGAACCGCCCGCCTGGGGCGCCAAGCCTTTCCCCAAGGGCGACCGCTCCGGCAAGTTCGTGGCCCTGGCCAGCGGCTTCAAGGACGACAACGACGCCCTGCCGATCCGCACCGACGCCCGCGTCCTGGGCGCGACGCTGAAGGCCGGCGAGGAAACCGAGTATGAGCTTGGCGCCGGTCGCCACGCCTACCTGGTGCCTTCGACGGGCTCGATCGAGGTCAACGGCGTCAAGGTCGACACCCGCGATGGCGCGGCGATCGCCAACGAGAACACCATTCGGGTGAAGGCCCTGGCCGACGCCGAGCTGGTCCTGGTCGACGCCGCTTAAGAAAAGCGTCGCGACATTCCTTCAAGACGCGGCTGTCGCAGCCGCGTCTTTTCCTCCCCAACCTCAAAGAAGACTTCTCTAGGAGACTCTCATGGCCAAGGTTCTGGTCCTTTACTACTCGTCGTACGGCCACATCGAGACGATGGCCAAGGCCGTCGCCGAGGGCGCCCGCACCACCGGCGCGACTGTCGACATCAAGCGCGTTCCGGAAACCGTGCCGGAAGAGATCGCCAAGGGCGCTCACTTCAAGCTGGACCAAGAGGCCCCGATCGCCTCCATCGCCGACCTGGCCGAATACGACGCGATCATCGTCGGCACCGGCACGCGTTTTGGCCGCATGAGCTCGCAGATGGCCGCGTTCCTCGACCAGGGCGGCGGCCTGTGGGCCCGCGGCGCGCTGAACGGCAAGGTCGGCGGCGCCTTCGTCTCGACCGCCTCGCAGCATGGCGGCCAGGAAACCACCCTGTTCTCGATCATCACCAACCTGCTGCACTTCGGCATGACGATCGTCGGCCTGCCCTATAGCCACCAGGGCCAGATGAACAACGACGAGATCGTCGGCGGCGCGCCCTACGGCGCCACCACGGTCGCCGGCGGCGACGGCAGCCGCCAGCCGACCCAGATCGACCTGGACGGCGCCCGCCACCAGGGCGAGCTGATCGCCGCCGCGGCCATCAAGCTGCACGGCTAAGTCTGGTGCGTGGTCCTTATCCTTCGACAAGCTCAGGATGAGGACCATTCCACCGGCCCTGCATGCGAGATCCTCACCCTGAGCCCGTCGAAGGGCGAGGGTCTCGCGTAAGACCCGGCCGGGTTCCTCCCCCAAAGACTCGGCCGATCCGGAGCGTGACAGCCGAACGTGTAAGCGGTTTCGGCGCCCGTCACGCTCCCAATGCTTACGGAGCAGTCTTGGCCAGGCCAAGGCTGTGGCCGCGTCGCGCTTCATCCTCCCCCAGGAAGCGCGGCGCGGCTTTTCTTTTGGAAAACGGCCGCTTAACCGCGTTTGTGAGCGTCGTGTTCAGCCTGATGCGTGAAGATGCCCGTACGCAGGGGACAGCGAGGCGGGCGTGGCTAAGAAGATCAAGGCAGCGAAGCGGAGGTCGGGAATGGCCGACTTCATGACGCTCCTGGTCTGCGTCGGCTGCACCGTCTGGGCCTTCAGGACAATCGTCGGCCTTGGCGGCTGATTAGCGCTTGGCCTGAAGGCCGGAAGGCGGCACTTGAACGGGAAAGCCGTTTCAAGACCAGGATACCGCCGCCCATGACGACCCCATCCCTTTCGGGCGTGACCATCGTCGACCACCCGCTGGTGCAGCACAAGCTGACCCTGATGCGGGACAAGGAAACCTCCACCAAGACCTTCCGCGCCCTGATGCGCGAGACCGCGACCCTGATCTGCTACGAGGTCACGCGGCAGCTGTCGATGGACGAGGTCGAGATCCAGACGCCCGTCGCGCCGACCAAGGCCAAGGTCATCGCCGGCAAGAAGCTGGTCTTCGCCCCGATCCTGCGCGCGGGCCTGGGGATGGCCGAGGGCATGCTGGACCTAGTGCCGGCCGCCCGCGTGGCCCACATCGGCCTCTATCGTGATCCCGAGACGCTGGAAGCGGTCGAATACTACTTCAAGACCCCGGAAGACATCGCCGACCGCCTGGTCATCGTCGTCGACCCGATGCTGGCCACTGGCCACACGGCCGTGGCGGCCATCGACCTTCTGAAGAAGCGCGGCGTGCGCGACCTGCGCTTCGTCTGCCTGCTGGCCTCGGTTCCGGGCGTGGAGACCCTGCGCGCGGCGCACCCCGACGTCGAGATCTGGACGGCGGCGGTGGATCCGCAGCTGAACGACCACGGCTACATCGTTCCGGGCCTGGGCGACGCCGGCGACCGCACTTTCGGCACGCGGTGATCTGGCGGTGCGCGCTGACCCCGGATCGGGGGCAAGTGTGCGCTTGAGCACTTGCGCGACTCCACGGGCGCGGTAAGCAGCGGCGTTAACCTTTTTCGAGTTCGCATGCTGGTTACGCCGCCTCAGATCTATGTCGCCGACGACGACGCCCTGACGCGCGAGCTGGTCGAGATCCAGCTCGGCCGCGGCGGCTATGGCGCGCGCACCTTCGAGACGGTCGAGGAACTGCTGTCGGCGGTGGCCGCCGCGCCGCCGTCGCTGATCCTGCTGGACGTGCGCATGCCCGGCCTTTCGGGTCTGGACGCCCTGCGCAGCCTGAAATCGGCGCAGGGCGCCGAGGACATCCCCGTGCTGATGCTGACGGGGGAGGGGCGTCTGGACCGCATCGTCCAGGCCCTGCAGCTGGGGGCCGTGGGCTATGTGATGAAGCCCTTCACCGGCAAGGCCCTGGTCGACAAGATCGGCGAGGTGCTCGGGGGCTGAGCTTCCGAGGCTCAAATCAACTCGTCATCCCGGGCGAAGGACCGCGAAGCGGACCGTGAACCCAGGACCCAGGGATGACGATGAGGGGGAGCGCCCAAACAAAAAAGGCCGGGGATCGCTCCCCGGCCTTTCGTTCTTCAGGGACGTTCGCCCCGATCAGATTTCCTGGTTGTACCGGCCGACCCGGGCGCCCAGGCGCGGCTTCACTTCCTGGTGGAAGAGGGCCTTCATGTTGTCTTCCGACTGGGTGCTCTCGACCACGACCACCACTTCGGGCTTGTTGGACGAAGCGCGGACCAGCACCCACGAGCCGTCTTCCAGGTGCACGCGCACGCCGTTGACGGTGATCACTTCGATGATCTTGCGGCCGAGGATCGAGCCGCCGGCGGCGAACAGATCTTCGTATTCCTTCACCACCTCGGCGACGACGCCGTACTTCTTCTCGTCGTCGCAGTGCGGGCTCATGGTCAGCGAGGTGAAGGCCACCGGCAGGGCCTTGCGCAGGTCCGAAAGCTTCTTGTCCGGGTTGCGGTCGAGCATGGCCAGCACGGCGGCGGCGGCGGTAAGGCCGCAGTCGTAGCCGTAGCCCAGCGGGTCGTTCATGAAGAAGTGGCCGCTCTTCTCGAAGCCGGCCAGGGCGCCCGTCTCGGCGCTCTTGCGCTTGATGTAGCTGTGGCCGGTCTTCCAGTAGATGACCTTGCAGCCATGCGCCTTGAGGATCGGGTCGGTGGCGTAGAGGCCGGTCGACTTGACGTCGACGACGAAGGTCGCGCCCGGGTGCAGCGGGGCCAGGTCGCGGGCCAGCATCAGGCCGATCTTGTCGGCGAAGATCTCCTCGCCCTCGTCGTCCACCACGCCGCAGCGGTCGCCGTCGCCGTCGAAGCCGAAGGCCAGGTCCGCGCCGTGCTCACGGACGGCCTTGGCCATCTCGTGCAGCATTTCCAGATCTTCCGGGTTCGGATTGTATTTCGGGAAGGTGTAGTCGAGGTCCGTGTCCATGCCGATCACGTCGCTCACGCCCATGCGCTGCAGGGCGTCGACGGCGAAGGCGCCGGCGGTGCCGTTGCCGCAGGCGGCCAGCACCTTCAGCGGGCGGCTCACCTTGGCGCGGGTGGCGACGTTGGCGATGTAGCGCTCGGCCTGGCCCTCGACGCGGATCAGCTTGCCGCCGTCGCGCTCGACGAACTTCGCGCCCAGGACGATGTCCTTCAGCTTGCCCATCTCGTCGGGACCGAAGGTGAGGGGCTTCTGGGCGCCCATCTTCACGCCGGTCCAGCCGTTTTCGTTGTGGCTGGCGGTGACCATGGCCACGCACGGGATATCGAGGTCGAACTGGGCGAAGTAGGCGGTCGGCGACAAGGCCAGGCCGATGTCGTGGACTTCGCAGCCGGCGCTCAGCAGGCCCAGGATCAGGGCGTTCTTGATCGACGAGGAATAGGAGCGGAAGTCGTGGCCGACGACGATCTTCGACTGGCCAAGCTCATGGATGTAGGTGCCCAGGCCCAGGCCCAGCGCCTGCACGCCCAGCAAGTTGATCTCGGGGCCGAACAGCCAGCGTGCATCGTATTCGCGGAAGCCCGTCGCCTTGACCAGCGGCTCGTTTTCGTAAGCGGCGGTATTCGGAACCAGATCGGCGCGGGGTTTCGAGAACATTGGAGCTCGCTTCAATGAGTGATGGGGTGCGTTTAGCTGTCGGGGTGGTTGTTTTCCACCCTCTTCGTAGGACGATGATCGATCAATGTGACGATTGATCGATAATGGCGCGAGAAGAAGCGACTATTGCGCCGGGTCGCCGCTGGCGGCGGCCGCGGTGGCGGCTTCCTGCGCACGCCGCTGCTCGCTGCGCTGCGCGGCGGCCTTTTCCTTCTCGATCAGCGCCTTCATCTCCGGGGTCTGCTGGATCGGCGTGGAGCCGAACGGGCCGGGCGAACGCTCGCCATGCCCCTGCGGCCAGACCATGGCAAAGGCGACCATCGCCAGGGCGACCAGCGCGCAAAGGGGCATGAAGATGCGATCAGGCATGGTCCGCCTATACCACGCCTCTTGTGGCTGGATAGGGGCGATGCTTGACGCGAGGTCCCGCGCGCCTTAGCCCGCCATGACCTCATTCAAGGAGCGCAGATGCCCGTCCTCGTCCTGCTTCGCCACGGCCAGAGCCAGTGGAACCTCGAAAACCGCTTCACCGGCTGGGTCGACGTCGACCTGACCGCCGAGGGCGAAGCCCAGGCCCGCAAGGGCGGCGAGCTGATCAAGGCCGCCGGTCTCGACATCGACGAGGCCTTCACCTCGGTCCAGACCCGCGCCATCCGCACCTGCAACCTGGCGCTCGACGCGGCTTCGCAAAGCTTCGTGCCTGTGACCAAGGACTGGCGCCTGAACGAGCGCCACTACGGCGGCCTCACCGGCCTGAACAAGGCCGAGACCGCCGAGAAGCACGGCGAGGAGCAGGTGACCATCTGGCGCCGCTCCTACGACGTTCCGCCCCCGGAGCTTGCCCCGGGCGGCGAGTACGACTTCGCCAGCGACCGCCGCTACAAGGGCGCGGCCCTGCCGTCGACCGAAAGCCTGGCCACCACGCTGGTGCGCGTGCTGCCCTACTGGGAAGAGGCCATCGCGCCCAAGCTGAAGGCCGGCGAGAACATCCTCGTCGCCGCCCACGGCAACTCGCTGCGCGCCATCGTCAAGCACCTGTTCGCGGTGCCCGACGACCAGATCGTCAAGGTCGAGATCCCCACCGGCAATCCGCTGGTCATCGAGCTGGATTCGGCCCTCAAGCCGACCGGCGCCCGCTACCTCGACGAGGCCCGCGCCGAAAAGCTGCCGGCCGTCGGCTGATTTCGCTCCTCGGGTAAGTTCTTCCTGGGTTCCTTTCGTCCGAGGGCGAAAGGAACCCTAGGTCGTCTCCAGTGCTCGCTACGCGCGGGAAGTGCCTGGAAACACGACGTTAATGCTGATGGGCGCATCAAGTTGGTCTACCCTTCGGGGAAACGACGCGAGCTTGCATGAACACCCCGGCAGCGGCGGGCCAGGAACACCGGCGCCTGACGCAACAAGAAGTCGACGTGATCTGCGCCAAGCACGACCGCCTGTGGTCGGCTAGGCTCGGCGGCGCGCGCGCGGTCTTTGCCTTCTGCGACCTGTCGGGCCTGGTGCTGGTCGGCCGCAATCTGTGCGACGCCGACTTCACGGGCGCCTTGCTGGTCGGGACCGACCTGCGCCGCTGCAAGCTCGACAACGCCAACCTCTACGGCGCCGACATGCAGGGCGCCGATCTCACCGATTCCTCGCTGCGCCGGGCCGACCTGCGCGGGGCGAGCCTGCGCGGCGCCAACCTGACCGGCGCCGACATGTTCGAGGCCGACCTGCGCGAAGGCCAGATCGCCGCCGCCGACCGCGAGAAGGGCTACCGCATCCTCGAGCCGGTGCAGCGCGAGGCCTACGCCATGGGCGCCAACCTTTCGGGGGCCAATCTCGAGCGCTCGCGGCTGTCGGGCATCGTCGCCACCAAGGCCGATTTCAGCGACGCGATCCTCAAGGACGCCAAGCTGGTCCGCGCCAATCTCAAGCAGGCCAATTTCAACGGCGCCAACATGGCGGGCGCCGACCTGTCGGGCGCGAACCTTGCCGGCGCCGACCTGCGCAACACCGTGCTGGTCGGGGTCAAGACCATGTCCTGGAACGTCACCGGGGCCAGCATGGAAGGGGCGCTGACCGACAAGGCCTCGGGCGTCGACGTCTCCGACATGCCCTACGAGCAGATGATCGCCGACCACGCCCGCTGGTGCGAGACCGGCGGCGGCGAGGGCAAGCCGTCGGTGTTCGACAAGGCCGACCTGCGCAATCTGAAAAGCATCCGCGGCTTCAACCTGACGGCCCTGTCGGCCAAGGGCGCGGTGTTCTACGGCCTCGACATGGAAGGCGTGCAGATGCAGGGCGCCCAGCTGGAGGGGGCGGACCTGCGGGCCTGCAACCTGCGCCGGGCCGACCTGCGCGGCGCGCGGCTCAAGGGAGCCAAGCTGTCGGGCTCGGATCTGCGCGACGCCCAGCTTGGGCCGCTGCTGATCGGCAAGGACCGGCTCTTGCCGGCCGACCTGACCGGCGTGCTGCTGACCAACGCCGACCTGGCCCGGGCCGACCTGCGCGGCGCGTGCCTGGCGGGCGCGGATCTTTCGAGGGCGAACTTCACCAGCGCCAACCTCAAGGATGTCGACATCACCGGAACCATCCGGCTGGGCGCCCGAGGGCTCGAAGACCTCATCTGAGTTACCCAAATTGAGAAGTATGCAGCGACCTTAACCGTTCGCTCGTCGATTCCTGTTATCCGATTGTCCGCTAGTGATTTTCCAGTAAGACGGGAGGGGGTCCCGCAATGAACGCCGCACAGAGCATCGCGGGACGCCGCAAGCTCAGTCAGGCCGAACTCGACATGATCGTCTCGGCCCACGAGAAGTTCGTGACCGGCAAGCAGGGCGGCAAGCGCGCCTCGCTGCGGTTCATGAATCTGTCGGGGCTGGACCTGTCGTTCCGCAACCTGACCGACGCCGATCTTTCCGCCTCGATCCTCGACGGCTGCCGCATGGTGCGCGCCAAGCTGGATCGCGCCAGCCTGTTCGGCTGCGACCTGCGCAAGGCCGACCTGCGCCAGGCCAGTCTCCAGCGCGCCGACCTGCGCGGCGCCTGCCTGCGCGGGGCCAACCTCTCGCAGGCCGACCTGACCCAGGCCGATTTCCGCGAGGGGCAGATCGCCATCCCGCACCCGCGCAAGGGCCTGGACACCGTCAAGCACGAGACCCGCAACGGCGAGGTCGACGAGGTCAACTTCTCGGGCGCCACGCTGGACGGCTCGCAGTTCACCGGCGTCTCGGCCTTCAAGGCCGACTTCTCCGACTGCTCCCTGCGCGGGGCCAAGCTGTCGGGCGCCAATCTGAAGGAAGCCAACCTGGTCGGAGCCATCCTCGACAACGCCGACGTCAAGGGCGCCAACCTCGAGGGGGCCAACCTGCAGGGCGCGGTGATGTCGGGCGTCGACACCTCGACGGCGCGCGTCCACGGCGCGCACATGAACGGCGCCCTGACGACCTCGACCCCCGAGGCGGTGAACAAGGCGCGCGAGCTCTACGCCCGCTGCCTGGCCAACCAGCAATGGTGCCAGACCGGCGGCAAGGAGGGCGCGGCGGCCCGTCTCGACGGCGAGGACCTGCGCCCGATCGGCGACCGCCTCAAGGGCCTGCGCCTGACGGCCATGAGCGCCAAGGGGGCGTGCTTCGTCGGCATGGACCTGTCCGGCGCGCAACTGCAGGGGGCCAACCTGCAGAACGCCGACCTGCGCGCGGCCAACCTGCGCGGCGCCGACCTGCGCGGAGCCAAGCTGACCGGCGCCAACCTGACCAAGGCCGACCTGCGCCAGGCCTTCCTGTCGCCGCTGCCGCTGGGGCCCGAGCGCAAGACCGTCGGCAGCCTGGCCGCCGCCCGCCTGCGCTATGCCATGCTGCAGACCGCGGACCTTTCCGAAGCCGTTCTCGACGGCGCCGACCTGCGCGGCGCCGACTTCACCGGCGCCCGCATCGCCAAGGCCAGCTTCCGCGACTGTGACGTAGGCCAGGCCCAGGGGCTGGAGTTCGGGGCTTAAACCCCCTCAGTCGGCTTCGCCGACAGCTCCCCCAGAGGGGGAGCATCTTGGCGCTCTAGATCCTCACCCTCTGGGGGAGGTGGCCCGGAGGGCCGGAGGGGGTAGCCGCTGAGGTGGCCTATTTCAGCCCCAGCGTCACCGCGTTCGTCGTGCGCACCAGCGCCTTGGGCGTGACGTCCTGCGAGGCGACGGTCTGCTCGGCGGCCTTGTCGGTGGGCACGGTCTCGCCCTTGGCGTCGACGAAGGCGGCGGTGAAGCCGCGGGCCGACAGCGCGGCTACGGCGGCGGCCCCGGTCAGGCCGCGCACGTCCGGCATCGGGGCGGCGTCGTCGAGGGCGGCCGGCGGCGGCACGGGCACGATCTTGAAAGTCAGCTTGGCCGCGCCGCTGGCCTGGAAGGCGTAGCGCTGCTGGAAGGCCGCATCGACCGGGGTGACATAGGTGCGGGCCTTGCCGATCGCCGCGGCCCGGCCCGACGTGCCGGCGCTGCCGTCGGCGCCGCCGGTGCCGCCGATGTGCATCGAGACCTGCACCTCGCAGGTGGTCTCGGGCAGCACGTAGAAGGTGGGCTGGTAGCCGATCGCGCGCAGGGTCTCCAGGCCCTCGTCGCCGTCGCTCTCGTACATCGCCAGGGTCGCGGCCAGCGAGGCCTGGTCGAGGGCGGCCTGGGCCTCGGCCACGCCGCGGCCGACGGCGGCGATCACCTCGCCCAACGGCGTGGCCAGGCTTTCGCTGAGCAGATCGGAGGCGTCCTGCGACATCGGTCAGGCTCCTTGTTGGTCGGCGAAGATGACCATAACGCGCGCGCCGCGGGCGATGATGGTTCCGGCGCCCGGCGACTGGACCATGGCCTGGCCGGGAGCGACGGCGGGGTTGAGGCCGCGCGGACCGGTGCTGGCCTCCAGCACCAGGCCCACCGAGGTCAGCACCCGGCGCACCGCGCTTTCGGTCAGTTGCAGCACGTCGGGCACGCGCGGCCCGTCGTCGCTGGTCGGCACCTTCTCGGGAATGAACTGGAACTTCAGGTCGCTCAGCGAGTCCTGCGGCAGGGCCTTCAGGGTTTCGGTGTCGGGAAACTCCATGCTGCCGGTGTCGCGCAGCACGCCCTTGGCGCTGATCTGGATCGTGCCCAGCGAGAAGCCGGTGGGCTTCAGGGTCTTCTGGGCGGTGTCCAGCTGGGTGGCCATGTCGGTGGCCAGGTCGGTGACGGCCACGGTCCGCAGCGTGGCGAGGGCGGGATTGATCGCCGCGGTGGTCCCGGTCGTGCCCGTGGTCGTGCCGGGCGTCGTGCCAGCGGGGGGCCGGGTCTTGATCTCGTCGATCTCGAGGTCCTTGGCGACCAGGGTGGCGCGCAGGCCGGAGATTTCCTTGGCCTGTTCGGCGGCCGTGCGGTTGCTTTCGACCAGTTGCGCGTCCCGGCTGGCCAGATCCTGGTCGCGCTGGACCAGCCGGGCGTTGAGGGCCTTGGTCGTGTCGTCGGCGGCCTTGGCGGCGTCGGCCTTTTCGGCGCGGACGGCGGCGATCTGGGCGTCGCGCTCGGCCAGCTGCTTGGTCTGGGCCGAGATCTGGGTGTCGCGCGCGGCGAGGTCCTGGTCGCTCTTGGCGCGGACGGCGGCGATCTGGGTGTCGCGCTCGGCCAGTTGCTTGGCCTGGGTCGAGATCTGGGTGTCGCGGGCGGCGAGGTCCTGGTCGTTCTTGGCCAGGCGGGCGGTGAAGGTCCTGGTCGTGTCGTCCACGGCCTGGGCGCGGATGGCGGCGACGTCGACGCTCGGGGCGGCGATCGGGGCGTCCGTGGCCACCACGCCGCCGATCGGAGTCGCCGTCCGCAGGGTGCGGGCCGACAGGGTGCGGGCGATCGCCGTCTCGGCCGGCGCCAGGCGGCGAACCTGGCCAAAGTCGATGGTCAGGGCGCCGGTGCGGGCGTTGCGGGTGAACTCCGGCGCGGCCGAGATCACGCCCGCGCCCTCGACCAGCCGGAAGGCCGGTGCGAAGGGCAGGGTGTCGTCGGCGATGGCGCCCGCGCCCTTGGCCGTGCCGGCAGCGTCGGTCTTGGCGCTGGAGGCGCTGGCCCAGGCGCCGGTCTTGAGGTCGAACAGCTGGACGTCGAGCGACGCGCCGACCGCGACATTGCCGTCGGCGTCGGTCAGCCTGGCGGTCCAGGAGAAGGCGGTGCTCATCCCACTTCCTCCATTCCGATCACGCCGCGGCCGCTGTAGGCGCCGATCGAGGCGACCACCACGATCACGGCGCGGGCCGGCTCCTTGGCGATCGACAGGGTCGCCAGGGCGCGGCCGTCGGGTCCTGTGCGCAGCAGGGCCTGCTGCAGCCGGGTGCCGGGCTGGCGTACGAAATTGGCCACGCCGCGCGCGGCCGACAGGGTGACGCTGGCCGCGTCGTCGATGTTCAGCTCCACCGGCTGGTCGGCCAGCACCTCGCCGGCGCTATTGGTGACCAAGACCGAGAGGTTGGCCACACCGCCGATATTGCCGCCGCCCGAGACGGCGATGCGCGGGGTTGGCAGGCCCTCGCCCGGCGGTGTGGCCACCAGCCGTCCGCTGATCGTGCTGGAGACCTGCTGGTTGGTGCTGTTCTGGTCCTTGGCGGTGAACAGCAGGGCGATCGGCCGGCCGCCGCTGTCGGCCTTGGTCTGCATGTCGACCTTGATCGAGAAGTCGAGGAACGGCAGCTGGTAGCCGCCGATCGGCGCGCCGCTGGCGTCGACCTTGGGGCCGCTGTTCAGCGCCAGCTGCGCCTCGCGCACGCCTTCGGCGAGGGCCACCAGCAACTCCTCGATCGAATTGCCGACGAAGCGGCTTTCGGCCGGCATCAGGCGTCTCCCTCGGACTCTTCGGAACGCTTGGCCTTCAGGCGCTCCAGGGCGCGGTCGCGGCGGGCGTCGTCGCGGGCCTCGTCGGCCTCTTTCAGTTCGCGCACGTCGCTGGCCATCTCGCGCATGCGGTCGGCCTTCTCGGCGAAGTCGGCGATCTCGCCCACATAGGACGACAGCTTGCGGGCCGTCTCGCGCACGTAAGGATCGGCGCGGCCCAGGCCCGGGATCTTCTCGCGGGCCCGCTCGACCCAGTCGGACGGAATGGCGTCGCGGGCGCTGTCGAGCGCGCGCTCGGCGGCGGCGTAGGCCTTGCGGCCCCTGCTGACCATGTCGCGGGCCTGGGCCAGGCGCCGGTCCAGCGGATCGGAGGCGGTCGCCGCGCGCGGGCGCTCGGCGGGATCGCGCAGTGTTCGGCCGGCGTCGCGCAGGCCGCGTCCGGCGTCGGCCAGGGACGACAGGCGGCGCGAGGGCTCGCTCAGCGGTCCAGCTTCGCGCTGGGCGGCCAGGCGTTCCCACGGCGCCTCGCGCGGCGTTGCGGCGGGACGCTCCCAGGGCGTTTCGCGGGGCGAGGCCGCCGGGCGGTCCCAAGGGGCTTCGCGGGGGGAGGCGGCGGGGCGCTCCCAGGGCGCCTCGCGCGACGAGGCGGCGGGGCGTTCGAAGATCTCGGTCGGGCTGAAGCGGCGAAGATCGGGCGTCAGGTCGCCGGGCGTGGGGCGGACCATCTCGCCGGGCGTGGCGCGCAGGCCCTCGCCGGGCGTCGAGCGCAGGGCGTCGGCGGCGGTGCCACGCAGCGCCGGCGGCAGGGCGGGCGGATGCGGGTCCGGCCGCGGTCCGGCCTGGGCGCGGACGACATCGCGGGCCGCGCCCCAGCGTTCCAGCTCGGCCCGGCGCTGGTTCAGAGGCGTCACAGCGTAGCGCGGATCGCCGAGCGCGCCCTGGCCGGTCAGGCTGGCCATCCTGCTCTCCAGCGCCTGGCGCTCGGCCAGCAGCCGCGCCAGGTTCGGCGACAGGGCGGCCGGATCGGCGCCGGGCGGCAGGCCGGGAGCCGGGGAGGCCGCCGTTCGCGCAGCCGCCGGCGCCGGCGCCGGCGACTTGGCGCGACGCAGGGCGTCCTTCCAGGGCGGATCACTCATCCGTCGTCTTCTTCCTCGGCCGCCCTGCGCTTTTCGATGAGCGCGCGGACGCGTTCCTCGAACAAGGCCGGCGGCGGGATCGGCACCAGCTTGGTGCGCATCAGGCTCGAGCCTTCGGCGCTATACTGGTACTTGGCCGCGTAGCTGGCGCTGACGCTGCTGGCGCTGACCGCGCCGCCCCCGCCGAACGGCGTCCAGAAGCCGCCGGCCTTGACCGTCGTGCTGCTGCTGCTGCGCTTGATCTCGGTCTCGGACTTGAACGAGATCGACATCTTCAGCTCGATCACGGTGTCGACGAACTGGTAGAAGGTCGGCGTGAAGCCGAGCTCCAGCAGGCTGTATTCCTTGCCGTCGCCGAACTTGACCATGTAGGTCTTCGACTTGGCGCCTTCGCCTTCCTTTTCCTCGTCGGCGTCCTCGTCATATCCGGCCATGAGCCGGGCTATGCGCAGCGACACCATGTCGAGCTGCAACTGGGCGGTGGCGATGCCGACGCCCAGGCGCTGGACCATTTCCGGGAAGGGAACGGCGAGCAGTTCGGTGCCCACGCTCATGGCGCGTTCTCCGTCCGAGGGTTACGGGTTCGGGGGCGAGGGGTTCTGCGGTCCCAGTTTCTTGTCGAGCAGGCGACGACGGCGCTCGACCTCTTCGTCCAGCTGACGGCGGATCCGTTCTTCCAGGATGGCCGGCGGCGGGATCGGCACCAGCTTGGTGCGCAGCAGGCTCGAGCCCTCGGCCGAATAGCTGTATTTCGAGGAGTAGGTGGCGTCGACCTGGCTGGTGGCGACCTGGGTCGACTTGGTCGTGCCGATGCCGCCGCGGAACAGGTTCCAGCTGAAGCTCGAGCCCTTGGTGTTCACCTGGTTGGTGGACTTGCTGGAGTGGGTCGACTCGCTGCTCTGGGTGATCTTGATGGCGATCTTCACCTCGATGATCGTGTCGACGAACTGGTAGAAGGTGGGCGAGAAGCCCAGCTCCAGCATCGACAGGCGGGTCGGCACCCGGATCAGGGTGGTGTCGGGGTTCTCGCCGTTGTCCTCGGCGGCGTCCTTCTGGTCCTTGACGACCTTTTCCAGCGCCTTGGTGTCGCCGCCGGAAATGGCGTTGTCGGCGGCGATGTAGGCCAGGGCGTCGCTGGCGGTCATCAGGTCGTAGCCGAAGAAGATGCGGCTGTCGTCGAAGGTGGTCTTGCCCTCGTCGTCGGTGACGGCCTGCAGGCCGCCCATCATCTCGGCGACCTCGATGCTGTTGGCGTCGAGCTTGATCTGGCCCTCGGCGATGGCGAAGGCCATCTGGCGGATCATGTCCCCCATGGGGACGTTCAGAAGTTCTCTCCCGATCGACATGTCTGGTCCTTCCTACGGGTTGGGGGCGGGCGCCGGCGCGGGGGCGGGCTCGCTGATCTTGCGAAGCAGGGTTTCGAGGTTCTCGGGCGGCGGCAGGCTGACCAGCCGGGCCGCGATCGAGCTCATGCCCTCGGCGCTGACCGAGAACTTGCGCGCGTAGCTGACGTTGACCGAGGCGGCGACCATGACGAAGCCGGCCTGGACGCCGACCGTCGCCCCGGCCGACACGCCGAACTCGGTGCTCTCGGTCATGCTGAACGAGAGCTTGGCCTCCACCGTGGCCTCGGTGAAGCTGTAGAAGGTCGGCGTGAAGCCCAGCGAGATCAGGTTGTGGGTCTCGCCGCCCAGCTCGACCTCGGCCTCGGCCATGGCCTTGGCCGTCTCGATGCTGTTGCGGTCGAGCGCCGACTGGGCCTGGGCGATGGCGATCCCCAGCCGCTCGATGATCTGCGGCAGCGGCGCGGAAAGCAGCTGCCGGGTGACGGAAGCGGTCTCGCTCATGGGGTGGGCGTCGGCGTGGCGTCTTTGGCTTGCGCCAGGAAGGTCTTGATCTCGTCGAGGAACTCGACCGGCGCGGGCACGGCGACGATGCGGGCCGAGATGCTGCTGTTGCCGTTGATCGACTGCTCGAACTGCCGGCTGGTGCGGTAGTCGACCGACAGGCCCACGGCGACCGAGACCTTGGGTTTGTCGGCGCTGGCGGTCGGGGCGGCGGCGATCTTGTCGAGAGCCTTGGTGACGCTGGCGCCGTCGGCGGCCGACAGGGCGATGTCGTTGGCCGAGAGGGTGACGAGGTTGATGATTACCGCGTCCTTGGCGTCCGAGAAGCTGACCACGCCGCCCTTGCGCACGGCGCGGACGCCGTGCGTGGCGCTGCCGGCGTTGACATCGCGCGCCAGGTTGAAGGCGTAGGCCTGGGGCGAGTTGGCGTCGAGCGTCGTCCCGCCGTCGCTGGCGGCCGTCCCGCTGATCGCCACCGAGGTCTCCGAGGCGCCGACCTTGACGGCCGTGCCGTCCACCGGAACCGCCGTGAAGTGGCGCACGATGATGAAGCCGTTGCCGCCGCCGGAGCTGGTCTTGTCGGGCGTCGGCGTGGTCTGAAGCTGCGTGCCGGCGGACTCGACCACGACCAGCAGGTCGTTGGAGTCGGCCAGCAGCACCTCGGCGCGGCGGAACTGCTGGTTGGCCACGTTGTCGACCGCGCCCTGAGCCTTCCAGCTGGCCTCGCCGCGGCTCTCGACCTTGCGGATCTGGCCGGGCGCGACGCCGTTGTCGCGCAGGAACTCGGCCACCTTGTTGGCGCGGTCCAGGCCCAGCTTCTGATTGTAGGGATCGGTGTCCACGCGGTCGGTGAAGCCGACGACGTCGACGGTGGCCCCGTTGGCCTTCAGCGCCCGCGCCACCAGGGTCAGTTCCTCGATGGCGGCCTGCTTGAGGTCGGACTTGCCGCTGTCGAACAGCGCCAGGCCCAGGGTGCCGCCGCCGACCGGCAGGTCGGAGCCGACGGGATCACGCAGGAGCTTGGCCTTGAAGCCGCCCAGCGCGTTGATCTGGCTGGCGACGGCGCGGGCGTAGAGCAGGTTGTTGGCCTTGGCGTCGACCTTGGTGCTCTTGCCCGCGGCCAGCACGAACTCTTCGCTGGTGTTGTTGGTCGGGGTCTCGACGATGCGGATGACCCCCAGGCTGGCCTCGGAGGCGGCGTAGAAGGCCACGCTGGTGTCGGTCTTGATCGGGTTCTTGGCGGTGTCGGGCTCGAGCTTGAACGGCACCTTGGTGCGCTTGGCGCTGACATAGGCGCGCTCGAACTTGCCGGTGGGCGTGCCCAGCTTCTTGGCCAGGTCCTCGGCGGCGGCCTCGACGTCGGCGCCCGTGGCGTCGGTCTTGGTCCCGTCGACGGTGACGCTGGCCGGCAGGCTCTTGAGCGTGACCTGGGCCTCGCGGGCGTTGGCGGGCGCCTGGGGGCCGCCCTGGCCGAAGCCGAAGTCCAGCTTGCCGCCGATGCCGAAGGCGCTGGCCTCGCCGACCTTCATGGTCAGCTGCATCGAGACCGACAGGTCGGCGTGCTGGTAGTGGTAGAAGGGCGGCGACAGGCCCAGCTGCAGCAGGCTCTTGCCGCCGAGGCCGGGGCGCGGCTCGACGTACTCGCCGACCTGGGCCAGGCTGTTGAGGTCGAGCGCCTTCTGGGCGTCGGCGATCGACAGGCCCATGGCCTTGATGAACTCGGCGACGCTGGCGTCGGCCAGGATCTGGCCGGGCGTCATCTTCTCGATGGGGTTCTCGTCAGCCATTCATCGGCTCCTTGATCCGCGGCGTCTGGGGGCTGGTTGGGGACTCGCAGGCGCGGGCCTTGTCGACGGTGTCGGCGCGGACGGTCCAATAGCCGTGGACGCGCTGGGCCTCGGACAGCCGGCCGGCGGGAACGCCGAGGCCGCGGGCGGTCCAGGCCAGGAGGCTGCGCGACAGCGGCAGGGCGTCGTCCAGGGCGATGGCGGCGGCCAGGCTCTCGCGGGCGGAGGTGACGTCGCCGGCCTTCAGCTCGTTGACGCCCTTGCGCTCCAGCAGGCAGGCGCGGTCGCGGCGCTGGAAGTCGCTGGGCGCGTCGTCGCCCAGTTCGGCGGCGGCGCTGCTGGCGGCCTCGCCGGCCAGGGCCGCGGCCTGCTCGTGGGCGCCGGTGCGTTCCAGGCTCTCCAGCACGCAGTGCAGGTAGTGTCGGGCGAAGATCTGCGGCGCACGCACGCCGTGGGCCAGACGCAGGGCCTCGCGATACTTGGCCAGGGCCTGGTCGTGGCGGCCCTTCAGCGCCAGGACCTTGCCGGCCTCGGCGACACCGGCGTGCAGGCGATGGATGTCGAGGGCCTCGGTCATGCGCGGACCTCGGAAAACAGCACCTCGGCGCCGGCCGCTTCCAGCCGGTGGCGCAGCAGGCGTGCGCGCGGCAGGGGCATGAGCCCCGTGGCGAGCGGGGCGACGCCGGACAGGCCAAGCTCGGCCAGGACCGCGGCGGGGGCCGACAGGATGTCGAGCGCCTGGTGCGAGAAGGTCTCCAGTTCGGCGCGCACGGTCAGCCCCGCTTCGGCGTAGGCGGCCAGGCGGCCTTCCAGGTCGGCGAAGGCGAGGCCGGCCTCGATGGGGACGGGCAGGGCCTGGCGCAGCAGGTCGAAGTCCTCGGCCGGAACGCCGGCCAGGGCCTCCAGCGCGGCGGCGGCCTGCGGCGGCGCGGCGACGAGGTCCAGGGTGAAGCGTAGGAAGGCCTGGTCGACGATGCGCACCTGCTCGGGCGCCTTCAGCCGCCGCCACAGGGCGTCGGCTTCGCCGCGGCTGAGGTCGAAGACGGTGGCCGAGCCGCCGGGCGAGACGTCCGCGCCCGCCGGCAGTCGCTGGCGCAGGACGCTGGCCTGCAGGTGCGACAGGTCGCTGGCGAAGAGGGCGAAGCGGGCCTCGTCCGGGCGACTGGCGGTCAGGCGCACCGCGCCGCTTGGCAGGGCAGATTCCAGCGCCCGCACGGTCGGCTCGGTGACGGCCCCCAGGATCACGCCGGGCGGGGTCAGCAGCAGGTCGAGGGCGGCGACGGGCTCCATGCCCAGGAAACGGCCGAGGATCGCGGCGACGGCGTCGGCGGCGTCGAGGTCGAGCAGTTCGGCCGCCAGGTCCATGGTCGGGGCGCGCACGAGCGCGGCGCCGGCAGGGGCCACCGAGGCCTCGACGCCGAGCGTGCCGATCAGGGCGGCCAGACGGTTCGCGTCGGCCGCCGGCAGGTTGGCCAGCAGCCGGGCAGGGGCGCGATACAGGGCGTCGACCACCGTCTCGACCGGCAGCTCGAGGGCCTGGCTGAGCACCGAGGCCGCGCGGGGCGAAGCGTTCCCGATGCTGGTGATCAGCAGGTCGGCGGCCTCAGGTTCGACGCTTGGATACGCTACGCTGGGGGACACCGACGACTCGAGCACCAACACCTCCCAAAAGGCTGGTTTCGACCGGGCTTATCCACGCTCTAGTTGGCGCGGCTGGAGACTCGTGTCAGAGTTGTATCTCTTTGTAAAGTTCGGAAATCTTGCACGTGGTGAATTTGCGCCATGTGCATTTGGTCGTGTGCGGACGATCGGCGCTAACGCCTCGCCAGCAAGGCCCCGGCGCCGGCCAGGGCGGCCAGGGCGGCGGCCGCGAAGACGCCGCGCAGGTCGCCGCCGGTGAAAGCCACGGCGATCCCGAGCAGCGGGCCCAGCGCCTGCGAGGCCGCCACCGCCACGTTCATCAGCCCCAGGTCGCGGCCGTTGCGCGCGTTGTCGGGCAGGACCTCGGCGACGAGGGCGAGGTTGCTGGTCGAATAGACCCCATGGCCGATCCCGAACACGATCTGGGCGACCAGGGGGCCGGGCCACTCCGGCGCCAGCAGCAGCAGGGCGACGCCGGAGGCGATCAGCATGCCGCCCGCTACGACAACCGGCCGACGTCCCAGCCGGTCCGACAGCGGGCCGCTCACCGCACCGGCGGCCAGCATGCCCAGGGTCGAGGCGGTCAGCAGCAGGCCGAACGCGGCCTCGGGCGTCACGCCGGGCAGGCGGCTGGCCAGGTCGCCGCGATCCTTGAGGTAGAAGAACAGGTACAGGGTGTGCAGCGCCACGGCGGTCTCGACCAGCAGGCGCGAGGCGAACACCATCCGGAAGCGGCGGTCGCCGAAGGCGGTGAGCCGCAGGCTGGGCCAGGCGATCGGGGCGCGGGCGGCGGGCGGCGGCTCGCGCAGGGTCAGGGCGAAAGGCAGGACCAGCAGGCCCGTGGCGGCGATGACGGCGATGTAGCGTTCGGTCGCCGAGACCAGCAGGGCGCCGACGACCAGCGCCGTGAACAGCTTGGAGGCGGGCAGGGCAAGGCCCGCCCAGGCGGCCGCTGCGCCCTTCTGGTGGTCAGGCACGAGATCGGGCAGCACGGCGGCCAGCGGCGCATAAAGGGCGTTGACCGCCAGTTGCAGCACCACGACCGCGCCCAGCATCTGCAACGGGGTCTGGGCGAGGCCGACGAGAGCCAGCCCCAGCGCCGTGGCCGCCCAGCCGCCGAGGATCCAGGGCCGACGCCGGCCGAAGCGGCTGCGCGTGGCGTCGCTGAGCGCGCCGAAGGCGATGTGGGCGACCGCGGCGGTGATCGCCCCGACGATCGAGATCTGGCTGAGGGTCAGGTCGCGGGCGTGCGGCGCCACTTCGGCGGCCTTCAGCGGCGCCAGCAGGGTCAGGAACGGGATGAAGGAAACGAAGGCGCCGGCGTTGGCCAGGCCGTAGCCGGCGAGGAAAAGTCGCGAGCGTCCCTTGGTGGGCTCGGCTTCTGTAAATGGGCGGCCGCCTTGATCCATCCGTGGTTTATGCGATCAGGACAGCTTGCGGTCGAGCTATTGTCAGCCCGGCCGTTCGTCACCATCGTGTCGCCCAGCGTTCGGTTCGGAGAGTTCATTGACGGCAAGACGGCCCACCATCGACGACGTCGCGCGCCTTTCGGGCGTCGCGCGGACGACGGTCTCGCGGGTGCTCAACGACGGCCCCAATGTTCGCGACGAGGTGCGGGCCCGGGTGATGGAGGCCGTCAAGGCGCTGGACTACAAGGTCAATCCGCAGGCCCGCTCGCTGGCCGGCGGCGGCAGCCGGCTGCTGGGACTGGTGTTCGCCTCGGACCTGGAGAGCGAGCCGAACTCGTTCTACCATTCGGCCCTGGAGCTGGGCGCGCTGCGCGGCTGCCTGGAGCTGGGCTACCAGCTGGTGACCCGTCACATCCCGCTGCAGAGCGCCGACCGCGAGCAGCAGGTCTATGACCTGATCGCCACCCAGCGCTGCGAAGGGCTGATCTTCACGCCGCCCTATTCGGACGACGCGGGCCTGATCGCCGAGGTGCTGCGTCGAGGCTGCAAGGTGGTGTCGATCTCGCCGGGCGGGGCGGGCAGGGACCTTGCCGACGGCGTGGGCATGGACGACGAGGCCGGCGGCTACGACATCGCCCGCCGGCTGATCGAGCTGGGCCATCGCCGATTCGCCTTCATGGGCGGCATCCAGGGCCACTTGTCGGCCGATCGGCGTCTGGACGGGCTGATGCGGGCCCTGTCCGAGGCCGGGCTCGGGGCGTCCGACCTGATCCAGGTGCGGGGCGACTTCACCTTCCGTTCGGGGGTGGAACTGACGCCGCGCCTGCTGGACGATCCGCTGCATCCGACCGCCCTGGTCTGCGCCAATGACGACATGGCCGCCGGGGCGCTTTCGGTGGTCCACGGACGCGGCGTGAAAGTGCCGCAGGACCTGTCCGTCACGGGCTTTGACGACACGCCGGTGTCGGCCATCGTCTGGCCGCCGCTGACCACCGTGCACCAGCCGCTGAAGGACATGGGCCGCCGTGCGGTGGCCCTGCTGGCCAGCCGCCTGACGGGCGGCCGGGCCGAGGCCGAACCGGAGTTCGACTGCCTCGACCACGCGGTGGTCGAACGGGGCACCGCCGCCTCCGCTCCCTGATCGATCGCCGTTCCCCTTGACAAGGCCGACGCGTTGCGGCCTTTGTTGGAAGCGCTTCCAATTCACGAAAGCGCGGCTTTTCGACGCCGAATCCGCAAGAGACGGGGCGAGGAGGGCCAGGGAAGAGACGCAGTAGGGGAGAGTATCTTGATCCATCACGCCCATTCGGCCGCCCGCGTTCGCGCCGGCGCCCAGCGCTTCAAGCAGCTGGCCTATGCCTCGGCCGGGGCCCTGTCGCTGCTGGCCGGCGCCGCCCACGCCCAGGACGCCGCCCCCGCCGAGCAGGACACCGCCGTCGACGAGGTGGTGGTCACCGGCTATCGCCGCAGCCTGGAGCAGTCGGCCGAGATCAAGCGCCGCGAGGTCGGGGTGGTCGAGGCCGTGTCGGCCGAGGACATCGGCAAGCTGCCGGACGTGTCGATCGCCGAGTCCCTGGCGCGCCTGCCGGGCCTGACGGGCCAGCGCGTCAACGGCCGGGTGCAGGTGATCTCGATCCGCGGCCTGTCGCCCGACTTTTCGACCACCCTCCTGAACGGCCGCCAGCAGGTCAGCGCCGGCGACAATCGCGCCGCCGAGTTCGACCAGTATCCGTCCGAACTGCTCAACAGCGTCGTGGTCTACAAGACCTCGAACGCCGCCCTGATCGGCCAGGGCCTGTCGGGCACGGTCGACATGCGCACCGTCCGCCCGCTGGACCAGAAGGGCCGGGTGATGACGCTGAACGCCCGCCGCGAGATCAGCGACCTCGACAAGGCCAATCCCGACGGCTCCAAGAGCGGCTATCGCTTCAGCGCTTCTTACATCGACCAGTTCGCCGACGGCACGATCGGCGTCGCGCTGGGCTACGCCCACCTCGACAGTCCCACCCAGGTCCAGCAATACAAGGCCTGGTACTGGGAGCAGCCGGCCCAGTTCACCGGCGCCAACGCCGGGGCCTACAGCCTGGGCGGCCAGGAGATCTTCGCCACCAACCGCGACCAGGTGCGCGACGGCTACATGGGCGTGCTCGAATGGCGCCCCAACGACAAGCTGCACTCGACGCTGGACCTGTTCTATTCGACCTTCGACCAGAAGGAGGTCCGCCGCGGCATGCAGTGGTTCTCCAGCCCCAGCACGCCCGACGCCACGGTGTTCCTGAACCCCGGCTTCACCAAGGTCGGCAACTCGCTGATCAACACCTCGGGCACGGCCACCAACGTCACCCCGATCGTCCGGAACGACCGCAACACCCGCAAGGACGAGCAGTTCGCCCTGGGCTGGAACACCTCGTACGTCTCGGGCGCGACCACCTACACCGCCGACATCGGCTATTCGAAGGTCGAGCGCCGCGAGCAGATCCTCGAGACCTACGCCGGCTACGGCCCGATCCGCACCTTCGACAACATCGGATACGACCTGAATTTCAACGGCGTGGGCAAATACACGACGGGCCTGAACTACGCCGACGCCAGCCGCATGCAGCTGGGCGATCCGGCGGCCTGGGGCGGCTGGGGCCATGACGGCGCCATTCGCTTCCCCGAGGTCGAGGACCGGATGTTCACCGGCGACTTCCGCATCGACCACGACGTTTCCGAGACCCGTCTCGGCGGCTTCCTCAGCAGCATTCAGGCGGGCGTCAACTACACCGACCGCAAGAAGGACAAGACGGTCTCCGACAACGACCTCTTCCTGAAGAACGGCCGCGCCCCGACGACGGTGGCCTCGCAGTACCTGCTCTCGCCGGCCTCGCTGTCGTTCGCGGGCATCGGCCAGGTGCTGGCCATCAACCTGCCGAAGGCCCTGCCGGTCTATTACGACATCGTGCCGATCGGGAACGCCGACGACTACAACAAGGACTGGAAAATCCAGGAGCGCCTGACCACGGCCTACCTGATGGCCAAGATCGACACCCATGTCGGCGCGCTGCCGATCAAGGGCGACATCGGCCTGCAATACATCTCCACCAAGCAGGAATCGACGGGCTACACCGTCAGCGGCGGCACGGCCCAGGCCCCGAGCCTGGTCAGCGTCGAGGACACCTATGACGAGCTGCTGCCGAGCCTGAACCTGACGGCCGAGCCGGTCGAGAACCTCTATGTCCGCTTCGGGGTGGCCAAGACCTCGGCCCGTCCGCGCCTGGACGACATGCGCGCCAGCATCACCGCCGGAGTCGACGCCCTGACCTTCCGCTGGAGCGGTTCGGGCGGCAATCCGTACCTGAAGCCGTGGAAGGCGACCGCCTTCGACCTGTCGGTCGAGAAATACTTCGCGCCGGGGACCTACATCGCCGTCGCCGGCTACTACAAGGACCTGGAGACCTACATCTACAACAAGTCGGTCGACTACGACTTCTCCAACGTGCCCAATACCGGCACGGTCACGCCGGTCAGCAACATCGGCCTCCTGACCCGTCCGGAGAACGGGGAGGGCGGCAAGCTCTATGGCTACGAGATCTCGGGCGCGGTCGATTTCGGCCTGATTACCCCGTGGCTGAAGGGCTTCGGCTTCGTCGGCAGCATGTCGCACACCAAGACCGACATCCAGCCGGACGGCCCCGGCTCGAGCAATGCGCTGCCGGGCCTGTCGGGCGATGTCTACAACGTCACCGGCTACTACGAGCGGGCGGGTTTCTCGGCCCGGATCAGCAAGCGCCACCGCTCGGCCTTCCGCGGCGAGGTGGTGCAGCTGTTCGCCTATCGCGGCTTTACCCAGGTGCTGGCCGACGAGCAGGTCGACGCTCAGATCGGCTACGAGTTCCAGGATGGGCCGCTCAAGGGCCTGTCGGCCGTGCTGCAGGTCAACAACCTCGACAACAGTCCCTACCGCACCCGCACCGGCGTGCTCTCGGACGGCACCATGCTGCCCGAGACCAACGACCAGTACGGCCGGCAGTACCTCTTCGGTCTGAACTACAAGTTCTGACCCCTGCGCGCGGAGGGTCGATCCCTTCCCCTGGCCCTCCGCGCTTTTTTCGTTTCGACGCGGCCCGCCTTCGCAAGAGGCGCGGGCCCCCTTGCGCCCCGTTTTGCGGCGCCCTCTCGACCCCGACACGGAGTAGCCCATGACGACCGCCGCCCAGCCTTCGTCCGCCCTGCGGATCCTGCGCCGGACCTCCGCCGCCGTGGCGCTGCTGGCCCTGCTGCCGGCCGCGAGCCTGGCCCAGACCATGCCGACCAAGGACAGCGCGCCGCTGGCCGCGCGGGCCAATGATCCGGTCTGGGCGCGCGCCGATGCGCTCGTGAAGCAGATGACGCTCGACGAGAAGATCACCTACCTGCACGGCCTGTTTCCGCCCAACACCAAGCCTGCGCCCGCCGACATGATCCCCTCGGCCGGCTACGTGCCCGGCGTGCCGCGCCTGAAGATCCCGACCCTGCGCGAGAGCGACGCCAGCCTTGGCGTCGCCAACCAGGTCGAGCAGCGCAAGGGCGACACCGCCACGGCCCTGCCGTCGGGCCTGGCGCTGGCCGCCACCTTCGAGCCGAAGCTGGCCTATGCGTCCGGCGCGATGATCGGCGCCGAGGCCCGCGCCAAGACCTTCAACGTGCTGCTGGCCGGCGGCGTCAATCTGACCCGCGACCCGTGGGCGGGGCGTAACTTCGAATATCTGGGCGAGGACCCGCTGCTGGCCGGCGAGATGGCTGGGGCGTCGATCCAAGGCGTGCAGAGCAACCACATCGTCTCGACCATCAAGCACTTCGCCATCAACGCGCAGGAGACCGGCCGCCACGTGATGGACGCCCGCATCGGCGAGGCCGACCTGCGCGAGAGCGACCTCCTGGCCTTTCAGATCGCCATCGAGAAGGGCCAGCCGGCCTCGGTGATGTGCGCCTACAACAAGATCAATGGCGACTGGGGCTGCGAGAACGACTTCCTGCTCAACAAGGTGCTCAAGCGCGACTGGAACTATCCGGGCTGGGTGATGTCGGACTGGGGCGCGGTGCACAGCACGACCAAGGCCGCGCTGGCGGGCCTGGACCAGCAGTCGGGCCAGGAGCTCGACAAGCAGATCTACTTCGGCGACGACCTGAAGGCCGCCGTGGCCAGGGGCGAGGTCAGCCAGGCGCGGGTCGACGACATGGTCCGCCGCATCCTCTACGGGGTGATCGCCACCGGCCTGATCGATAACCCGACCCCGATCGAGGCCCAGCCGATCGACTACGCCAAGAACGCCAAGGTCGCCCAGGCGCTGGCCGAGCGCGGCGCGGTGCTGTTGAAGAACGACCGCGACCTGCTGCCGCTGGCCAAGACGGCCAAGAAGATCGTGCTGGTCGGCGCCCACGCCGATGTCGGCGTGCTGTCGGGCGGTGGTTCGTCCCAGGTGCGCTCGGTCGGCGGCGCGCCGGTCGAGATCCCCCTGAACGGCGGCGAGGCGGCCTCGTTCGTCCGCGTCACCTGGCACGCCTCCTCGCCGCTGCAGGCGATCAAGGCCGCCTATCCGAACGCCGAGGTGACCTACATCGACGGCAAGGACCCGGCGGCCGCCGCGGCCGCGGCGCGGGGCGCGGATCTCGCCATCGTCTTCGCCTGGCACTGGCAGACCGAGGCCCAGGACGCCCCGTCCATCGCCCTGCCGGAGAACCAGGACGCCCTGATCGACGCCGTCGCCGCCGCCAACAGGAACTCCCTGGTGGTGCTGGAGACCGGCGGGCCGGTGCTGATGCCGTGGCTCGACCAGGTCGGCGGCGTGCTGCAGGCCTGGTATCCGGGCCAGCGCGGCGGCGAGGCCATCGCCGGCATCCTCAGCGGGGCGGTCAATCCGTCGGGCCGCCTGCCGATGACCTTCCCCCGGAGCGAGAACCAGGCCCCCCGCGCCTCGGCGCCCGGCTATGCCGAGCAGGCCGCCATCGACGACGCCCGTCGGGCCGGCAAGGAAGCCGGACCCATCAAGGGCTTCCCGGTCGACTACCCCGAAGGCGCCGCCGTCGGCTATCGCTGGTTCGCCGAGAAGAAGCTGCAGCCGCTCTATCCGTTCGGCTACGGCCTGTCCTACACGAGCTTCGGCTACAGGAACCTCAAGGTCGAGGACGGCGACGGGCTGAAGGTCAGCTTCGACGTCACCAACACCGGCAAGGTAGCCGGCGCCGACGCCCCGCAACTCTATGTCACCGCCGGCAAGCGCAAGTCGATGGTGCGCCTGGCGGGCTTCCAGAAGGTCGACCTGCAACCGGGCGAGACCAAGAGGGTGACCCTCAGCGTCGATCCGCGCGTGCTGGCCGACTATGATGTCGCAAAGCCCGGCTGGACCCTGCCGGCCGGTTCGTACCCGCTCTATGTCGGCGCCCATGCCGGCGATCCGGCCCTGACCGGGTCGGCCAAGCTGAAGGCCTGGAGCCGCAAGCCGTGATGCGTCTGGCCCTGATCTCGACGGTCGCCGTCCTGGCCCTGGGCGGCTGCGCCAGCGTCTCGCAGGCTCCGGCGAGCGCCGCCCGCGCCTGGGTGACGACCGGCGACAAGTCCCAGTTGCTGGCCGAGCAGCCGGCGCCGGCCGACCTGGCGGCGGGCGAGAGCGCGGACCTGCCGGTCGTCGCCGTCGACGCGACCGTCCGCGACCAGTCGATCGTCGGCTTCGGGGCGTCGATCACCGACGCCTCGGCATGGCTGATCCAGACCCGGATGTCGGCCGCTCAGCGCCAGGCCCTGCTCTCCGAACTGTTCGGGCGCGGGGAGGGCGGCCTTGGCTTCAGCTTCACCCGCGTGACCATCGGCGCGTCGGACTTCTCGCTCGACCACTACAGCCTGGACGACGCGCCGGGCGGGGCGGCCGATCCGGAGCTCGCGCATTTCTCGACGGCGCGGCCGGAAGCGTACGTTTTCCCCACCGTGCGGGCGGCGCTGAAGATCAATCCCGACCTGAAGGTCATGGCCTCGCCATGGAGCGCGCCGGCCTGGATGAAGACCACCGGCTCGCTGGTGAAGGGCCAGCTGAAGCCCGACGCCTATCCGGTCTATGCCGAGTTCTTCGCCAAGTACGTCAAGGCGGCCAAGGCGAAGGGCGTGCCGACCGACTATCTCAGCATCCAGAACGAGCCGGACTTCGAGCCCGAGAACTATCCGGGCATGCGCTGGCCGGCCGCCGACCGGGCGCGGTTCTTCGGCGACAACCTGGGTCCTGTCTTCGCCCGCGAGCGGATCGCAACCAGGGTGCTCGACTGGGACCACAACTGGGACCAGCCGCAGCAGCCGATGACCGTGCTGGCCGATCCCAAGGCCAGGGCGTTCGTCGCGGGCGTGGGCTGGCACTGCTACGCCGGCGACGTCACCGCGCAGGACGAGGTGCGCAAGGCTCATCCCGACAAGGACGTGTTCTTCACCGAATGCTCGGGCGGCCAGTGGGCGGCCAAGTTCGACGAGAGCTTCCTGTGGATGATGGACAAGCTGATCGTCGGCTCAACCCGGGGCGGTGCGCGCGGCGTCCTGATGTGGAACCTGGCGCTCGATGAGAAGTACGGCCCGCACGCCGGCGGCTGCGGCGACTGCCGGGGCGTGGTGGCCATCGACCAGGCCACCGGCGCGATCGAGCGCAACCAGGAATACTACGCCTTCGGCCACGCCAGCCGCTTCGTGAAGCCGGGCGCGGTGCGCATCGCCTCGCCGGCCGAGGTCGCGGGCCTGAAGACCGTGGCCTTCGTCAATCCCGACGGCGGCCGGGCCCTGATCGTGCTGAACCAGACGAGCGAGGAGAAGGTCTTCGCCATCGTCGACGGCGCCCGGCGCCTGAAGGGCAAGCTGCCGGCGAGGTCGGCGGGCACCTTCACCTGGTGACTTGAAGGGGCGGCGGAAGAACTGTCACGAAGCCGTGGTAGCCGCCGCCCCATGCTTCCCACGGCCGCTTCTTCCGCGCCGGCGCGCCCTGACGCGCCCGATTCCGCGTCATGACCGACCTGGCGTCCCTGCGCGCCCAGCGCGACGAGCTCTATCACTTCATCGTCCGCCGCACCCGTGACCCGGCCGCCGCCGACGACCTGGTGCAGGAGACCTTCGCGCGCCTTTTGACCTACGAGAAGGCGCGCACCGTCGCCGACCGGGCCGCGCTCGGCTATCGCATCGCCCTCAACCTCGTCCGCGACCATTTCCGCAGCCGCAATCGCCGGCCGACCGAGATGCTGGACGAGGAAATCCCCTGCCAAGCCCCGGCGCCGGAGCAGATCCTCATGCATCGCCAGAAGGTCGAGGTGTTCGGCAGGGTGCTGGACGCCATGCCGCCGCTGCGTCGCGACGTCTTCATCCGCCGGCGCCTGCACGGCCAGACGACGCGCGAGATCGCGCACGCCCTGGCGATGAACGAGGCCGCCGTCGAGAAGCACGTGGTGCGGGCGCTGGAACAGCTGCACCGCGAGATGACCAAGGCCGAGCGCCGCGCCGCCGGAGGCCGCCGATGAGCCGCGCCCGTCGCACCGCCGCCCTGTGGGCCGCCCGCCGCATGGATCCGGCCTTCCACGACGAAGCCGGTTTCGAGGCCTGGAAGTCGGACGACCCGGCCAATGCGCAGGCCTTCGACCAGGTCTGGCGCACCAACCAGGACAGCGCCCTGACCGAGGCCATGAAGCTCAGCGAGCAGCGACGCCTGGCCAGGCGCCGTCAGGCGGGGCCGATCGCGGCGCTGGCCGGCGGCGTGCTGGCCTGCGGCCTGGCCATGGCGCTGGCCTGGCCGCAGCTGCAGCTGATGACCATTACCCCGACGGCGTTCGAGACCGCGCGCGGCGAGCACCGCGCCGTCGTGCTGGAGGACGGCACCAAGGTCATGCTCGACGGCGACACCCATCTGGAGGTGCGCCTGGGGACCGGCCGTCGCGAGGTGGCGCTGAGCAGGGGCGAGGCGTTCTTCGACGTCGCCCATGACGAGGCCAGGCCGTTCACGGTCAGGACCGCCGCGGGCTCGGCCCGCGTGCTGGGCACGGCCTTCGACCTGGAGATCAGCGACGAGCGCGGGCCCGAGCGGCTGGAGCTGTCGGTGCATCGCGGCCGGGTGCGGCTGGCGCCCGACGGCCTGATCCGCCGCACGGCCGTGCTGACCGTCGGCCAGCGCGCCTTCGCCACCGAGGGCAGGCTGTCCAAGGTCCGCTCCTTCGATCCCCTGGCCGACGACTGGCGCTCGGGCTGGCTGGAGACCGACGGGGTGACGCTGGGCCGGCTGGTCGAGCGCGTGAACCGCTCCTCCGAGCGCCGTATCGTCATCGCCGATCCCGAACTGGCCCGTCAGCGCGTAGCCGGCCGCTTCCGCCTGGACGAGCCGGCGACCCTGGTCCGCAACCTCGCCTTGGTCCACGGCTTCGAGGTGCGCGAGGGGCAGGGCGGCCTGGTGATCAGCCGGTGAGGTTCGCGGGGCGTCGCCGAAACTTCACAAAAATCCCTGTCCTGAATGGGGGCGCAGCGACGTCTTCCCCGCCGAAGCCGGCCTGACGCCGCGCATTCGGGGATAGTACGATGACCTTCAAGACCTGGACCCTGTGGAGCACGGCCTCGGCCGCGGTCCTGATGTCGGCGACGACGGCGATGGCCGCTCCGGCGCCCAAGCCCGCCCTGGCCATCCCGGCCGGCGACCTGGGCGCGGCCCTGCCGGCCTTCTCGCGCGCCACGGGCCTGCAGGTCCTGGCTGATCCGGCCCTGCTGGCCGGCAAGCGCACGCCGGGCGTGCGCGGCGAGCTCGACGCCGAGACGGGCCTGGTCCAGCTGCTGCGCGGCACCGGCCTGACCTATGTTCGCAACGGCGGCGCGGCCGTGCTGCGTCCCGCCGCCCAGAAGATCTCGACCGCCGCGGCCCCCGCCCGCCGCGCCGAGGCCGCCGCCGCGCCTGTCGCCGCCGCCGAACCGGCCGCCGACGATAGCGCCACGGTCGAGGAGATCGTCGTCACCGGCGGCTTCGCCAACTCGCTGGCCCGCGCTCTGGCCGACAAGCGCAAGGCCGCCAACGTCGTCGACGCCATCTCGGCCGAGGACATCGGCAAGTTCCCGTCCAACAACATCGCCGAGGCGCTGCAGCGCGTGCCGGGCGTGGCCATCACCCGCGATCGCGGCGAGGGCCTGTTCGTCCGCGTCCGGGGCCTGGGTCCCAACTTCCAGATCGTCACGCTGAACGGCCGCAGCGCGGCGGTGAACGAGAACATGCGCGACAGCGGCCAGAGCGGTCGTCAGTTCCGCTTCGACACCCTGCCGTCCGAGCTGGTCGCCGGCGTCGAGGTCGGCAAGACCCCGCTGGCCTCGCTGGATGAGGGCGCGATCGGCGGCGTGGTCGACATCAAAACCTTTCGCCCCCTGAACCTGGGCAAGAACACCATCGCCGCCTCGGCCACCGCCAGCCATCCGCAACTGGCCGGCGCCACCGACCCGCGCGTTTCGGGCCTGCTCAGCTGGGTCAACGAAGACAAGAGCTTCGGCGCGCTGCTGGCGCTCGTCTACGACCAGCGCACCCTGCGCCAGGACCGCGTCACCGGCGTCAGCTGGAGCTATGCCGATCCCTCGACCACCCTGGGCAGGAGCCTGGCGGCGCAGGGGATCAACCTCTATCCGACCGCCATCCGCCCGACGCTGGAGCGCGAGGACCGCGAGCGCAAGGGCCTGGTGTTCTCGGCCCAGTACCGTCCGACCGACGCCACCGAGATCACCTTCGACGCCAGCTACACCCACCTCGACGACCACTATGACGAGCTGACCTACTCGGTCGACCAGACGGTCTCGACCCTGGTTCCGGGTTCGGCGGTGGTGCGCGACGGCACGCTGGTCGGCGGCACGGTCACCTCGACCAGCCAGATCGGCCGCGAGGTCAGCGACCTGGCCCACGACAACCTGATGCTGGCCATCAACGGCAAGCAGCGGATCGGCGAGTGGACCTTCTCGGGCGACGCCGCCTACGCCCGCGCCTATTCGGAAACCTCGAAACCGATCACCCGCACCCGCCTGCTGGGCGCGATCGGCCAGACGACCTTCAACATGACCAAGGTCGATGACGACGTGCTGCCCAGCGTCACCCTGGCCACGGCGAACCTGTCGAACCCGTCGCTGCTGCCGTTCCGCCGCATCGAGTGGCGCACCAACGACTCCCTCGACCTGGAAAAGGCCATCCAGGCCGACGCCGAGCGTCCGGTGCAGTGGGGTCCGTTCAGCCGCGTGGCCTTCGGCGTGAAGTTCCGCGAGCGTGAGCGCAGCTACAATCGCGCCGACATCAACTTCACCACCAACCTGGCCAACAAGTATTTCGACGCCAGCTATTTCGAGGCCTTCCCGGCCGGCGACTTCCTGGGCGAGGTGGGCGGAAACCTGCCGCGCACCTGGGTGATGCCTGATCCGGAGAAGTTCTGGGCCCTGGCCGACAAGACCCAGAAGGGCACCGCCCGCGCCGACCAGCGCAACTCCTACTTCGTGTCGGAAGAGATCCTGGCCGGCTACGGCCTGACCGACATGGACACGCAGCTGTTCGGTCGTCCGCTGCGCGGACAGCTGGGCGTTCGCGTCGCCCAGACCAAGCAGGTCTCGGCCGGCCACGCCGACACCGGCAGCGCCGCCATCCCGGTCCGCTACGAGAAGACCTATACCGACGTCCTGCCGACGCTGAACTTCGCCATGGACATCACCGACACCCTGCAGGCCCGCTTCGCCGCGGCCAAGGTGATCACCCGTCCGTCGCTGGCCGATCTGGCTCCGCGCCTGACGCTGAACTCGTCGGGTACGGTGCTGACGGCCGTGGGCGGCAATCCGCAGCTGCAGCCGTTCGAGGCCTGGCAGTACGACGCGACGCTGGAATGGTACTTCGCTCCGGGCAGCGCCCTGGTGGCCGGCGCCTTCTACAAGGACATCACCACCTTCGTTTACAGCCAGAAGACCAACATCGTGGTCGACGGCCAGACCTATCAGCTGACCTCGCCGACCAATGGCGGCGAGGCCAGCATCAAGGGCGTGGAGCTGGCCTACCAGCACCTGTTCAAGAACCTGCCGGCGCCGTTCGACGGCCTCGGTTTCCTGGCCAACTACACCTACACCGACACCGAAGCGACCTACTCGCCGACCCTGACGGACGCGATGGTCAACGTGGCCAAGAACAGCTTCAACCTGACCGGCTTCTACGAGAAGGACCGTATCGCCGCCCGCGCCAGCTACAGCTGGGTGGACGACGTGTTGCAGGACGTCGGCGGCGCCGGCCTGTCGGCCCTCAACGACAAGGCCTTCGGCTCGCTGGACGCCAGCGTCAGTTACAAGATCACCGACAACATCACCGCGGCCCTCGAAGGCCAGAACCTGACCGACGCCGCCCAGTGGCAGTTCGTGAAGGGCGGCTGGTTCGGTGGGTACACCCACTACGGCCGTACGGTGAGCTTCGGCCTGCGGGCCAAGTTCTAAGGCCCTGATCGCTCCGTTTGCGGAGCATCGTCGCGGCCGCCTGCACACCCGGGCGGCCGCGACGGCGATCTCTTGTTCCAGAGGGGCCCTCTGCTTGACCCCTCGTGATCCGATCCCCTCGACTGGCTCGCGCGATTCCGCCGCGCGGGCCGCTTTTTCGTTTTCGGGAGTTTCGATGCGTCTGCTTGCCCGCTTTTCAGCCTTCGCCCTGGCCGCGCTCGTCGCCGCGCCCGCCGCCGCCCAGACGTCCGGCGAGACCCTGGAGAAGGTGGTGATCCTCAGCCGCCACGGCGTGCGCGCGGCGATGTCGAGCCCCGAGCGCCTGGAGACCGCCACGGCGCGTCCGTGGCCGCGCTTCTCGGTCCCGCCGGGCCACCTGACGGCCAACGGCGGGACGCTGTCGACCCTTTTCGGCGCCTATTACCGCGAGCTCTACGCGACGCAGGGCCTGCTGGCCGGCGACGGCTGCGGGCAGGTCTACTACTGGGCCAATGTCACCCAGCGCACGATCGCCACGGCCAAGGCGCTGGGCGAGGGGCTGTCGCCCGGTTGCGCCGTCGACGTCCACACGGTGGGCGAGGGCAAGGCCGATCCGCTGTTCGAACCGGTGAAGGCGGGCGTCGCCAAGCCGGATCTGGCCCTGGCGCGCGCCTCGGTCGCCGGCCGGGTGGGCGGGAACCTGGCGGCCTGGAGCGCCGGCCACGGCGACGCCATCGCCAGCCTCGACGAACTCCTCATGCAGTGCGACGCCGCCCCGTGCCCGAAGGCGCCCGGCAAGCGCCGCGTCTATGACGAGCCTGCCGCCTTCCTCGACGACGCCGACGAGACGGTCGGCATCTCGGGCCCTGAAGCCTTCGCCTCGGGGATCACCGAGAGCATGCTGATGGCCTGGGCCGACGGCCAGGATTTCGCGGGGCAGGGGTGGAAGGGCCTGGACGAGGCGGCCCTGCTCAGGGTCTTCCCGCTGCACCAGGCCGAGTTCGACCTGCGCCTGCGTTCGCGCGAAGTGGCCCGGACGGGGGCGGGATATCTGGCCTCGAAGATCCTGGCGACGCTGGAGGCCGAGCCCGGCAAGGACGCCATCGGTGGCGCTGATGCGAAGATGGTGGTGATCGTCGGCCACGACGGCACCCTGGCCATGCTGGGCGGTCTGCTCGGCATGGAATGGACCGCGCCGGGCTATCAGCCGGGCCAGATCGCGCCGGGCGGCAACCTCGTCTTCGAACGCTGGAAGCGGGCCGACGGCGCGCGGGTGATCCGCGTGCGTTACGCGGTGCAGAGCCTGTCGCAGTTGCGCGAGAAAAAGCCCCTGACCCTGGCCGCGCCGCCTTCGGCCTCGCCGATCTTCGTGCCGGGGTGCAGCCAGGCCGACGCGGGCTACGATTGCCCGGTGGACGGTTTCGCGAAGGTGGTGAAGGGGGCTGTGGCGCGCTAGGCGCCTGGCCCTCGCCCTCGCCCTTCGACAGGCTCAGGGTGAGGACCAATTCAAACTCGGCGGATCAAGAAAAACCCTCACCCTGAGCTTGTCGAAGGGCGAGGGTTTCTTGTCAGTGCACCGCCGACGTATCGGCCACGCGCATCGGCTTGGGGGCCAGCCAGACCACCAGGGCGGCCACCACGAACAGCACGGCCATGGCCATGAACACCTGGTTGGTGGCCAGCATCACGCCCTGGCTCTGGACCATGTTGTCCAGCGTGCCGCGCGCCTGGTCGGCGCTCATGCCCAGGCCCTTCAGCTGGTCCATCGTGCCCTGCGCGCCGTTCAGCACGCCCGACAGTTCGTTGTGGTTGCGGCTGGCGCCGTCGGCCCAGACCGTGGTCACCACCGAGGTCGCGAACGCCCCCGACAGCGTGCGGCAGAAGTTCATCAGGCCAGCGGCGCTGGCGGTCTCCTCGACCCGGACGCTGGCCAGGGCCAGAGCGGTCACGGGGACGAAGAAGAACGGCATGCCGAAGCCCTGGAACAGCAGCCAGTGGGCGATATCGAAGTAGCCCATCTGCTGGTTGGCCTGGGCCCGGAAGAAGGTCATCACCGCCATCCAGATCAGGCCCAGGAACACCAGCTTGCGGGCGTCGAACTTGGCCGACATGCCGGCCGCCAGCGGCGCGACCATGACGGCCGTGACGCCCAGCAGGGCCGAGACGTATCCCGCCCAGGTGGCCGTGTAGCCCATGTTCTGCTGCAGCCAGAGCGGGTTGAGCACATTGATCCCGAAGAACGCCCCGAAGGCGACGCTGAGGGTTATGACGGCGGCTGTGTAGCCCCGGTGTCGGAAGACCCGCAGGTCGACGATCGGGTTCTCCGCCGTCAGCTCCCAGATCAGGAAGGCCGCGAAGCCCACCGCCGCGACGATGGCCAGGCCGATGATCATCGGCGAGGCGAACCAGTCGTGCTCCTTGCCCAGGTCCAGCATGATCTGCAGCGCGCCGACCCAGACGACCAGCAGGCCAAGGCCCACCAGGTCGACCTTCGCGCGGGCCAGCGGCGTCTCATGGCCCTTCAGCAGGTTCCAGGCGAACCAGGCGCAGGCGATGGCGATCGGCACGTTGATCCAGAAGATGAAGGCCCAGCCGACGCTGTCGCACAGCGCCCCGCCCAGGATCGGCCCCAGGATCGGGGCGATCAGGGTGGTCATGGCCCACAGACCCGTGGCGGCGGCGGCCTTCTCCTTGGGGAAGACACGTAGCAGCAGGGTCTGGGACAGCGGCATCAGCGGGCCGCCGCAGGCGCCCTGCAGGATGCGGAACAGCACGAGGAAGCCCAGCGACGGCGCCAGGCCGCACAGGAACGAGAAGATCCCGAACCCGATCATGCCGAAGACGAACACCCTGACCGCGCCGAAGCGGGCCGAGAGCCAGCCGGTCAGCGGCACGACCACGGCCTCGGCCACGGCGTAGGAGGTGATCACCCACGTGCCCTGGCTGGGCGACACGCCCAGGGCGCCGGCGATGTTGGACACCGAGACGTTGGCGATGGTGGTGTCGAGCACCACCAGGAAGTTGGCGGCGGCCAGGATCAGGCCGGCGAAGATCATCGCCGGCCCGCTGAGCGGCGCGGGTTCGGACGCCGCCCTTGCGGGGGCGGCTTGAGCGCTGGCCATGACGGCGGTCCTTGCTGCTCGGGTTTAGTCGCGGGTGTCGATCGTGGCCTTCATCGAAAGGCCCACGCGCAGCGGATGGGCCTTCAGGTCGGCCGGGTCGATGGCCACGCGGACGGGCAGACGCTGCACGACCTTGATCCAGTTGCCGGTGGCGTTCTGGGCCGGGATCAGGGCGAAGGCAGCCCCGGTGCCGCCGGAAAGGCCGGCGACCTTGCCGTGGTAGGTCACCGCACTGCCGTAGAGGTCGGCGGTCAGCTCGACCGGCTGGCCGATCTTGACCTTGCGCAGCTGGCCTTCCTTGAAGTTGGCGTCGACATAGGCCGCGGCGATCGGAACCACCTGCATGACCGGCGTGCCAGCGGCGACCCGCTGGCCCACCTGTACGGCGCGCTTGGCCACGACGCCGTCGATCGGCGCGCGGATCACGGTGCGCGACAGGTCCAGCTGCGCCTGTTCGAACTTGGCGCGGGCGGCGGCGACTTCCGGGTTGGTGTCGACAGTGGTCCCGTCGGTCAGCACGGCGTTGGCGGCCAGCGAGCCGGCGGCGGCGGCGCGGTTGGCCTGCGCCTGGGCTTGAGAGGCCTTGGCCGAGGCGAAGGCGGCCTGGGCGTTGGCGAAGGCGTTCTGGGCGCGGGTCAGTTCGTCGCCCGAGACGGCGCCGGTGGCGGCCAGGGCCTTGCGGCGGTCCAGGTCGATGCGGGCGCGCTCGAGGTCGGCCTGGGCCGAGGTCAGGCTGGCGGCGGCGCGGGCCTGGTCGGCGTCGCGGGCGGCGATCTGGGCCGACAGGCTCTGGTCGGTGGCGAGATAGCCGCGCACCCGCCGCTCGGCGCGGGCCAGATCGGCTTGAGCCGAGGCGAGCGCGATGCGGGCGTCGCTGTCGTCGAGCACGACCAGCACGTCGCCGGCCTTGACCACCTGGGTGTCATGGACGGCGACGCTGCGCACCGGGCCGCCGACCAGCGGGGTCACCTGGGCGACGTCGGCGCCGACATAGGCGTTGTCGGTCTCGACATGGTGCGAGCCCACGAGGGCGTAGTAGGCGCCATAGCCGGCGCCGGCGATCAGGACGACGGCGGCGAGGCCGAGGAACAGCTTCTTGCGCTTGGCGCCGGCGGCGGCCTTGGCTTCGGCGGCGGCTTGAGCGGTGGCGTCGGCGGAGGCTTCGGAATCATACATGGGGGAGGGCTCCGAGAAACGGGTCAGGCGGCGCGGTAGCCGCCGCCGAGGGCGCGCACGAGCGCCACATCGAGGGTGAAGGCGCGGGTCTCGAGGTCGGCGAGCGTCCGCTGGTTGGCGATCAGGGCGTCCTCGGCGGAGAGGACTTCCAGGTAGGTGGCCAGGCCCCCGCGATAGCGCTGCAGGGCGATGTCGTGGGCGGCCGACGAGGCGGCGACGGCCTTGCGGGTCTCGTCCAGGCGGGCGTCGAGGGCGCGGGCGCTGACGGCCGCGTCGGCGACGTCCTTCAGGGCCTGGGCGAGGGTCCCGTTATAGCTGGCCACGGCGGCGTCGTAGTCGGCCGCGGCGCCGCGATAGTTGGCCCGCAGCGCGCCGCCCTGGAAGATCGGCAGGCGCACGGCCGGGCCGATCGATCCGATGCGTGAGCCGCCCTTGGTCAGGAGGTCGAGGCCCAGCGACTGCTGGCCGAAATAGGCCGACAAGTCGACGTTCGGATAGAACTCGGCCTTGACCTCTCTGATCGACTGGCCGGCGGCTTCGGCGCGCAGGCGGGCGGCGACGACGTCGGGACGGCGGCCGATCAGGTCGGCCGACAGGTTGGCCGGCAGGCCGAAGGCCTTCAGGGTTCCGACCTTCGGGCGCTGCAGGGCGAGACCCCGGTCGGGACCGGCGCCCAGCAGGGCGGCGATGCGGTTGCGGGTCAGGCCGACGGCTTCGTCGGCGGCGGCCAGCTGAGCGCGGGCCGAGGCCAGGCCGGCCTTGGACTGCTCGGCCGAGCCGCGGTTCTCCAGGCCGTTGGCGGCGCGGTCGGCGGTCAGCTGGGCCGTCTGCTCGCGGGTCTTCACGGCGTCGGCGGCGGCGTCGCGGTCGGCGAACAGCTGGGCCAGATCGGCGTAGGCGGCCGCGACGCTGGTCGACAGGACGAGGCGAGCCTCGGCGGCGTCGGCCTTGGAGGCTTCGGCCTGCGAGGTCGCCGCAGCCAGGGCCGCGCGGTTCTTGCCGAAGAAGTCGAGCTCCCAGGAAAAGTCGAGCGTGGCGCGGCCGGTGTCGTTGTAGCCCTTCGGCACGAAGGCGGCCGGGACGCCGTTGTTGTAGCTCTGCTTGACCGAGGCGTAGGTCGCGCCGGCGCTGAGGCTGGGCAGGGTGGCTGAGCGGGCCTGGCCGGCAAGGGCTTCTGCCTTGCGCACGCGGGCCTCGGCGGCGACCAGGTCGGGCGAGCCGGCCAGGGCTTCGTCGACCAGGGCGTCGAGCTGGGCGTCGCCATAGGCGGTCCACCAGTGGTCGGCCGGCCAGTCGGCGGCGGGCGCGGCCAGGCTCGCTTGCGAGGCGTAAGCGTCGGGCGCCTTGATCGCCTGGGCCGGCGGCAGCTTGGGCACGGCGGCGCAGCCCGCCAGGGCTGTCGTCGCCAGGAGGCCCGCGAGGGCCAGTTTAAGGGGGGAAGTCCGGGGGAGGGCGTTTGCCATCGGATTTGCTCGATATCAAACCGTACAGGACGGTCCAAATATAACTTGACGTGACGACGTCAAGTGAAAAGTGTACGGTCTGGTCCAGAAAACGCCTGGGCCTGGTTAATAGGCCTATCGGAGACGGGAGGAGGGCGCGTGCGCGTCAAGACCGAGGAAAAGCGCAAGTGCATCCTGGAAGCGGCCAAGGCCGTGTTCCTAGAGCGCGGGTTCCTGGGGGCGAGCATGGCCGAGGTGTCGGCGCGCGCCGGCGGCTCCAAGCAGACGCTCTACAGCTACTTCGCCTCCAAGGACGACCTCTTCGTCGCCACCATGCTGGAGAAGGGCGCCCAGATCATCGATCCGGTGTTCTCGACCTTCGAGACCGAGGAGGACCTGCGCTCGGCGCTCAGCCGCTTTGGCCGCGTCTTCCTGGCGTTCGTGTCGAGCGAGGAGGTGCTGGCGTTCAGGCGGATGATCATCGCCGAGGGCGCGCGCTCGAACCTCGGCAAGCTGTTCTTCGAGAACGGTCCCCGGCGCGGCTGGACGCGGATGACCACCCGCTTCGAGTGGTTCATGGAACAGGGCCAGATGCGGCGCGTCGACCCCTGGCAGGCGGCCATGCATTTCCAGGCGCTGTGCGAGTCCGGGGCGTTCTACCGCCTGCTCGAAGGCGTGCTGCCCGAACTGACGCCGCAGATGATCGACACGGCGGTCGATGCGGCGGTCGACGTCTTCATGCGGGCCTATGGGCTTGAGCCGGCCGCCGACTGAGCGCGACTATTGCGCCAGGAGTGATCCGGCGCAATCATGCCCTCAAGGGTTGATCGCCGGGGCGGAAATGGCGCGGAGCGGACGGATCGCTGGATTGGCGGGCTTGATCGGCGCCGTCCTGCTGGCGGGTTGCGCCACCACGCCGGAGGCGCGCTTCGCCAGCCTGGGCCCCCTGCGCACGGCGTTGAGCACCTCGCCCGAGATGCTGCACCAGCGGGCGGACCGCAACGACGCCAATGCCCAGATGGCGCTGTCGCTGCTCTATCAGTACGGCCAGGGCGGCGTCGCCAAGGACCCCATCCAGGCCATGGAGCTGCGCCAGCGCGCCACGGCCCAGCGGGGCTCGACGCCGATCACCACCTACATCGCCGGGATCAACGGCAAGCCCGGACGCGTGTCGATGATCTTCGTGCCGCGCTACGACGTCTCGCCGGGCCAGGCGGCGTTCAACACCGCTTGCGCGCAAGCGCTCGCCGCAGGCGATCGTTCTCCCAAGGGCGTCGAGCCGTGTGGCGGCGAGCAGGGCTACGACCAGCTCGCGTCGGACTGGAAGCGCTAGTTTCCGGTCGCGCCGGCGATCAGGTCCAACGCCTCGGCTTCCGAGACCACCTCGGCGTACTTGGCCTGCAGGTCGAAGAGGTTGGCTTCCTGCACCCGCTCGTCGCGGTCGCCGGAGGCTTCGCGCACCACGAACGGGATGAAGCCGTGCTGCAGGGCGTCCAGGGCGCTGGCCCGCACGCAGCCGCTGGTCGAGAAGCCGCCCATGATGACGGTGTCGACGCCCATGGCCCGCAGGGTCGAGGCCAGGGGCGTGCCGAAGAAGGCCGAGGCGTACTGCTTGGACAGCACGATCTCGCCCTCGATCGGGGTGATCTCCTTGGGAAAGGCGCCCAAGGGCGAGCCTTCCTGGAAGGCCTTCAGGGCTGGGACCTTGCGATAGAACACCCCGCCGTCGCGGCCGCCGACGCCGGCCTGATAGACGACGTTGGTCAGGATCACCGGGATGCCGGCCTTGCGCGCGGCCTGCAGGAGCCGGGCGTTGCTAGCCAGGGCCGCCTCGACGCCGGCATAGAGCGGCGAGTCCGGCAGCAGATAGGCGTCGACCACGTCGATGATCAGCAGGGCCGGGCTCTTGCCGAAGGCCAGGCGTCCGCCGAAGCCGGCCTTGTGGTAGTCCGCGTTCAGGTCTTCGGCCATTTCTACTCCGTGCATCCCCGGCACAGGCGGGGATCCAAGCTGATCTTCAAATTCGAGATTTCGAGCACGGTGCGTGACCCTCGTCCTTCGACAAGCTCAGGATGAGGGTCATTTTGCGATCCGCGCCAGTATTCCGCGCCAGTGCACGGCGGTCGCAGTAGAAACCTCACCCTGAGCTTGTCGAAGCATGTCCTTGGGCGGGCCATGCAGGCACGGCCCTAGGGGGCGAGGTTTCGGATCCCTGACTAGACCACCCCTTGCTCGGCGAAGGCCTTCAGTTCGCTTTCACTGATCCCGAGTTCGCTCCACACCGCCGCATTGTCCTGGCCCACCGCCTGCGAGGCGATGGCGCGGACGACGCCGGGGGTCTTGGAGAGCTTGGGCATGACGTTCTGCATCGGCAGTTCGCCCCAGCGCGGGTGGTCGAGCGTGACGATCGACTCCCGGGCCGCGAAGTGCGGATCGGCCAGCATCTCGGGCGCGCGATAGATCTTACCGGCCGGCACGCCGGCCTCGATCATCTTGGCCTCGACCTCGTCGACCGTCAGGGTCTTGGTCCATTCCTCGATGAGGGCGTCCAGCGCCTTCATGTTGCGGCCGCGGTTGACGTGGTTGACGTAGTCCGGGTGCTGGGCGAGCTCGGGCTGGCCCATGGCCTTGCACAGACGGCCGAACACCGTGTCCTGGTTGGCGGCGATCAGATAGTCGCCGTCCTTGCAGTGATAGACGTTCGACGGGGCGATGCCGGGCAGCACCGAGCCCGAGCGCTCGCGGATGTAGCCCATGACCTTGTAGTCGGGGACCAGGCTTTCCATCACCTGCAGCACCGCCTCGTAGAGCGAGCTGTCGACCACCTGGCCCTGGCCGGTGGCGTCGCGGTGACGCAGGGCGGCCAGGGCGCCGAGGCAGCCGTAGGTCGCCGCCAGGGCGTCGCCGATCGAGATGCCCATGCGCGAGGGGGCGCGGTCCGGATCGCCGACGATGTGGCGCCAACCGCCCATGGCCTCGCCGATGCCGCCAAAGCCGGCGCGGTCGGCATAGGGACCGGTTTGGCCGTAGCCCGACACCCGCACGATGATCAGGCCCGGGTTCTCGGCGTGCAGGACTTCGGGCGACAGGCCCCAGCCCTCCAGCGTGCCCGGCCGGAAGTTCTCAATGAGAATGTCGGCAGTGGCGATCAGCTTGCGGGCCAGGGCCTGGCCTTCCGGCACGCGGAGGTTGGCCGAGACCGTGCGCTTGTTGCGGGCCACGACCTCCCACCACAGCGGATAGTCGCCGCGGCCCCAGTCACGCATCGGGTCGCCCTTGCCGGGCGGCTCGATCTTGATGACGTCGGCGCCCATGTCGCCCAGCAGCTGGCCGCAGAACGGACCAGCGATCAGCTGGCCCATCTCGACGACGCGCAGGCCCTTCAGCGGACCCGTGTTTTCAACCGTCATGACGCGCCTTACTCCGCCGCCAGGGCCAGCGGCGCGTTGCGCCAGACCGGCGGACGCGGAGCGGGCAGGCCCGTCTCGGCCAGACAGTTGGCGCGCAGTTCCTCAAGCGAGGGACCGCGGTCGAACACTTCCAGCGGGCCTCGCTCGGCGCGGATCTTGGCGCGCAGGGCCTCGGTGGCCGCCGCATCGACCTTGCCGGCGGCGTCCAGCACCACGCCGAAGCGCTTGGCGCCCTGCGCGCTGACCAGGCCGCGCGAGACTTCCAGCTCGACCAGCTCGACCTCGCGCTCCAGCGGGTCGCCCCAGCCGCCGCCGCCCCAGGTGACGAAGTGCAGCAGGTCGCCCTTGTCGACCTGGATCCCGTCGCACTTGGAGGGCAGGGCGATGCTCTCGCCGTTAGCCTTGTCCAGGCGCTTCCACGAGCGGGCGCCGGGGGCGCCGCCATTGACGCCCCACGGCGGCACGAACCAGCGGTCGTCGTGGATGGCGATCGTGCCGGCCTCGGTGAAGCGGTAGGTCATGTGGATGCCGTTGCCGCCCCGGAAGCGCCCGGCGCCGCCGCTGTCGGCCACGCTCTCGTAGCGCTCGATGACCATCGGGAAGTAGCGTTCCAGGAACTCGTTCGGAACGTTGGTGAAGCCCGGCCACAGCGAGTGGCCGTCGGCGCCGTCGCCGAACGGACGGCCCGGAATGCCGCCGAAGCCGATCTGGAACAGCTGGAACCATTCGCCCTTGCCGTCGAAGCCCGAGAACATCAGGTGCGGCGAGCTCGAGAAGCCGGCGGCGCACAGGAACTCCGGGGTCTTCTGGCCCAGCAAGGCGCCCAGCACGTCGAAGATGCGGCCAAGCGCGTGGGTGCGGCAGGAGAGAGCGGCCGGGAACTTCGGCTTCAGCAGGCTGCCTTCCGGGATCCGCACGTCGACGAGGTCGTAGAAGCCGTCGTTGAACAGGATCTGCGGGTCGAAGACCATGATCATGTAGATGCCGAAGAACATCTTGAACATGTTCTCGTTCAGCAGGAAGTTGATCGAGCTTTCCGACTGCGGATCGGTGCCGTCGAAGTCGAGAACGACCTTCGAGCCCTCGCGCCACATGGTGCACTTGATCTTGAACGGGCCGGCGCCCTTGCCGTCGTCGCAGATGTAGTCCTCGAACGACACCGGGGCCTCGCCGATCGCGGTCGAGATCAGATGGGCCATGGCGCGGTGGTTGCGGGCCAGGAGTTCATCGAGGGCGCTGGCGAAGACGTCGTCGCCGAAGCGTTCGCAGATCTCGACCACCCGGCGGCCGGCCACGCGGCACGAGGCGACGATGGCGTGCAGGTCGGCCTTGAACCACTCGGGCATGCGCGACTGGTGGGCGGCGATACGGACGATGTCGCTCTGCAGCTCGCCCTTGCGGTAGAGCTTCACCGGCGGCAGGCGGAAGCCTTCTTCGAAGATCGAGGCCGCGTCGGTGGGCAGCGAGCCGGGGACCTTGCCGCCGACGTCGGTCATGTGGCCGAACATCGCCGACCAGGCCACCAGGCGGCCGTCGCGGAAGATCGGGGCGATGCACAGCTGGTCCGACGCGTGGCTGATCGCGCCCTCGACCGAGTAGGGGTCGTTGACGAGGATGATGTCGCCTTCCTCGATCTCGCCGTCATAGCCCTTGAGGAAGCCGTCGATGAACGAGCCGAACTGGCCCACCACCATGCGGCCGTCGCGGTCGGCGATCAGCGGGAAGGCGTCGCCCTGCTCGCGGATGCCGGGCGACAGCGCGGTGCGGAACAGCGTGGCGTCCATCTCGACGCGGGCGTTGCGCAGGGCGTTCTCGATGATGTCGAGCGTCACCGGATCGACGGCGACCTTGCCGAAAGGCGTGGAATTGGTTTCCAGGATGCGCGCGGGCATGGCTCAGGCTTCCGAAACGGGGTTGATCAAGATGACGCCGTAGGCGTCGACGAGCGCCTCGCAGTCGGGCAGCACCAGGGTGGTGGAATCCATCTCGGTGATGATCGCCGGACCGGGGACGCGGTCGCCGGCGCGGAGCTTGGAGCGGTCGTAGATGGCGGCCGGCTTCATGCCGCCGTCGGCCCAGACCTCGTGGTCGCGGATCTTGGCGCGCGACGGATCGCCGTCGCCCTTCTCGATCTCCAGCGAGGGGATCTCCTGCACCTTGCCCATGGCGACGGCGCGCAGGTTCACCAGCTCGTGCTCGGCGTCCATGTTGAAGGTGAAGAGGCGGCGGTGCTCGTCGTCGAAGGCGGCGGCCAGGCGGGCCAGCCCGCCGTCCTTCAGGCTCTCGAGCGTCACGTGCATGGGCACTTCGAAGGCCTGGCCGTGATAGCGGACGTCGATCTCGAAGCGGGTCTCGATCTCGGTGTCGGTGACGCCGTCGGCCTTCAGCGTGTCGCGGATCTGGGCGTCCATCTCGCCGAACAGGGAGAGGACCTCGGCCTCCGTCGCGGCCGACAGGCGCTTGGAGTACGAGCGGGCGGTCTCGGTGCGCATACGGGTGGTGGCGTCGCCCAGGGCGCAGAGCACGCCCGGCGAGACCGGCGACACGGCCGGCCACGAGCCCATCAGCTTGGCCACGGCGTTGACGTGCAGCGGGCCCGCGCCGCCAAAGCCCATCAGGGCGAAGTCGCGGGGGTCATAGCCCTGCTGCACCGAGATCATGCGCAGCGCGCCGAACATGTTCTCGTTGACGATGTCGATGATGCCGCGGGCGGCCTCATAGAGGTCGATGCCCAGGGCGTCGGCGATGGTCTGGACCGCCGTGCGGGCGGCTTCACGATCCAGCTTGAAGGCGCCGCCCAAGAGGTCTTCGGGCAGGTAGCCGAGCACAACGTTGGCGTCGGTGACGGTGGGGGCCGTGCCGCCCTTGCCGTAGGCGGCCGGACCCGGCGCGGCGCCGGCCGACTCGGGGCCGACGCGCAGGGCGCGGGTCAGTTCCGGCACCTTGGCGATCGAGCCGCCGCCGGCGCCGACCGTCTTCACGTCCAGCGACGAGGCGCGGACCGTCAGGTGGCCGACGTCGGTGGTGCGCACGCGGCGCGGTTCGCCGTTCTCGATCAAGGCCACGTCGGTCGAAGTGCCGCCGACGTCGAGCGTCAGGATGTTCTTCAGGCCCGAGTTGCGGGCCACCCACAGGGCGCCGGTGACGCCGCCGGCGGGACCCGACATCAGCAGGCTGACGGGGTGCTCTTCGGACTTTTCCGACGACATCAGGCCGCCGTCCGAGCGCAGCAGGGCGATGCGGCCCTGCATGTCCAGGCCGCGCAGCTTGTCGCGCAGGTTCTTGACGTACTTGCTGACGACCGGACGGACCGAGGCGTTGGCGACGGTGGTCAGGGTGCGCTCGTACTCCTGCATCTCCGGCAGGACCTCGTGCGACAGCGAGACCAGCACGCCCGGCAGGATCTCGGCGGCCAGCTCGGCGACGCGGCGCTCGTGCGCGCCGTTCAGGTAGGCGTTCATCAGGGCGATGGTCACCGCCTCGACGCCTTGCTCCTTCAGCCTGGTCAGCTGGGCGCGGACATCGGCCTCGTCGAGCGGGCGGATCTCCTTGCCCACGGCGTCGATGCGGCCCTTGATCTCGACGGTGTCTTCCAGCTTGGCCAGCGGCTCGGGCTTGGGCCAGATGATCCAGGCGGCGAGACCGCCGGGCACCAGCGAGCGGGCGATCTGCATCACCTGGTGATAGCCCTCGGTGGTCACCAGGCCCACGCGGGCGCCCTTGCCCTCGAGCACGGCGTTGGTGGCCACGGTGGTGCCGTGCAGGAAGACGTCGACGTCCGACGGCTTGACCCCGGCCTTCTCGCAGACCGCGTTGACGCCGGTCATCACGCCGACCGAGCTGTCATGCGGGGTCGACGGCGTCTTGTGCCGCCAGAAGTCCCCCGTCGCCTCGTTCAGCAACAGCAGGTCGGTAAAGGTCCCGCCTACGTCCACGCCCAATCGGTAAGCCATCGTCAGCCTCTATTGCTGGCGCGCCAACTCCCCCCAGGGCGACTCCCCCCAAGTGCGACGGCGCGACGCCTATGGGGCGACATTCCCCCGATCGGGCGGCGCGCGCCGGATCGGGGGAGGGGTTTCACCGCTGTGCGGGCGCCGCCCGCTCTGTCGTCAGAACTTCACGGCCAGCTCGACCCCGAAGGTCGCGCCGGCGGCGGGGGATGCGAAATTGCCCCCGAACTCCGGCGCCGGGATCACCTCGGTCAGGTACTTCTCGCCCGTCACGTTCTTGCCGAACGCCGTGACGCTCCAGGTGTCGGCTTCCAGGCCCGCGCGCAGGTCCAGCGTGGTGTAGGCGTCGCGGCGGCTCTTGGCGTAGTTGGCCCGGCCCAGGGCGCCGTAGCTCAGCTCGAAGACCGTGGGCGCGTCCTGGTCCTGCACGACGTGGAACCAGGTCGGTCCCGTGCCGCGGACGTCGGCCCGCAGGCGCAGGGCAAGGTTGTCGGGCAGCGGATGGACGTAGTCGGCCGCCAGGTTCCAGGTGTACCGCGGCGTGTAGGGCGACTCGTTGCCGATGGTGTCTGGCCGCACCGAGTTCTTGCGGATCTCGCTGTCGGTATAGGCGCCGGAGGCCTCCAGCGTCAGGCGCGAGCTTGCCTTGTAGCGCAGGCCCAGTTCCACGCCCTTGATCCGCACCTCGTCGATGTTGGACACCACCCGCAGCAGGCCGAACGGACCGACGAAGAACTCGAAGAACTGCATGTCGTCGACGTCGGTGTGATAGGCGGCCGCGTCGATGGTCAGGCGGCCGCCCAGCATCCGGCCCTTGGCCCCGATCTCGAAGCTGCTGGAGACCTCCTTGTCGAAGTCGTCGCGGATGCTCACCGGCTTGAAGCCGGCGGCGGTGCGCACCGGATTGACGAACAGGTTCACGGTGGCGGCGCTGCCCTGGCTGTTGAAGCCGCCCGACTTGAAGCCCACGCCCCAGTCGCCATAGAGCGTCCAGTCGTCGCTGGCCTTCCAGCGCAGGGCGATCTTGGGCTGAACCTGGTCGTAGGTCTTCTTCTGGTCCTTGATGCCGCCGGGATTGATCGTGGCGTCCAGGCCCGGGTTCAGCGCCGCGCCGCCGGTGTAGGGCGGGCCGTTGAAGTCGATGAACTTGGTGCGCGCGGCGGTCGGCACCAGGTTGTGCACCTTGCGCTCCTCGCGGTCGTAGCGCAGGGCCAGCGAGCCTTCGAGCCCCGGCGTGATGTCGTAGGCCAGTTGGCCGAACACGGCGGCCACGTCGCTGCGGAAGTCGTCCCAATAGAGCTGTTCGGTCGAATAGGCCGAGGAGGCGGGCACATAGAGCGCGCGCGGAACTTCGCCGCCGCCGTCCAGGCCGGTGGCCACGCCCACCTCGCGGTCGATGCGCAGGGCGTAGGCCCCGATCATCCAGCGCAGCGGCTGGTCCGAGCGCGAGGTCAGGCGCAGCTCGCCCGAGACGTCGCTCTGGTCGCGCTTCTGGTACTGGTAGCCGTCGCAGGCGGTCGGCGTGTAGGGGCCGAAGAACGATCCCGCCGCCGTGGTCGCCAGGTACTGCGGCGCGGGCAGGGTAATCCCCTTGGCGTTGAGGTTGGCGATCGAGGCGGCGCAGGCGGCGCTGGCGTTGAAGAAGCCGAACGAGGCCGAGGTGCCGTCGGCGACCAGGTCGTTGTCGATGTCGGAATAGAGGGTCCAGGCCGTCAGGGTGGCGAAGCCCAGGTCTCGCTCCAGCTTGGCCGAGACTTCCAGCGCCTGCTGCTCGTTGGTGTGCGGCACGTTGTTCTGGAACGCGAAGCGGTGGTCGTTGACGTCCTCGTAATAGGACGGCGTGCCCAGCACCGAGGCGAAGGCGGGCAGGGCGAAGACGGCGTTGTAGGCGATCGAGCCGGCGGTCAGCTCGCCATAGCGGGCCTTGAGGTCGAGCTTGGTCTTCTCGTCAAGGCGCGCCACCAGGCGGCCGTTGAGATTGTAGCCCTCGAAGCGGTCGACCGCGCCGCCGCCGAAGTCGCTGCCCCAGAAGCCGTCGGTCTTGCGGAAGTCGGCCGACAGGCTGCCCGAGATCCTGTCGCTCAAGGGACCGGCCACGCGGATGTCGCCCGAAAAGCTGTCGCGGTTGCCGACGCTGATCTTGCCCGCGCCCTCGAAGGTCTCGCCCGGTTCGACGGTCGAGACGATGATCGCGCCGGCGGCGGCGTTGCGGCCGTAGACCGCGCCCTGCGGGCCCTTCACCACCTCGATCTGGCGCAGGTCGGAGAATTCGCGGTTGAAGGCGGCCGGGTTGGCCATCTGCACGCCGTCGACGACGAAGGCGAACGAGGCCTGGGCGTCGCGGGCGCCGTTGACGCCGCGGATATTGACCTGAGCGTCGCCCTGTTCGGCGGCCTGCACCAGGCTGACGCCCGGGGTCAGCGCCACGAAGTCGGCGGCGCGGGCGACGCCGGCGGCTTCCAGCGTCGACTGGCTCAGGGCCGAGACGGCGGCGGGCACGTCGCGCAGGTTCTCGGCCCGCTGGCGGGCGGTGACCATCACCTCGTCGACGGCGGTGGGCGCCTCCTGCGCCGGGGCGACGCCGGCCCACGCCCCAGACCAGATCAAGGCCAGCAGCGAAGCGCCCATCAGGGCCATGGTTCTTTGGGTGTTCATCGATCAGGCTCCCCTCCAGTGATCGGGGAGAGCTTGCGCCGCATACCGATGTTCGCCGCCCGGTCGCGCGCGCTCCCCGCCTGTCGGGCGCCGGGGGCGGGGCGCTGGCTTCGCGGGCGCCGCCACGCATCCTCGCGCGCCATGCCTGCCCGCCTCGCGGGCGTCCGCCAGGAGACGCGCCATGACCGCCAGCATCGAGATCGTCGAGGTGTCGCCCCGCGACGGCCTGCAGAACGAAAAGACGATGGTATCGGCCAGCGACAAGGCCGGCCTGGTGCTGAAGGCCGTCGAGGCCGGCGCCCGGCGGGTCGAGGCGGTCAGCTTCGTCAATCCACGCGCTGTGCCCCAGATGGCCGACGCCGACGAGGTGATGGCCCGCCTGCGCGGCCAGCAGGACCTGCGCGCGCGCGGCGTGTCGCTGATCGGCCTGGTGCTCAATCGCCGGGGCCTGGACCGCGCCATCGCCGCCGATGTCGACGAGGTCAATTTCGTGGTGGTGGCCAGCGAGACCTTCAACGCCCGCAACCAGGGCGTCCCGATCAGCGAGACCCTGCGGCAGATTTCCGAGGCGCCGCAGGTCGCGCGCCAGGCCGGGCTGAAGCTGGGCGTCACCATCGCCGCGGCCTTCGGCTGCCCGTTCGAGGGCGAGGTCGCGGTCGAGCACGTGGCGCGCATCGCCGCCGAGCTGGCCGATTACGGCGTCGCCGAGATCACCCTGGCCGACACCATCGGCGTGGGCGACCCGCTGGCGGTCGAGACCCGCTTCACCGCCGTGCGCGCCGTCGCGCCGGAGGCGGTGCTGCGCGCCCACTTCCACAACACCCGCAACACGGGCCTGGCCAACGCCTTCGCCGCCTGGCGCGCGGGCGTGGCCAGCCTCGACGCCTCGATCGGCGGCATCGGCGGCTGTCCGTTCGCCCCGGCCGCCACCGGCAACGTGCCGACCGAGGACCTGGCCTACATGTTCGCGCGGATGGGCGTGTCGACGGGCCTGGACCTGCCGGGCCTGATCGAGACGGCCGGCTGGCTCAAGGGCGTGCTGGGCGCATCGGCGCTGCCGGGCATGGTGTCGAAGGCGGGAGGGTTTCCGGCGCCCTGATCCTCCCCCCGAAGGGGGAGGTGGCCCGAAGGGCCGGAGGGGGAAGTCTCTAACGACGAAGGGGCAGCTGCCGGCTTACCAGCAACTGCCCCCTCCGTCGGCTTCGCCGACACCTCCCCCTTCAGGGGGAGGATCTTCGATCAGTATTTCAGCCCCACCGCGACGCTCGCGCCGTCGGCGCCGACGTCCACGGCCGAGTCCTCGAACTTCGGCGGGCCGAAGCGAGCCTTGGGATCGCGCGACAGGCCCACGCCGTCGGCGGGCAGGCCCAGGGCGGTCTTCTTCATCACTCCGTCGCCATCCTGGTCGTGGAAGGCCAGGAACGACCAGCGGCCGGCCGGCAGGCTGGCGAACTTGGCGCTCACCGCGCCCGAGGCGGCCGGGACCTTCACGTTGTAGGGGCAGGTCTTCAGGAACGTGGCCTTGTCGCAGGCCGACACCACGACCTGGCCCTTGGTGTTCTGGACCCCCGAAACCTTGACCTCCACGGAGGCTGCGTGTGCAGCCCCCGTGACGGCCAGCGCGGCGACGAGGACGAGGATGCTCGGTCTCATGCGCGTCGCTCCCGCTATTCGGCCGCGGCCGGCGCGGAGCCGCCGTGGCGCTGTTTCAGGGCCTCGGCCCGCACCCGCTCGCCGTCGACCAGCGGCACGGTCTTGAGCAGGAAGTCCTTGGCCTCCTTGGGATCGGCGCGGTCGGGCGAGGGGATGACCATCGCCCGCTTGCCCTGGATGTCGCGCTCCATGGCGTCGACGTCCAGCGCCCAGCCCTTCTCGATCAGCTCGCGGCGCTTGTTGCGCCAGGCCACCATGATGCCGTCCGACTTCACGCTGACTTCCTCGTGCAGGTAGACGGGCAGCAGCTCGGGGCAGACCTTCTCCATGATTACGCGGTCCTGCTCGAAGATGCGCAGGGTGCGGCGGCGGCTGTCGCCGTCCCAGATCTTCTGGGTCAGGAAGTTGCGGGCCATGATCCAGCGGGTGATCGTGGTGGTCTCGTCGATCGGCGTGTTGACGTCGAAGATCACCGTCGACCAGGTCGGCGTCGGGCGGATCTGGATGCGCACGTGCGCGCCCGAGACGTGGAAGCCGTTGCGCACGGTGACCATGCTGCGCTTGGCCTTGCGGAAGAACTTCCACATGCCCTTGTATTCGGGCGGCACGAACTTCAGCTCGGCATAGGCCGACCACTCGTCCTGTTCGAGCGTGAACTCGTGGACCTGCGGGGCTTCCTTGTCGCCGAAGCTGGGGTGGACGAAGGCCGCGTGCGAGGGGTCGATGCCGTTCTCGGTGATGCGGGCGTAGTTGGCCTTCCACTCATAGGTGCCGCGGATGCAGCGCCAGGCCGGATCCTCGAACTCGGGGAAGGGCGGAAGGGGCGGGCGCTCGGCCTCGGGCAGGTCGCCCATGAACACCCAGATCATCCCGTACTTTTCCAGCACCGGATAGGCGTCGACCTTGGCGCGCGGCGGGATCTTCACGCCGGGCTCCTGCGACGGGATCTTCACGCACTTGCCGCCGCCGTTGAAGCGCCAGCCGTGGTAGGGGCACTCGATCGCGTCGTCGACGACCATGCCGCTGCCCAGCGAGGCGCCGCGGTGGATGCAGACGTCAGACAGGCAGCTGACCTTGCCCTTGGAGTCGCGGAACACCACGAACTCCAGGCCCAGCATCTTCACCCGCTTGTGGCCGCCATTGGGAATTTCGTCGCTGTATTCGGCGACGTACCACTGGTTCTTGATCATGGCGCCTTCTCCGGCTGCGGGGCGGCGGGGGCCGCCAGACCGCGAAGAATGAGATTGGGTATCTTGGTGTCGTCCCAGTCGTCGAGGTCGACGCCGTCGCGCAGGACGACAAGCTTCTGCGAGGGCACGATCCAGAGGCGGCGCTTGCCCCAGCCGTCGAGGAAGATGGCGTCCTCGGCGGCGATCGGCTCGGCCGACACGCTGGCCTTGTCGGGACGCTCGGGCGAGTAGATGCGGTTCTTGGCGAACGGACGGCCGCGCCAGATCTGGAAGCCGTAGCCCGGATTGGCCTTGCCCGGCGCGCTCATGGCCGCGACGTAGTCGGCGCTCAGCACCTGCTTGCCCTCGAACGATCCGCCATTGGCCAGCATGATGCCGATGCGCATCCAGTCCTGGACCTGCGAGATCATGCAGCAGTCGCCGTGCGACAGGCCGCCCTCCTTGGCCAGCCACAGCGAACCGTCGTGCATGCCCAGCGGCTGGAACAGCTTTTCCGACATGTAGTCGGCGAAGGTCTTGCCCGTGGCCCGCTCGACGATGACGCTCAGCGCCACCGGGTCGGGGTTGTGGTGGCCGAACACCGTGCCCGGCGGATGGACGGCCTTCAGGGCCAGGTTGTCCTTGGCGAGATCCGGCGACAGGAAGGTGCGGATGGTGCTGGACCAGGGGGCATAGGAATAGTCCGGCGGCTCCAGGCCCGACGACATCTGCAGGAGGTCGCGGATGGTGATCTTCGAGCGCTCGTCGTTCTTCCACTCGGTGATGAAGTCGGCGGCCGGCTGGTCGACCGACCTGATCTTGCCGTCGGCGATGGCCGCGCCGATCAGCATGCCGGTCATGGTCTTGGTGAAGGAGTGGGCCTTCATCACGGTGTTGGGACCCACGCCGTTCCAGTAGCGCTCGTAGACGATGGCCCCGTCCTTGACGACGATCAGGGCGTCGGACTTGCGCTCGCCCGCGTACTCGGCGGCGGCCTCGAGGGCGGCGGGGTCGATCCCCGCGGCTTCCGGCGTCGTCTTCGGCAGGGCCGCGGCGGGCGCGCCCTTCACCACGGCGACCGGCTTGTACCAGTCGATCGGCGGCTCCAGCGGGTTGACCGTCAGGGCGCGAAAATAGCGGTTCCAGTAGAGCGGGGCGGTCGCATAGGTCGCCGCGCCCGCCAGGACGACGGCGCCGAGACCGATCAGCAGGATCTTGCGCTTCTTCACCTCAGGCGACCTTTGCTTCGACGATAGAGGTCACGCCGAACGGGATGTCGAGCTTGACGCTGGCGACCAGCTCGCCGCTGTCCAGCGCGATCTTGGCCAGTTGGCCCGAGAAGAAGTCGCCGGCCCAGAAGTGCGCGCCGTCGTCGGTGACGCGCAGGAACGACCAGCCGCGGCCTTCCGGCACGGCGTAGGTGCGAAGCACCGAACCGTCCTGGGCCACGCGGCGCACTTCGTTGCCGCAGCTGACCAGCACGTCGTCGTTCGGGACGGCGGCGATGCCGAACACCATGCCCGGCGGGTCGGTGCGCACATAGAGCGGCGGCAGTTGGGCGTCGGCCTCGATGTCGTAGCGATAGACGGTGTGGCCGGTCTCGGAGACATAGGCCACGGTCTTGCCGTCCGACAGCACGGTCAGGTGGGTGACGCCCAGGAAGCCCATGACGCCGCCATGATACTCGGGGCGATAGAAGCGCGTCACGCGGCCGTCGGCGTCGAAGCGCACCAGGCGCCCCTCGCCGGTGAAGGGCGGGGCCAGGCCCGAAAGGTGCTCGCCGGCCAGGGCGCCGCCGTCGGGCAGGAACACCATCGAGCCCAGGCCTCGGCCGGGGAGAAGCGAGGCCTGGCCCGGCACGCGCAGCCCCTCGGCGTCGATGCGGGTGACGTTGCGGGCGAAGGGGTCAAGGGCGTTGAGCTCGCCGGTGCGGGGATTCACCGCCAGGCCCGAAACCATGCCGAAGTCGCCCGTATGCAAGGCCGCCTTGATCTGAAGATCGGGGCCCAGGAGGAGGATCCTGGACAGCCCGAGCTTCAGCTTGTCGTCGGTGACCATGGTCGCGGCTACCCAGAGGTCGCCCGCCTGGGGTTTGACGGGGAGAGATAGGGGATCGCCGAACATCAAGGTCTCCGCTTGCGGTCAGGCCCGCGCTCGGCGGGATGCTCGGAGACTTTCAAAAGGGGACCGATCGGTCAATTTTCTAGTCGGCGTTATCCGCCTGACGAGAAGTGACGGCGTCGACGCCGGTCTGATAGCGGCCCATCACGTGGTCCAGCATGCCGACTACCCGTTCCCACGCCAAGTCGTCATGCAGGTCGAAACCGAAGAAATTCGGCTCGAACTTGGCGCGCATTCCCACATAGGACACGGCCGACAACATGGTCATGGCGATGGCCAGCAGTTCCTTGTCCTCGCTGCGCTGGCCGATGAACAGGCGCTCGTACTCTTCCCAGATGCGGATGCGCACGGCGGTGACGGCGTCGCGCAGTTCCGGCGGGCCCGCGAACTCGCCGGCCATGATCGTGGCCACGGCCGGGTGGGCGCGCAAGGACGAGGCGTAGGTGCGCACCAGCATCCGCAGGCGCTCCATCGGCGGGCGCTGGTGGAAGGTCTCCAGGGGCTCGTCCAGCATGTCGGAAAGGCGGGGCCAGATGCCGGTGCGGCGCACCCAGGCGTCGGCGACGCCGCCCAGGCCGCCGAAATAGTCATATATTTGTTTCTTGCCGACGCCGGCTTCCTTGATTAGGGCGTTCACACCCGCGTCGTGGACGCTTCCGCGCTCCATAAGACGCCCGAACGCCTCTACGATCGCTGCTTCGGTGGCGATCCGGCGCGATTGCCGAGGCTTGGTTGCGGGCTCTACGTCTGTCAGCATGGCGGGACTTTCCTGAACTCCTATCCGATGGACGGACAAACGCTTTATCGCAAGACCTGTATTGGTCCGGCTCCATCATCTTGACCGTCGGGGAACAGTCGCGGGGAACGCGGCGGGGTGTGGTCAAGATTTGAAGAGGGGAGTCATGACCAAGTCGGCAATGAGTATCTATGGCGCGAGCGCGAGCGCTCTTACGCTTCTGATTTGTTCGGGGCAAGCCCTCGCGCAAACGACGACTTCAGATGATATGACGGTGATTGGGGAAATCACCGTAACGGCGCGGAACAAGTCTGAATCTCTTCAGGACGTTCCGATCACCATCAACGCCGTTTCGGCCGAGACGATCGAGCGTCGCAATATTTCCGACATCAGCCGCGTGGCTCAATCGACCGCCGGCCTGACTTTCGACCAGGGCCTGACGCCCAGCGACACGCGTCCGGCGATCCGCGGCGTGCAAGCCGTGCGCGGCCGTCCGAACGTGGCCATCCTGGTGGATGGGGTCGACACGTCGTCGGAAGCCTTCGCCACCGCCGGTGGCGGCGCGCTGGCCTCCTTGCGCTTCGTCGACGCCGAGCGCATCGAGATCGTGAAGGGTCCGCAGAGCGTGCTCTACGGCCGTTCGGCCTTCTCGGGCGCGATCAACTACATCTCCAAGCGTCCGAACCTTAGCGAGTTCGAGGGCAAGCTCAGCCTGGAGGCCGGCGACTTCGGCCTGAAGGAGGGCAAGGTCTCGGTTTCGATCCCGCTGGTGCAGGACAAGCTGGCGATCAACCTGAACGCCGGGGCCTGGGAAAACGACGGCCAGTACCTGAACAGCGTCAGCGGCAAGCGCGTCGGCGGCGGTGAAGCCAAGGGCGCGGCCTTCAGCGTGCTGATGAAGCCGACCGAGAAGCTGACCGTCTTCGCCCGGGTGCAGAGCTCGCACGAAGAATACGACCAGATGGCCCGCGCCTACATCACGGCGGTGAACCCGCTGACCGGCACGGCCAACACCGCCAATCTCGGCGTGGCAGTCACCGATCCCAGCAACAATCGCCCCGGCTTCACGGTCAAGGGCGACCTCAGCGACGCCGCGGTGGTCAAGAGCCAGACCATCGCCTATTCGCTGGATCCGCGCACGGGCAAGGACTTCAAGGGCACGGTCACCGATGCGACCCGCGCCTCGTTCGACATCAACTACGAAAGCGACTGGGGCACGTTCACCTCGCTGACCGGCATCACGCGCGGCGAGACCACCCAGATCCAGGACTTCGACAACTCCAACAACAGCCTCAGCGGCAACGTGCTTCCGCTCTATGCGGGCATGGCGCCGTTCTATGGCTCGCTCTACCAGTACCTGGGCTTCCTGCGCGCCTACGGCCTGAACTACTCGACCGTGGCGCCGACCGGCGGCCTGCCGGCCATCGGCTTCTCGGTGATGCTGGACGACGACTTCGACACCAAGCAGCAGAGCCAGACCCTGCGTTGGAGCAAGGACTTCGGCAAGCTGCGCACCTCGCTGGAAGGCCTCTATTTCCATGAGACCGCCAGCCAGATCAACAAGGACCAGTTCTGGATGCGCGAGGGCTCCGACCCGCGCCTGACCATCCTGACGGCGCTCTTCATGGGCGGCGGCGCGACGGCTAGCGGGGCCTTCCAGGCGCCGACCACGACCGCGAAGGCGACGGCGGACTATCCGCTGAAGATCTCGCGCGAGACGGACTCGCTGTCCTGGGCCGGCAGCGTCGAATATGACGTCACCGACGCCCTGACCCTGCGCTTCGACGGTCGCTACATCGAGGAACGCGTCGCCTATCGCGGCAGCCCGTACCAGCCGATGTATTATCGCCTGTTCGGCGTGCAGCTGGTCTGCCTGCAGCAGCTGGGCTGCGCCGCCGGTCCGGCCGGCACCGTCGCTGCTCGCAACGCCCAGCTGGCCAAGACCACCCAGATCGACAAGAAGACCGTCCGCGCGGACGCCTTCACGCCGAACTTCGTGGCCAACTACAAGATCACCTCGCGCAACTCGGTCTATGCGTCGTACGGCGAAGGCTTCAAGCCGGGCGGCGTCGACACCACCGGCACCAGCGGCAGCGTCGACTCGACCTTCAAGCCGGAGAAGCTGCAAAGCTTCGAAATCGGTTCGAAGAACGTGTTCCTCGGCGGCGACCTGGTCCTGAACGGGGCGATCTTCTTCAACCGCTACAAGAACCAGCAGATCGGCACCACCAAGGTGCTCGGCGGCACCTCGGTGCCGTCGGTCGAGAACGCCGGTGAAAGCGAAAGCAAGGGCATCGACCTGACCAGCGACTGGCGGGCGACCCACTGGCTGACGCTGAGCGGCAACTACACCTACACCGACGCCGAGTTCACCGACTACAAGGTCCCGACCCCCGGTTACTTCGACCGGATCGAGTCCAACGGCGGCGACTACACCGGCAAGGCCGTTCCGCTGACGCCCAAGCACAGCTTGAACGTCTCGGCCCTGGTCACCGGCGAGCTGCCGAAGATGTCGAACTGGTCGTGGACCGCCGAACTGTCGGGCCGCTACCAGTCCAAGCGCTACATGACCCAGAACAACCTGACCTGGCTGCCGAGCTACTTCGTCTCGGATCTGCGGGCCGGGATCACCGACGGGTCGTGGGGCATCGATCTGGCCGTCACCAACCTGTTCGACGACGACACCCCGAAGAACGCCATCGCGGCGACCGACTTCGGCTTCTTCGATCTGAACAACAATACCCCGCCGCGCTCCTACGTGGTTTCTCTGCCCGAAAAGCGCGCCGCCTCGATCCGCATCAGCAAGACCTTCTGATCTTCCTGAACGCGTGACCTTCAAGGCCCGGCGCCCCTGCGCGCCGGGCCTTTTCCTTGCCCCCAAAGTTTTCTGGAGTTCCCGATGGCAGCGCCCAAGAACCCCGAGCGGTTCGGCATACTGGCGATCGAGCCTGGCGTGCGCGCCGGCCACATGTGGACCGCGCTCTACGCCGCCTTCGTCAACATCGGCCTGGCCACGACCGTGGCGGTGATGACGCCCTACGTGCTCAGCGCCAATCTGGGCGTGCCGCTGGACCGCCAGGGCTCGGTCCTGGGGATCCTCAACCTCGTCAACGAGGTGGCGCTGCTGTTCGTGTTCGGCCTGGCCGGGGCCCTGGCCGACCGGGTGGGCCGCCGCGCGGTCTACGCCATCGGCTTCCTGGCCACGGCGGCCGGCTATCTGCTGTTTCCGCTGGCCACCAACATCTGGGACCTGTCGCTCTACAAGGTGGTCTACGCCATCGGCATCGGGGCCACGACCGGCATGCTGTCGACCATCCTGGCCGACTATGTGAAGGCCCGCGACCGGGGCAAGATCGTCGCCCTGTCGGGCATTCTCAACGGCCTGGGCGTGGTGGTGCTGGCGCTGGCCATCGGCAAGCTGCCGGCCGTGTTCGTCGGCCAGGGCATGGACGAGAAGACCGCCGGCCAGGCCGCGCTGGCCATCGCTGCGGCCCTCTGCCTGATCTCCGCCGCCGTCATGTGGCTGGGCCTCAAGCCCGGCGTGGCGACGCGCTCGGTGGAGCGGGTCAAGCTCTCGGCCCAGCTTGGCGTCGGCGTCGCCGCGGCCAAGGCCAATCCGCGCATCGTCCTGGCCTACGCCTCGGCCTTCGTGGCCCGGGGCGACCTCGCCATCGTCGGGGCCTACGCCATCGCCTGGGGCAAGAAGGCGGCGCTGGAGAACGGCGCCAGCCTCGCCGACGCCCTCGACCAGGGGCGGATCCCGTTCATCGTCGCCCAGTCGGCGGCGCTGCTGTGGCCGGTGGTCATCGCCCTGATGATCGACAAGGCCCACCGCCTGACGGCGCTGGCCGCCTGCATGCTGCTGGGCGCGGTCGGCTACCTGGCGACGATGTTCATCGACGACCCGCTGAGCAAGGCGGCCATGCCGCTGTTCGTGCTGCTGGGCGTGGGCCAGATCAGCGCCTTCATCGGCTCGCAGGCCCTGATCGGCAAGGAAGCGCCGGAAGAGGGCCGGGGCGCCGTCATCGGCTTCTTCAACCTGTGCGGCGCGTTCGGCATCCTGGTGCTGGGCACCCTGGGCGGCGTGCTGTTCGACGTGATCGGCCCGGCCTCGCCGTTCGTGCTGGTCGGCATCCTCAACGCCGCGGTCGGCTTGGGCTGCATCTACCTGCGGCTCAAGGAAGCCAGGCCGCCGGTAGCGCAGGAGGCCTAGGAGGCCTTCTTGGCCCTGGCGGAGGCGGCCTTCTTCGGAGCCGCCTTCTTCGCCGGCGTCTTGGCGGCCGGGGCCTTGCCGCCCAGGCTCTTGCGCAGGGCCTCCATCAGGTCGACGACGTTGGTGTCTTCCGGCGGGGCGGCGGCAACCTTGGTCTTGCCGCCCTTTTCCTTGCGCTTGATCAGGTCGCGCAGGGCGTCTTCGTAGCGGTCCCTGAAGGCCTTGGGCTCGAAGGGGCCGTCCTGCTGCTCGATGATCTTGCGGGCGATGGCGATCATCGACGGATCGGCCTTCTTGGCCGGGATGTCGTCGAACAGGTCGGCCGGATCGCGCACCTCGTCGAACGACCGCAGCGAATAGGCCACCAGTCCCTTGCCGCGCGGCTCGATGGCCAGCAGGCGCTCGCGGGTGTGCATGACGACGCGACCCAGGGCGATGCGCTTGGCGCCGACCATGGCGTCACGGATCACCGAATAGGCCTCGACCGCCAGCTTGCCGTCGGGGACTAGGAAATAGGGATTGTCCCAATAGAGGCGGTCGATGTCGGCCACGTCGACAAAGCGCTCGATGTCGATGGTGCGGGTGCTTTCCAGCCGCACGCTGTCGATCTCTTCCGGCGTGACGATGACGTAGCGATCCTTCTCGACCTCGTAGCCCTTGACGAGATCCGAGCGCTCGACCGGCCCGATGTCGGGGTCCGTCGCCACCATCCTGATGCGGTTGTGGGTCTTGGGGTGCAGCAGGTTGAAGCGCACCTCGCCGCCGGGATTGGTGGCGGTGTAGAGCGCCACCGGGCAGGTGACGAGCGAGAGCCGCAGATGGCCCTGCCATGTGGGACGCGGGGCCATCTGCGTGTCGCTCCTACTTCTTGGCGCCGACCAGCGCCTTCTTCACCGTGGTCACGGCCGGTTCGTCCGGCGTCTCGGTGTTGGCGGCCATGACCGTCGGATCGCCCTTCAGGGCGGCCACGAAGTCGTCGCGCCAGGCGGTGACGTCCTGGCGGGTGACGTTGTCCATCAGGTCCTCCCAGCGGCGCTTGCGCTCGGTCTCGTCCATGGCGAGCGCCTGGGCCAGCGCGTCCGAGATCTCCTCGGGGCTGTTGGGGTTGATGATCAGCGCCTCCTTCATCTGCCGCGCTGCGCCGGCGAAGCGCGACAGGATCAGCACGCCCGGATCCTCGGGGTTCTGCGAGGCCACGTACTCCTTGGCCACCAGGTTCATGCCGTCGCGCAGGGGCGTGACCAGCGCCGCCTTGGCCGCGCGGTAGACGCCCGCCAGCTCGTCGCGCCGATAGGAACGGTTGAGATAGCGGATCGGCGTGAAGTCCATCTCGGCATAGGCGCCGTTGATGCGGCCGATCAGGCCGTCCAGCCGGCTGCGGATGTCCTGGTAGGCCTCGACCTCGTCGCGCGACAGCGGGGCGATCTGAAGCAGCATCACCTCGCGGCGGGCGTCCTCGTGGTCGTGCAGGAAGCGCTCGAAGCCCAGCAGGCGCTCTTCCAGGCCCTTGGAGTAGTCGAGGCGATCGACGCCCACGACCATCTTGCGGAACACGCTGTGGGCCGCCATCCGGTCATAGACCCGCATGGCTCGCGGGCTTTTGGTGATGCGGGCGAAGTCGTCGGCGTCGATGCCGATCGGGAAGGCCCCGGCCTCGGTGATCTGGCCGAAGGCGCGCAGGCGGCCGTCCTCGGTCTTCTCGCCGCCGACCTCGTTGAACACGTAGCCCTCGAAGGCCTGCAGGCTCTCTTCGGTCTGGAAGCCGACGACATCGTAGTGGAACAGCGCCTCCACCAGCGGCCGGTGGCGGGGCAGGGTGACCACCAGCTGGTGGGCCGGCCAGGGGATGTGCAGGAAGAAGCCGATGCGGTTGGTCACGCCCAGCCGCCGCAGCTCCCGCGCCATCGGGATCAGGTGGTAGTCGTGCACCCAGATGATGTCGTCCGGCTCGATCAGCGGGCGCAGGGTCTCGGCGAAGCGCTTGTTGACCCGGTCATAGCCCTCGCCGAACGAGCGGTCGTAGGCCGTCAGGTCGACGCGGTAGTGGAACAGCGGCCACAGCGTCTTGTTGGCGTAGCCGTTGTAATATTCCTGGTAGTCGCCGTCCTCGAGGTCGACCGTGGCCACAGTCACCCCCTCGACGCGCTGCATGTTCAGCTGGCCGGTGAACTCGGGCGTGGTCTTGCCGCTCCAGCCGAACCAGATGCCGGAATATTCGCGCAGGGCCGCGGCCAGGGCCATGGCAAGGCCCCCGACGCTTTCCTCGCCCTTGCCGGACGGCGGATTGACGCGGTTCGAAACGACGATCAGGCGGCTCATCGCGCCACCTCGCTTTCAGTGACCGACTTGGCAGTGACCGACTTGGCAGTGACCGACTTGGCAGTGACCGACTGGGCGGCGGCGTCCAGCCAGGCGTGGACGGCCTCGGGACCGTCGAGGCGATAGCTCGCCGCGCTCGGGCGCTCGGGACCGACCAGCACACCGTAGCCGCCCAGGCGGCGGGCGGCCTCGAAGCCGTCCTCGTCGGTCAGGTCGTCGCCGATGAAGATCGGCAGGGCGCCGTCGAAGGCCGGCTCGCGCAGCAGGGCGGCGACCGACGAACCCTTGTCCTGGCCCGGCGTGCGCAGCTCGGCGACCATGTCGCCCAGTTGCAGGACGAGGCCGGTCTGGCGCTTGAGGCGCTCGGCCGCCTCGATCACCGCGTCGGCGGCCGAGGGGGTGTTGCGGTAGTGCAGGCCGACGCTGAGGTGCTTGTCCTCGAATATCAGGCCGCGATCGCAGCGGGCCAGGTCGGCCAGCACGTCGCGGGCTTCGGCCAGGCCTTCGTGCGGCTGGGCGCGGAACACGCCCTCGGGGGTGCGGCGCTCCAGGCCGTGCACGCCGGCCATATAGGCCAGGGCGCCGTCGCCCAGGATGCGGGAAAGATCATCCAGAGAACGGCCGCTGATCACGGCCACGCGGTCGTCGAAAGCTTCGCGCAGGCGCGCGATCAGGGCCGCGCGCGCGGCGTCGGGGCCAACGTCCTCCGGACGCGGCATGATGGGCGCCAGGGTTCCGTCGAGGTCGAGGAACAGCGCGCAATTGGCAGGAATACTGGTGGGCGGCGGCGGAAGATCCGACGACGCAAGCCGAGCGGCAGACCCGTACGTGGTCATGCAGTTAGGCCCCTTTCACTATGGAACTCAGCCGCCAAGAACGCCTCGGGGCCGGGTTCGATCCCCCCGACATGGCGGTCGGGGGGTCACGTTTGACTGACCAAAACGTGAGGCCGAAGGGGTTGACCCAGCTTCAGCGTACCGAAGTCCAGGGTCTGCTGAGCAGCGCCGCGCAGTTGATCAGACCTACCAACGAATAGGTCTGCGGGTAGTTGCCCCACAGCTCGCCGTCCTCGAATCCGATGTCCTCCGACAGCAGGCCGGCCGAGGTGCGGCGGTCGAGCATTTCCTGGAACAACGACCGGGCCTCCTCGACCCGGCCTTCGAGATAAAGCGCCTCGACCAGCCAGAAGGTGCAGATGTTGAAGGCCGTCTGCGGCGTGCCGAAATCGTCGGGCAGGGCGTAGCGCAGCAGGTAGCTGCCCTTGCGCAGGCCGGCCTCGATCGCCGCCACCGTGGCCTTGTTGCGCGGATCGTCGGCGGCGATGAAGCGCAGGTCGACCAGTTGCAGCAGGCTGGCGTCCAGTTCCTCGCCGCCGAAGGTGGCGGCGAACCGGCCGAGCTGCTCGTTCCAGGCGTGGGTGTCGATGGCCTCGCGCACCTTGGCGGCGCGGTCGTTCCAGAACTTGGCCCGGTCGGCCAGGCCCAGCTTCTCGGCCACGTTGCCCAGGCGGTCGCAGGCGGCCCAGCACATTACCGACGAATAGGTGTGCACATTGGCGCGGCCGCGGAACTCCCAGAGGCTGGCGTCGGGCTGGTCGTGCAACTGGAAGGCCCGCTCGCCCACGGGCTCCAGGGCCTTGAAATCCTCGATCGTGCCCGGCCGCAGCAGGCGCTCGTCGAAGAAGGCTTGCGTCGAGGACAGGATGATCTGGCCGTAGACGTCGTGCTGCTGGTGCTCGAAGGCCTGGTTGCCGATCCGCACCGGACCCATGCCGCGATAGCCGGGCAGGTCGGGAGCGAAGCGCTCGATCAGCGCCGGCTCGTAGCCCACGCCGAACAGCGGCTGGATATGGCCGCCGGCCGCCCGGTCGACGATGTTGCGCAGGTAGGAGAGGTAGTTCTCCAGGATGTCGGCCGCGCCCAGCCGGTTCAGGGCCTGCACCACGTAGTAGGCGTCACGCAGCCAGCAGTAGCGATAGTCCCAGTTGCGGCCGCTGTTGGCGTGCTCGGGGATCGAGGTGGTCATGGCCGCCACGATCGCCCCGGTCTCCTCGTGCATGCAGAGCTTCAGGGTGATGGCCGCGCGGATCACCGCCGACTGCCAGTCCAGCGGCACGGCCAGGCCCCGCACCCAGTTCAGCCAATAGTCCTCGGTCTGTTGCAGCATCCGCGCGCAGGTCGCGCCGACGTCGGCGTCGAAGCCCTCGTCGGCGCCCAGGAACATCGCCAGGGTCCGCTCAACACGGAAGGTGCGTTCCTCCAGGATGTGCGAGACGGGGCAGTCGGTCGTCAGCCGCAGCGTCATGTCCGAGCACAGGTAGCGGATGTGGTTGGAGCCGTTGGTGTGCTCGGCCAGGCGTCCGCCCCAGTTGGCGGTCGGGCGCAGGCGGATGGTGGCGCGGCACACCCCGCTGATCGGCCGCACCAGGCGGATGAAGGCGGTGGGGCGATAGATGCGGCCGAACTGCTGGAAGCGGGGGGAAAAGTCGATGATCTCCAGGCTCGCCCCGTCGGCGTCGGTGACCACCGTGCGCAGGATCGGTGTGTTGCGTAAGTAAGCCTGCTCGACCTTCACCGCCCCGTCGACGACCACGTCCCACAGGCCCTTGCCGCCCTCGAACGGCGGCTCAAGGCCTCCCAGCAGGGTGCTGAACACCGGATCGGAATCGATGCGGGGCATGCACCCCCACACGAAGCGGCCGTCGCGGTCGATGAGGGCGCTGACCGAGCAGTTGCCGATCGGAAACAGGTCGAGGTTCTGGGGCATGGTCATTGTTCTTGTTACGCTTTTTGGAAAATCAGCAGCGGGTGAGGATCGGCACGGTCGAGCGCCGTCCACCCTGGACGGTGACGTGCCGGCCGACATGCTCGAAGGAGAGATCGGTGAGCCGATCGCCGACGCCCAGGTTCTCGATCGACAGGCTGTCGATGCCGATCGGCAGGCGCGGCTCCTGGATGCGGATCTCGCCGGCCCAGCCGTCGACGGTGATGCCCAGGCACGCCTGGAGCATCATGAACGCCGAGCCCGCCGCCCAGGCCTGGGGCAGGCAGGCGACCGGATAGGCCACCGGCGGTTCGCCCGGCTGGCGGGGAAAGCCGCAGAACAGCTCCGGCAGCCGCATCTCGTAGTGGGCGGCGGTCTCGAACAGGCCCGAGGTCATCCGCACCACGCCGTCCCTGTGCCCGTAGCGGGCCAGGCCCATGGCGCAGATGGCGGTGTCGTGCGGCCAGACCGAGCCGTTGTGATAGCTCATCGGATTGAAGCGCGGCTCGCCCTCGGCCAGGGTCCGTACGCCAAAGCCGTTGTTGAACGCCGCCGACAGCAGGGTGTCGGCCACCTTGGCCGCGCGCTCGGGCGAGGGCAGGCCGCAGAACAGCAGGTGCCCGGGGTTCGAGCCGCGCACGCGGCAGGGCTTGCCGTGGCCGTCGACGGCCATGGCGTAGAAGCCCTTGTCCTCCATCCAGAACTGCTCCTCGACCATGGTCCGCAGGTGCTCGGCCTTGGCCGCCCAGCGCTCGGCGTCGGCGGTCTCGCCCCGGCGACGGGCCAGGTCCGCCATGCCCTTGAAGGCGGCGAAGGCGTAGCCCTGCACCTCGACCACGGCGATCGGCCCGTCGGGGAACTTGCCATCGGCGTGGAAGACGCTGTCCTCGCTGTCCTTCCAGTTCTGGTTGGAGAGTCCGGTGTCGGCGCCGCGGGCGTAGTCGATCAGGCCGTCGCCGTCGCTGTCGCCGAACTGCTCGATCCAGGCCACCGCCGCACGCAGTGCGTCCCACAGCCCGTCGATGAAGGCCAGGTCCCCGGTGCGTTCGGCGTAGGCGCAGGCCAGGGCCACGAACAGCGGCGTGGTGTCGACGCCGCCGTAGTAGCGGCCGAATGGCAACTCGCCCAGGCGGGTCATCTCGCCCTTGCGGGTCTCGTGCATGATCTTGCCCGGCGCGCTGTCGCGGAAGGCGCTGACCTCCTCGGCCTGGTGCTCGGCGAGGTAGCCGAGCACGCCCTTGGCCAGCCTGGGCTCGATCCACAGCACCTGCCAGGCGGTGATGATCGCGTCGCGCCCGAACGGCGTCGAGAACCACGGAATGCCGGCATAGGGGTAGGGACCGGTCTCGAACTCGGTGGTCAGCAGGGCCAGGTCCGCCCGCGACTTTTCCAGCCAGTCGTTGAACAGCCGTCCCGACGACTTCAGCCGCGCCCCGCGGCGGCGACGGCCGCGCATGTCGAGCCGGGCCCGGGCGGCGGCGGCGCGCCAGCGCTCGCGGGTCGGCGGATGGTCGGGGGCTGGGCCCACCTCGAGATAGAGGTCGAAGTGTGTGTCCGGCGTCAGCATGAACATGAATTCGGCCCGCTGCGGCGTCAGGCGCCCCGGCGGTTCGGAGAAGGCGATCACGCTGTCGCGGCGCAGCTCGTCCAGGCCCTGATAGGCGAAGTGCACCGAGCGGCCGTTCAGCTCGGCCGGCAGCACCCGGCCCCTGGCTTTGCGCTTGGAGCCGCGCACCTCGAACATGTCGTGGAAGTCGGCGTCGTACTCCAAGGCCACCGGCAGGATGACCATGTCGCGGCTGTAGTTGACGAACCGCAGGCGCTCGTAGAGGCGCTCGCACCACAGGAAGCGCTTGCGCTCGACGTGGATCGCGCCATGCGGCGCCGACGCGCCTCCCAGCGAGGGCAGGGTCTGGTTGGTCGAGTGCGAGGTGAAGAACACGTTGTCCTGCGAGACGCTGGCGCTCAGCAGGGCCGGCGGCCGCCCGCCGATCAGCAGCCGCAGGCGCGACAGCAGCCGTGTGTCGTCGTGAAACAGGCCGTCGGCCGCGCCCAGCACGTCGCCGAAGGCGTCGGCCACCAGGAAGGTGTCGCGGTCCTTCAGCGCGAACAGCCGATAGGGCACGCGCGGTTCGCCGGTCTCGCCATGCTCGCCCGCCGTCACCGGGGGCGGCGCCATGTCGTCCATTTCGATGCCCCTCGTCTAAACGCGATCAGCGGCCGCGCCAGGGGAGGCGCGGTCGCTGAACTTGAAAGCTACAATGCGGCCTCAACCCGGCGGGGTTTGGCCGCCTTTAGGTCACGCGGTCTGGGCCAGCACGAGGCGCGGCGCGCGGGCCGCCTCGTCCAGACGCGCGTAGATATCGAGATAGCGACGGGCCATGGCGTGGGCCGAGAACCGGGTCTCGAACCGCTTGCGCACGGCCTGCCGCGACAGGTCGGGCAGGCGGCGCAGCGCGGCCACCGCCTCGTCCTCGTCGTCGACGATGAAGCCTGTCAGGCCTTCCTCGATCACCTCGGGCACCGAGCCCCACTGGTAGGCGATCACCGGCGTACCGCAGGCCATGGCCTCGATCATCACTAGGCCGAAGGGCTCGGGCCAGGCGATGGGGAAGAGCAGGGCGTCGGCGCCGCCCAGGAAGGCCGACTTCTCGGCGTCGCCGATCTCGCCGACGAACTCGACCAGCGGATGGTCCAGCAGCGGCTCGACGACGGTGTGGAAGTATTCGCGGTCGGCGGCGTCGACCTTGGCGGCGATCTTCAGCCGGCGGCCCATCCGCTTGGCGATGGCGATCGCCCGTTCGGGGCCTTTCTCGGGTGATATCCGTCCGAGGAAAGCCAGGTAACCCTCTGACTTCGGATGATATTCGTAGATCTCGGCGCACATGCCGTGCAGCACCGTGCCGGCCCAGTTGGCGAAGGGCAGGGGCGCGCGCTGGCTGTCGGAGATCGACACCAGCGGGAACTGCGGCCAGCGCCGGTAGACGCCCGGCAGGTCCTTCAGATCGAGCCGCCCGTGCAGGGTGGTCAGGGTCTTTTCCGCCATGCCTTCGAACAGGGGGAAATGGATCATGTCGGTGTGGAAGTGGATGACGTCGAAGTCGGCGGCGCGGCGGCGGACCTCGGCCAGCATGGAGACGTGGGCGGCGAGATCGGATTTCAGCGGGGCGGGGTCCAGGCGGATGGCCTGGTCGCGGACGACCACGAGGTCGGCCTTGGTGCGGGCTTCGGCGGAGGCGAACAGGGTGACTTCGTGGCCGAGGTCGACAAGCGCGTCCGTCAGGTGCGCGACCACCCTTTCGGTGCCCCCGTAGAGCCGTGGCGGCACGGCTTCATACAGGGGCGGAACCTGGGCGATTCTCATTTGGGCTGTCCTGACAAGGACGATTGTGGCGCAAAGGCGCCGTCGTCGAACTGCAAACCGCAAGTGTGGCCGGAAGGTTCCGCAACGTGAGAAAGAACCAAATGGGGACCTTGGCCGTTGGAGTTTCACGATCCTCGCGTTGACGACCCCGACGCGGAATTGCCATTTGAGAAGTGCGCGGAGGGGCCGCGTGCAACGTGCGTGCGAGACCCGTCTGCGGTGAACCAGAGCCTGAAAGTTTCGACCGTCCTGCTTGGGACGGCCCTGTGGATGTCGGCGGCTCCGGCCGTGCTCGCTCAAGCTCAGGTCCGGCCCGCCCGCGCGCCGCAGCAGGCGCCCGTGACGGTGCCCGCGCCGCCGGCCCTGCGCGCCGACCAGATCGACCTCTTGGTCAAGGCGCTGAACGACGCGCCATCGCACGGCTTCGAGCCCGGGCTGTTCGCGCCCGATCGCGCCCTGGCCCTGCTGGACTCGCGCAGCGCCGTCGACCGCCAGGCCGGCGTGACCCAACTTGTCGCCCTGACCATGCGCTACGCCAAGGCCGTGCACAGCGGCCGCCTGGCGCCCGCCGATTTCGACGGCAACTGGGGCCTGCGTCCCGCCGCCTATGATCCGGCCCCAGGCTTCGCCGCCGCGATCCAGAACGACCGCCTGGCCGGCTGGCTGGAGGAGCTGTCGCCGCCCTATACCGGCTACCAGACCCTGCAGAAGGGACTGGTGGTCTATCGCGATCTCGCCGCCAAGGGCGGCTGGGCGATGATCCCCGAAGGGCCGCCGCTGAAGCTGGGCGACAAGGGCGATCCGCGCATCGCCCAGCTCGAGGCCCGCCTGGCCATCGAGGACCCCTCCATCGCCGTCGACAAGGCCCCGGTGTTCGACGAGGCCCTGCAACAGGCCTTGATGCGCGCCCAGAAGCGCTTCGGCCTCAATCCCGACGGCGTGCTGGGCAGGGGCACGCTGGCGGCGCTGAACGTGCCGGTGCAGCTGCGCATCGACCAGATCGTCGCCAACATGGAGCGCTGGCGCTGGCTGCCCGAAGAGCTGCCGGCCGACCGCATCCAGGTCAACATCGCCGCCGCCGTGATGAGCGTCTTCCACCACGACGCTCCGACCCTGACCATGCGCGCCGTCACCGGCCGTCCGGGCGACGAGACGCCGATGCTGCAATCGCAGATCCACTCGATCGTGCTGAACCCGCCCTGGAACGTGCCCAGCTCCATCGCCACCAAGGAGCTGTGGCCCAAGGAGCGCGCCAATCCGGGCTATCTGGCCCGCAACGACTTCATCGTCATCCCGACCGAGGGCGGTGGCACGCGCCTGCAGCAGAAGGCCGGCGACAAGGCCGCGCTGGGCCTGGTAAAGTTCGACTTCAACAATCCCTATGGGGTCTATCTGCACGACACCCCGTCGCGCGCGAAGTTCGCCAGCTACAGCCGCCTGGCCAGCCACGGCTGCGTGCGCCTGGAAAAGCCCATCCCGCTGGCCAAGCAACTGCTCGACGGCAGCGCCGAATGGACGGCCGAGAACGTCGACGCCACCATCGCCTCGGGCAAGACCGTGCGGGCCCAGCTGCCCAAGCCGATGGCCGTCTATCTGCTCTACTGGACCGCCTACGTGACGCCGGACGGACAGGTGAATTTCCGCGACGACCCGTACGGCTGGGACAAGGCGCTGGTGCAGCGTATCGCCGCATCCAGGACCGTCTGAGCGTTTCGCCCACGCGCCCAAGCCGCTGTCTTTGCAGCATTTGAAGCGTGGCCGCGGCGCGGAACGCCCACGCTTTCGGCGGCCGCGCGTCCATCGGTCCGGCTTGACCCGACGGCCTTCGTCAGGCCTCTTTTTGTGCGTAAGCCTTTCCGATCCGGAAAGTTATCGCGTTCTAAGTGAGCGTGGGCGGCCCCTCGGGCGGCCTGACGCAGTCAGTCGGGAAAGCGTATCGATGATCGAACGACGCAAGCTCCTGGGCCTTGGCCTGGGTGTGCTGGGCGCCAGTGCGGTCGGGCCGATGGCGGCCTTCGCACAGTCCAAGTTCGGCCCTGGGGCCGATCCCATCGCCGACCTGCTGATGAAGCAGGGCGACCTGGGCAATGCGGCCGAGGGCATGCCGGATAACGGCCTTCCCGAAGCGCCGGTTCCCGTCGCCGAGCCGAAACGCATCATTTCCGCCGAACCGCGCTGGGTGAAGCTGCACAACGTGCACACCCAGGAAAAGCTGGAAGCCGTCTATTTCGACAAGGGCGAGTACGTGCCCGACGCCGTCGAGGCCCTCGACAAGGTGCTGCGCGACTATCGCACCGGCGACGTCTCGGCGATGAACCCCAAGCTCTACGACATCATGGCGGGCCTGGCGGCGCGCACCGAGAGCAAGTCGCACTTCCAGATCATCTCCGGCTATCGCTCGCCCAAGACCAACGCGATGTTGCACGCGCGCAGCGGTGAGGTCGCCAAACGCAGCCTGCACATGGACGGCAAGGCCATCGATCTCTATCTGGAGGATGTCTCCCTGGATCGGCTGAGGACTGCGGCCCTCGACCTGAAGCAGGGCGGCGTCGGGTACTATCCCGTCAGCAATTTCGTTCACGTCGATGTCGGCGCGGTCCGACGCTGGGTCGGCTCCTAGGATCGGAGCCTTCCCCTTAGGGAGCTCCAGATGGCCAAGGCCGAACGTCGCGGCAATCCGTTGGGATGGATCGTCCTGGGTTTCGTCGTCGGGGCGGTCGCCGCCCTGGGCGTGATCCTGGTGGTCAGCGCCGGTGTCGGTTTCGAGAGCTCCGGCTACGAGGAGGGTGCGGAAATCCGCACCACGGCCGACGACGCCGCCAGCGCCGCCACCACCCGCACGCCCGCCGCCCAGGCCGCTCCGGCCCCGGTCGCGCCCGAACCCGAAAAGCCGCCGGTGGTCGAAGCCCCGGCCGCCACGCCCAAGCCCGCGCCCGAAGTCGACCCGCAGATGGCCGACGACGCGGCGGCGGCAGGGATGACCTCGCGGACCCGTCAGTAGTGGCTACAGCCCGATCCGCCGCGAGCCCTCGGCCACGGTCACCACGTCGAAGCCGGCGTTGACCGCGCCGTCGACCAGCCGCTCCAGCGCCTGCACCGTACAGCCCCAGGCCGACGGCTGGTCGGCCACGTCGTGGGTGTAGAGGATCAGCCAGGCCTTGCGCCGGTGAGCCTGGTCCAGCCAGTGCAGGGCCACGTCCTCGCCATCCTCGCCCTCGATGCCGACGGCCGGGGCCTGGTTGAGGTCGGCGCCGTTGGCGATCAGGCCGTGATGCAGGGCCCGCAAGGTCTTGAAGCGGCCGGCCAGGGCCGTCTTGGCCGGGGCGGCGACGTCGCCGTACGGATAGGCGAAGCTCACCGCGTTCCCCACGCCCCAAGACGCCAATGCTTGCCTGTTCTGCGCCACGTCGGCCAGGGCGACCTGGGTCGTCGCCTGGCCGCAGTCGAGGTGGCTGAAGGTATGGCAGCCGATCTCGTGACCGGCCGCGTGCAGGCGGGCGGCGTCCTCGCCGGTGGCGTAGCGGCCCATCGGCCCGTCGCGCCCGGTCAGGCCGGCGGCGAAATAATAGGTGCCGCGGAAGCCGCGGCTCTCCAGCACGCGCGCGCCCGCCTCGCAGGCGGTGGCGGGGGCGTCGTCGAAGCTGAACGACACCATCGGCCGCTCCAGCTTCACCCGCGCCGGGCGACGATGCTGCAGGCGGATCAGCCGGCGGCGGACCTTGCCCTTCAGCGAGCGGTCCGGCTCATACGCGTCGACTTTCTCGTAGGTTTGTTCGAGGGCGGTCATCACACGGCGTCCGAATAGAGGGCGGCCCGGTAGAGCCGCATGGAAAAGGCGCGAAGCGGGGTGGGCAGGCTTTCGGCCAGGGCTATGGCCTTCAGCCACGGCCGCCAGGTCCCGCGCAGGGGCACGGCCTTAAGGGCCTTGGCGACCTTGTAGCTGGGATAGGCGCTGACCACGTCGCGGTGGGCGGCCACCACGCGGGCGAAGTTGGCGGCCGACTGCTCGTACTTGGCGGTCATCACCGGCGCGGGGTCCAAACCGAGGTGCGTGGCGGTGTTGTCGATGTGCAGGATCGGGTGGGCGCGGGCGACCCGCATGGCCCATTCGACGTCCTCCCAGCCCCAGCCGGCGAAGCCCTCGTCGAAGGCGATGGTCTCGAAGACGTCGCGGCGCACCAGCAGGTTGGAGGTGAAGACGTGCTTCTCCGGCGCCTGGGCGCGCTCGGGGGCGGGCGTGCAGTCGCTCTTCAGCGCCATGGCCCGGTGCAGGGCGTGCTCGGGCCGGATCGGCGTCTGGTCCAGGGTGAAGCCGCCGAAGGCCACTGGAGCGTCGTCGCCCGCCACCGCCAGCCAGCGGGCCAGGAAGTCCTTCGGATCGGGCAGCATGTCGCTGTCGAGGAACAAAAGGTGTCGCCCTCGGGCGTGGGCGGCCAGGCGGTTGCGGCCCTGGGCCCGGCCGGCGTTGCGCGACAGCCGCACGAAGCGGGCGGGGCGTTTCAGGCCGGCGATCAGCTTGCCGATCCGTGCGGCCAGGGCCTCGTCGCCGCCGCCGTCGTCCAGCACCACGATCTCGGCCGCATTGTCCTTGCCGTCGAGGGCCCGCAGCAGGGCGGTCGGATCGTCCCGATAGGTGGGGATCAGCACCGACAGGCGCGGCGTCACGCCGGCCCAGGCGGCGTTGTCGGAGATCGTCTCGGTGATCGGGGCGGTCATGCGGTGCGGAACCTGCGGGTAAGGACGGCCAGTCGCGCGCGCGCGCCGCCGGCGTCGAGCAGCAGGGCCGCGCCGCCGAAGGTCGCAGCGCCCAGGCCGGCCTTGAGGATCAGTTCTATGAGGCCGCCGACGTCGGGCATGGCCAGCACCACGGCCGCCATCAGGGCGCAGGCCAGGCCCGTCCTGGCCAGGGTCTGCCACGGGATAGGCAGGGCGCAGGCCTTGCGGCCCAGCACCCCGGCGGCGATCGCGCCCAGGGCGTAGCTTGCGGTCGTGGCCCACAGCGCGCCGGACAGGCCGAAACGCGGGATCAGGACCAGGTTCAGGGCCAGGTTGGCGCCCGCCGGGATCGCCATGCAGGCGCTCAGAATCGTCGTGCGCCGGCCAAGCGTGAAGGCCTGCAGCAGGTAGTAGGTGGTCACCCCCGACAGCCAGCCGCTGGCGGCGATCCACGGCGTCACGCCCGCCGCGCCCTCGCGCAGGGCCGGGCCGATCATCACCTCGGTCAGCGGACGGGCGACCAGGGCCAGGCCCACGGCGGCGGGCAGGGTCAGCAGCACCATGAAGTCGGCCTGTTCGCGGGCGCTTTCCTCCAGAGCCGGCTGGCCGCCGCGCTCCAGGGCCGCGACCATGGCCGGGCCGCCGGCCATGCCGAGCCAGATGAAAACGACGTCCAGGGTGCGCGAGCCCAGCGAATAGCCGGCGTGGTAGACGCCGACCGCGCTCTCGTCGAGGAAGGCGGCCAGCAGGAAGCGATCGGTGGTCGACAGCACCAGGGCCAGGATCAGCGAGAAGGCCACCGGCAGGCCGTAGGCGGCGTAGGCCTTGGCCATCGCCTTGTCGAAGCTGCCGCCCTTCAGACGTTTCAGGTCAGTCGGCAGCACGAACATCAGGCACAACAGGGCAACCACGCCCGTGCCGAGGATCGGCGCCGCGCCGCCCAGGCCCACCAGGGCCAGCACCAGGCCCAGGGCGAAGCCGCCGACGGTCTGGATCACGTCCAGCAGGGCTGCGCCCGACACCTCGCCGGCCGCGCGGCGGCGTTCCTGGGACATCTTGGCCAGGCTCTTCACCGCCGCGGCGGCGAAGGCGGCGGCGACGGCGACCTTCAGGGCCGGGGCCATGGGCCAGAACCGCAGAGCCACGGCGGCGACCACCGGGATCGCCAGGGCCATCAGGATCCACAGCCGATAGAGCGTGGCGAAATGGTCGGGCAGGCGGCCGTCCTCGTCGGCGCGGGCCAGGAACCGGGCCATGGCCGCCTCGGTCCAGGTCAGGAACGCCGTCTGGGTCAGGCTCAGCACCGAGAACGCCAGCGCATAGATCCCGTACTCGGCCGGAGACAGGATCTGCGTGAACAGCACGATCGTCAGGAGGCCGACGACCCCCTGGGCGATGTTGACGGGCAGGTAGCCCAGGACGCCGCGCCAGAACATGGTCAGCGCACGGCGGTCTTGTCGCCCAGCAGGCAGGGGACGGTCATCAGGATCACGTAGAGGTCCAGCCAAAACGACTGCCGCTCGATGTATTCGACGTCATAGGCCACCCGCTGGCGCACCAGTTCTGGCGTGTCGACCGCCCCGCGCGAGCCCTTGATGGCCGCCCAGCCGGTGACGCCGGGCTTCATGCGGTGGCGGTGAGCGTAGGTGGCCACCAGCTTGGCCGACTCCACGTCGCCGGTCATCATGCCGATGGCGTGGGGGCGCGGGCCGACCATCGACATCTCGCCGGCCAGCACGTTGAACAGCTGCGGCAGCTCGTCGAGGCTGGTGCGGCGGATGAACCTGCCCACGCGCGTGACGCGGTCGTCGCCGACGCTGACCTGGCGCGCGGCCTTGGCGTCGGCCATGTCGTGCCGCATCGAGCGGAACTTCCAGACCAGGATCGCCTCGTTGTTGAAGCCGTGGCGGCGCTGGCGGAAGAATACAGGGCCGGGGCTGTCCAGCTTCACTGCGATGGCTACGCCCAGCATCACCGGCGCGGCGACGATCAGGCCGACTCCGGCGACGGCCAGGTCCTGCACCCGCTTGGCCATCGCCCGGCGGGCGTCGGTCGGGGCGCCCGACAGGTCGGCCAGGTGCGACAGGGCTGCGTCGCGGTCGGCGTCGCCGCCGACGTCGACGATCATGCTGACGGGGTTGGGCAGTTCCGACAGGCGCTCGACCAGCTGGCCGACGCGGGCCTGGGCGGTGGATTCGACGGCGATCACCACGCGGTCGACGAAGGGCATGATGCGGTGGTCGACCAGGGCCTTGGTGTCGCCCAGCACCGGCACGCCCAGCACGGCCTCGGGGGCGCGGGCGGCGCGGTCGTCGAACACGCCCAGCACGTTGACCTCGCCGGTGCGCAGGGCCGCGGCGATCAGCCGCTCGGCGTTGGTGGTGGCGCCGACCAGCACGATGTTGGGCGTCAGCTTGCCGATGCGGCGGCCATGGCGGACCAGGGCCCACCATGTCGCGTGCAGCACGAGGAAGACGGGCAGGGCGGCCAGAAGCCAGCCGGTCACGGCGTGCGCGCCCGGCGCCAGCGGCGTCAGGGCCACGACCTGCACGGCGATCGCCGAGGCGCCGATGGCCGAGCCGGCGCGCAGCAGGTGGCGGATCAGCGGTTCGCGATGGGCAAAGACATAGGCCTCCAGGCCGTGCAGGGCGACCAGAAGCACGGTCGCGCCCACGAGGGGGGCGGCGAGGCCGCCGGTGCGGGCGACCCAGAGGGCGAGGGCGGCGGCGAGAATCGCGTCGGCGACGCGGAAGGCGCGAGTCAGGTTCTGGATCTGCACCCGGGCGCGAGCCGGGGTCAGGCGTTCCGGTCGGAACGGTCCGCGCCGGCTGCGTGCGGCGTCCGACGCTTGGCTTGCGTCCGCTGGGCGGGCGAGGGCGGAACTCATGATCGCTCTTGGGCTTCTGCGCACTGGAGAACGAGGTTCAACCTAGCGTGGCCGTCTGAGCGTCGCGTTAACGCGATTTTCCTTCACGCTTCGATTGTCATTCGCGAGCGAACAGGCTATCGAACCGCTCCCTCTCAGGAGGAGACGTGGCCGAGAGGCTGAAGGCACCGCTTTGCTAAAGCGGCATACCTCAAAAGGGTATCGAGGGTTCGAATCCCTCCGTCTCCGCCATCCCCTTTCCCAATGAAGCAGTTTACGCCCGGCGATCTCGTCGGCGTGCTCGGCATGTCTGGCGATTAGGCGACTGCGACGGATCGCAAGCTTCTGTAATCGTTGAGTATTATTCTTATAGGGGGCTTTCCAGCTTGGTTCGGCCGAAGGGGCTCGCAGTTCGCCCCAGCGTGGGGCGTCCCACCGCGGGCGGCGCCGAAACAGCGTCGATGAGGCCCGCCGAGATGCGAGTCGCCGTCCGCGCCACGAGGGAATCGCGGCGGCGACTCGGATTCGCGTAGCGAATCTCCCGGGGGCGCCTAGGCCATCCGCCAGCGTTGCAGGTGGTCCAGCACGTCGCTGACCAGCTGGTCCTGCGTAAAGCCCGTCACGTCCCGGGGTTTGGCGACGTCGGCGGAATGCGCCATCAGCCGCCATTCCAGCGCGCGGCGGCCCTCCGGCGCGTCGAGCGCCGTGAGGGCGGGGCGCGGCCGTGAGCGGGCGGCCAGCCGGTAATGGAAAAGCTTGCCGCCTTCGCCGACCGAGGCCGTCAGGGCCAGGCCGTCATCGTCCTTGGCCAGGGCCGCGGTCAGGCCCTCGGCCTCCAGCCCGGCGCGGACGCCCTCCAGCGCCGGAACGCCCGTACGCTCGATCTGCCGCAGGATCTCGCGCCGGCTGGCGGGCGAGAGGATTCGTTTCAGCTGTTCGGCCAGAGGCGGTGTCTCGGTGTCGATGGTGCGGCCGGCGATGTCGGCGTTCATCTGCCGCACCAGGCCGATCGACAGCAGGATCATGATCACCGCGAAGGGCAGGGCGGCTACCAGAGTGGCGGCCTGCAGCGCGCCCAGCCCGCCGGCCAGCAGCAGCACGGCGGCCACCAGGCCCAGCAGGACGCACCAATACATCCGCTGCCAGCGCGGCGTGTCGTCGGCGCCGCCCGAGGCCATGGTGTCGATCACCAGCGCCCCGGAGTCGGCCGAGGTGACGAAGAACACCGCCACCAGCAGGATCGCCAGGGCCGAGGTGAAGGTCGTGCCCGGCAGTTGCTCGAAGAAATGGAACAGGGCCGTGGACAGGTCGGCGGTCACGGCCCGCGAGATGGCGCCGGCCGCCTGGCCCATGTCCAGGCTGATGGCGGTGTTGCCGAAGACCGTCATCCACAGGAAGGTGAAGCCGGCGGGGACCAGCAGCACGTTGAGCACGAACTCGCGCACCGTGCGCCCGCGCGAGATGCGGGCGATGAACATGCCCACGAACGGCGACCAGGCGATCCACCAGGCCCAGTAGAACAGCGTCCAGTCCGCCATCCAGGCCCGGGGCTCGTAGGCGTAGAGGGTGAAGGTGCGGCGGATGAAGTGATCCAGATAGGCGCCGAAGTTCTGCACCAGGGCCTTCAGCAGAAAGCCGGTCGGGCCGATCACCAGCACGAACAGCATCAGCAGGATGGCCAGGATCAGGTTCAGTTCGGAGAGGCGGCGCACGCCCTTGCCGACGCCGCTCATCATCGAGGCGGTGGCGGCGGCCATGACCACGGCGATCAGGATCACCTGCACCCAGGCGGTGTTGGGAATGCCGAAAAGGTAGCTCAGGCCGCTGTTCATCTGCGCGACGCCGAAGCCCAGCGAGGTGGCGATGCCGAAGGCGGTGCCCCAGATGGCGAAGATGTCGACGGCGTCGCCGATCGGTCCGTTGATCCGCTTGCCCAGCAGCGGCGACAGGCCAGACCGCAGGGTCAGGGGCAGGCCCTTGCGGTGAGCGAAGAAGGCCAGGCTCAGCCCCACTACCGCATAGATCGCCCAGGCGTGGACGCCGTAGTGGGTGAAGGTGATGACCATCGCCTCGCGTGCGGCCTCGAAGCTGCGCGGCTCGACCTCGGGCGGGTTGATGTAGTGCTGGATCGGCTCGGCGACGCCGAAATACATCAGGCCGATGCCCATGCCGGCCGCGAACAACATGGCCAGCCACGAGACGTAGGGAAAGTCCGGCTCGGAGTCGTCGGGGCCCAGTTTCAGCGCCCCCGTGGGGCCCAGCGCCAGGAAGAGAACCAGCCCCAGAAAGCCGGCGACGGCGGCGACGTAGAACCAGCTGAAGGTGTCGATCACCCAGGCCTGGGCGGTTTTGAAGACGCTGTCGGAGAAGTCCGGAGCGGCGACGGCGAAGACGAGAAGCAGCCCGATAATCAGGCTGGCGCCCCAGAACACACGAGGGTTCATCTTGGTGGTCAGCATCCCGAACCTTAACGGCGGAGGCCCGATCGCGCCACCCGTGGGGCCTTCACGTGTTCGGAACGCGGTTCGGCGTCAGCGCGGACGCTTGTCGCCGCTCTCGGTCCAGAAGCGGCGCATGCGGTCGGTGATCTCCGTCGGCGGCGGGGTCTTCCAGCCGGCGGCGCGGGCTTGCGCCGGGGGCCAGGCGCCGGTCAGGACCAGGCGGCGGGTCTCCTTCGCATCCGGCCCGCCGGGCATGCGCCAGCCGGCTGTCTTCAGGGTCTCGAGCACGCGCGGGCGGGCGGCCTGCTCCTCGGGCTCGCCGGGGCGCATGGGGCCGGTCAGCACCGTCCCGACGGTCTCGCCATTGCTGCCCACCGTCCAGGGATCGGCGCCCTTTTCGAGCAGGAGCTCGGCGATGCGGAAGTTCTGCTGCTCTATGGCCAGCCGCAAGGGCGTCGCGCCTGTGGCGTCGTGGTCGTTGATCCTGGCGCCGTGCTGCAGGAGCAGGCGCACGGCCCCCAGCGAGTTGAGGCCGATCGCGGCCTTCAGCGGCCAGTAGGTCTCACGGCGTTGCGCGCTGGCTCCGGCCTGCAGGAGTTGCGCAGCAAAGGCCGGGTCGGTGGCGCGCAGGGCCAGGCTCAGCGGGACGGCGTCGGCGGCCCCGTCGGGCGGAACGCCGAGATCGAGCAGGGCCGCGACCATCGGCTTGTCGCAGCGGGCGACGGCCAGGCTCAGGAGATCGCCGTTCGGGCCGCCGCGCGTGGTCTTCAGCGCCGGATCGGCGCGCAGGCGGCGCTGGACCTCGCCGACGTCGCCTTTGAGCACGGCCGACATCAGGTCGCGCCCGGCCTGGCCATGGTCGGCGGCGGCCAGGGCAGCGCGGACGTCGGGCAGGGCGGTTCCGCCAACGAAGCAGGCGGCGAGCGCGGCGTCCGTCATCATCACCATCGAGGCCGCCAGGGCGGCGATTGCTGCGGGTCGGATCACGGGCCTCAGTTGGCCGTCGCGCGATAGGCCGCGTCAAGGCTGGACGACAGCCAGGCCTGGCCGTGCAGGTCGCCCAGCGAGGCCTCGCCCGCCGACTGGCCCTCGGGGCCGACCGGCGTCAGCTGGTGGCGCTCGCCATAGGCCGGCGGGGCGTCGGCCAGCAGGCCGCCGAGGATCGCGCCGGGGATGCCGCCAAGCAGGCCGCCCAGGCCCGCGCCCAGCCAGCGGTCGCCGCCGTCCTGCACGCGGCTGAGCGGATCGCCGTCCAGGTAGTAGGCGTCGACCTGCGGAGCCGCCGCGCCGCCGGCTTTGGCGACCTCCAGCGTGTCCTCGTGCAGGCCCGCGGCGTTGAAGGTGTCGGCCGGCAGGCCCGAGGCCACCGCCGCCGCAGAAGCCAGACCCCCGCCCAGCGAGTGGCCGGTCAGGGTGACGTCCTCGCCGGCCGTGCGCAGGCGCTCGCCGATCACCAGGGCCTTGTCGTAGTGGCCGGAGTCCAGCCCCAGGCCCTGCTGGAAGTTGTTGCGCCAGTCCTCGGCGTTCTGGCTGCCGCGGAAGGCCACGACATAGTCGCCCTGGGCGTCGACATAGACGCGGGCGCGGAAGCTCGAGCCCGGCTCCTCCAGGTCGGTGGCGTCCAGGCCCAGGCGGGCCAGGTCGTCGGCGCCGGCGACTTCCCAGCCGGCGGGCGGGTTGGGGGTGTCGTTATAGACGTCGGCGGCCAGGGCCATGTGCACCCGCGCTTCGGCGAGCTCGGCCGACTTGCCGCCGCCGGCCGCGACCGCCGAGATCCGCACGTCGGCCTGGGCGGTGGCCGCGATCGCCGGGCGCGAGGCGGGCGCATCCCACTCGGCCGCGACCCGGGCGTCGACGGCGACCCGCGCGCTGGCGCTGGTGTCGAAGCGCTCGCTCGCCGCACTGATTCCCGATCCGCCTTCGATACGCATGGCCTGTCCCTCGGCGTTCTCGTCAGGATGGCGATGCTGCGCGCGACGATGGGGAGGGGATAGTTGGGGAATTCCCTAGTGCGGGGGCTCAGGCCGCCACGCGGCCGTCGTCGGCGAGGCTTACGCCCAGCAAATCGCGCAACGCGGCCGCGCCTTCCGGCGTCAATCGCACCGCCCGTCCCTTGGCCTCGAGCGCCAGCCAGCCCCGCTGGCTCATCGCCGCCAGCAGCTTGACGCCCAGCGGCCCGGCCAGGTGATGGCGGCGCTCGGTCCAGTCCAGGCACCGGCGGGCGACACCGCGCGGGGAGGCGAGGGCGGCGACGTCGATGCCGAGTTCGCTAAACCAGGCCCGGCCCTGGTCCGGGATGTCGTAGAGCTTGTCGTCGGCCGGGGTCAGCAGGCCTCGCGCCACCAGGGCGTCGGCGACCTTCACGCCCAGCCGTCCGGCCAGGTGTCCGTAGCAGCAGCGGGCGTCGCGCAGGGCGCGGGCCTTGGGCGATCGGGGAACCTCCAGCGACCGCACCGGCGCGGCGATCGCCGACAGCGCCTCGATGGCGTGCGCCACCTCCGCCGAGGCCAGGCGATAATAGCGGTGGCGGCCCTCGCGCTCGACGCTGAGCAGCCCGCCTTCGACGAGCTTGGACAGGTGATTGCTGGCGGCCTGGGCCGTGACGCCCGCCGCCCAGGCCAGGGCTCCGGCCGGCTGGGCGCGGCCGTCCTGCAGCGCCTGCAGCATGGCGGCGCGGACCGGGTCGCCGATCAGGGCGGCGGGGCTGGCGATATTGGCGTCCATCAGGTCACTCTACCCTGATCGCCGACGCGATGGTTCATCGATGCGTGTAGCATCCGGCGGCGCGGACGGCGCATGACGAGGCCCATGAGCACCCAGCCTTCCCGCCTGCCGCTAATCACGGTCGCCGCCAGCTTCGGCTTCCTGGTCACCCAGCTGGACGTGACCATCGTCAATGTCGCCCTCGACGCCATCGGCGATGCGTTCGATGCGCCCACCGCCCAGCTGCAATGGGTGGTCGACGCCTATGTGCTGGCGCTGGCGGCCATGCTGCTGTCGGCCGGGGCGATCGGCGACCGGGTCGGACCCAAGCGGGCCTTCCTGGCCGGGCTCGTGCTGTTCGGCCTGGCCTCGGCCGCCTGCGGGCTCGCCATGGGACCGCTGAGCCTGATCCTTGCCCGTGTCGCGCAAGGGGCGGCCGGGGCGCTGCTGATCCCGCCGTCCCTGGCCCTGATCGCCCACGCCGCCCATGGCGACGACCGCCGGCGTGCGGCCGCCGTCGGCTGGTGGACGGCCGCCGGCGGGGTGTCGATCGCCGCCGGACCGGTGCTGGGCGGCCTGCTGGTCGAGACCCTGGGCTGGCGCTGGGTGTTCTTCGTCAACCTGCCGCTCTGCGCCATCGGTGCGGTGCTCGCCCTGCTGGTCGCGCCGGCCACCCCGGCCAAGCCGAAGGTCCCGTTCGACCTGCCGGGTCAGGCCCTGGCGGTGGCGGCCGTCACCCTGCTGGTCGGCGGCCTGATCGAGGGCGGCCATCGCGGCTGGGGCGGCGCGCCGCTGGCGGCCCTGGTCGCCGGCCTCGTCCTGGCCTTCGCCTTCGTGGTGTTCGAGCGCCACGCCCGGCATCCGGCCATGCCGCTCTCCGTCTTTCGCAGCCGCCCGGCCTGGAGCGCGGTGGTCGTCGGCTCGGCCTTGAACTTCACCTATTACGGCCTGATCTTCGTGCTGGGTCTCTACATGCTGCGCACCCTGCACTGGTCGCCGGGCAAGGCGGGGCTGGCCTTCCTGCCGCTGACGGCGACCTTCATCGTCTCGAACCTGGCCAGCGGATCCCTGGTCGGACGTTTCGGCGCCCGGGCCGTCACCAGCGGCGGGGTGCTGGTCGCCGCCTGTGGTTACGCCCTGACCGCGCGCCTGGGACCTGACAGCGGCGTGCTCGACATGTTGCCCGGTTTCGCCCTGATCCCCGGCGGCATGGGCCTGGCGATCCCCGCCCTGACCAGCGGCCTGCTGGCCAATGTCGACCGCCACGACGCCGGCGCGGCCTCCGGCGTGCTCAACGCCTGCCGCCAGGTTGGCGGGGCGGCCGGGGTGGCGATCTTCGGGGCGTTGGCCGGGGCGGAGATCGCAACGGGCCTCCGGACCTCGGCGATCATGGCGACGGTGATGCTGGTGGCGGCGGCCGGGGTGCTGCTGGCGCCGGGGCGGCGGAGGTAAGCGTCCCCCTACCTCCCTTCAGTCCCGCCCTGAAATGTCGGAGATAGACTGCTACCGATAAAGCCGGTTGCCAACGCCGAAAGTGGACATGCCAAAGGTCTGTTCGGGGGATTGGCTTCTGTTTTCCGGGGCGCCGAGTTGCCACTCAAAGCTAAACCGTGAGACGAAAGACCCTTGATCACAGCGCGGAGCGATCTGGTGAAATTCTCGGGAACGCTCGGAGTTATTTTCGCGCTCTCGGCGATGGCTGCGCACGCTCAACCAATGCCGACCACGTTCAACCTGATCTGCACCGGGAAAGAGATTTTCATGGAGCAGGGCAGAGGCCTATTTGGAAAGATGCAGCCAGCCAAGCCGTTCATCACCACCTACCGAATTGACCTGAAAACCAAGCGGCTCTGCGTCGATGACTGCACTTCGACCGCGCCCATAGTCGATGTCACAGACACGACCATCACCTTCGAAAAGTCAGCCTTTGAGGAGGGCGGGATGGACTACGAAAGCTGGGTCGATCGCGAGAGCGGGAAGTATAAAAGTATCAGACGCTCTGGTCTTGGGGAGGGTCTGACATGGCGCAAAGGTGCCGCTTCCACAGTGCGGGACGGCATCTGCGAGGCCGCACCGTTCAGCGGTTTTCCACGCCCGAAGTTTTGAAATCATGTGCGCCGGAACAAGAAAGCTCTATTTCTGGCGGGGCAGGTCGCCCCACCTAGCGGGATAGTAGCTTCAATCGCTATTCTTGCTGCAAGCGTCCGCTAAGGGGCATGCACCTAAGTTGGCCCCGCCAGCTGACTTCGACGGTCAGATTAATATAGCGAGCAAGTGTCTTTTTCGATCAACACCCGCCCTTGTGGCGGGGACCCTGGTTCCGCGCGCACCCGGATCGCCAGCGGATCGCTGGCGATCCGCCCCAAGTGCCCGTGCGGCTGACAGAGAGGTTCCCGCCACAAGGGCGGGAATGACGGGAGTTAAGGGGAGGGGCCTAAGCCGCCGCGTAGTCGTACTTCAGGTCGAACGCGCCGTCCGACTTCAGCGAGAACACCGCCTTCGACCAAGGCTCGTGGGCGCTGGACGCCGTCAGGCGGTGCAGGTTGCGCAGCGCCTTCGAGACCGAATAGTCCAGCTTGCGCACGTCGAGGTCGGCCACGCCGCCTGCGGCCTTGGTGTAGTCGCCGGTCAGGCCCACCGAGCCGTCGATGACGTCGATATTGAGGCGGATCTCCGACCAGGGCTCGGCCACGCTGCCGGCCAGGGCCTGGCCGACGTGGCGGTAGATGCCTTCGGGGCTGTCGATGTCGGCCATGGAATCCTCCGGGAGGCGTGAGCGCTAAATCTAGTCGTTGAAGAAGGTTCGGGTCGAGGGCTTGCCGTCGATGACGTACTCCACTCTGAACGCATCGGGCCGCTTGGAGGCGCCCTCGAACACCGCCTTGATGTCGACGTCGACCTGCTTGCCCTCCTTCAGGGCGGCGGCCCACTCGTTCTCCATCACCTTCCAGCCGCTCTTGTTCAGCGTGCCGTCCATGGCGTGGTAGTTGATCTGCTCGCCGGGGCCGTTGAAGATCGCCGCGATCAGGTGGCCGCCCTCGTCGCCGCCGACCCCGTCCTTGATCCCGCCTTCCTGGCCGGCCTTGGTCTGCTGGTAGCCGTTGCGGTCGGCGTGCTTGAGATCCAGCGTGCCGGTCACCTGCTCGACCCGGCCGCTGGCGTCGGTGGAATAGGTGTAGCGGCCGCTGACCACATAGTCGGTGTTGGGCGCCAGCTCGCCGTTCAGCTTGGCGTTCCAGCCGCCCTTGGCGCCTTGCTCAAGGTCGACGCGGGGGCGGGCGGAGAGGGCTTCGTCCAGCTTGCGGCTGGCGGTCTCCAGCGTCTGGCGGGCGCTGTCGGGCAACTTGTCCAGCGGCAGGGCGTCGATGGCGCCCTTCAGCTTTTCCAGCGCCGGCTTGGCGGCGGCTGCGAAGGCGCTGTCGACCTTGGCCAGGTCGGCCGCCTTGCTCACCGTCTCGGCCCATTTGCCGAGCTTGCCCAGCTTGGCCGCGTCGCCGATGTAGGGAACCATGCTGACGGCCGACAGGCCCGCGCCCAGGAAGTCGCCGCGGAACAGCGAGATCACCCCGTTGACGCCGTCCGAGATCGGCGTCGGGTCGAACAGCCCCGCCACGTCCAGGGCCATCTGGCCAAGGTCGAGGATCAGCTCCTGCTTCTGGGCCGCCGTGGCCGCGTCCATATCGTCGGCCAGGCGCTTCTGGTCGGCGGGCGACAGGTCGGCCTCGATCTCAGCCCGCAGGCTCTGGGCCTTGGCGGGATCGGACCTGGCGATCTCGGAAAGCTGGCCGGCCAGTTCGCTGGTGTTCAGCTGTCCGCCGGTGCGGCTGGCCGCCACCAGGCCGGAAGCCTCGCTGGAGACGCCGGCGGCGCTGGATGCGACGCGACTGGAAGCCCCGATGGACTCGGCTGCGTTCAGTCCGGACATGGATGCCTCCGTTGCGCCTCGACTGGCGCGACGATGGCCGGGGGCAGGGGGCGTCGATAGCTGGGGGCGTCCCTAGCTAGGGATAACCCTAGTTATGCGGGCGGCGGGCCGGGAATAGCGTCTTCCTCAGGAAAGCGTCCGTACCAGGAGTGCCCGATGACCGCCGTGTCCCTCAACACCCAGTCATCCGTTTCAAGCTCTGGCGGTGGACGCTCCAGCGACTATGTCGTCCAGTCGGGCGACACCCTGTCGGCCATCGCCGACAAGCACGGCGTCTCGCTGGACGCGCTGATCCGCGCCAATCCGCAGATCACCAATCCCAACGTCATCCGGCCCGGCCAGGAAGTGACCGTGCCGACGGGGGCGGCGGCCGAGCCGCGCAGCTACACCGTCGAGGCGGGCGACAACCTCTCCCGCATCGGCGCCGAGTTCGGCGTCTCCTGGCAGGCGCTCGCCCAGGCCAACCGGCTGTCGAACCCAAACCTGATCAATGTCGGCCAGGACCTGCTGATCCCCGGCGGCGGGGCTGCGGCGCGTCCGGCGCCGGCCACGACCGACGCGGTCCCGAGCTCGCCGACCGCCACGGGCCAGGCGACCGGTGTGCTGCCCTCGACGAAGGGCATGAGCGAGGCCCAGAAGTACGAGCTCTATTCCGGCTACGTGAACGCCTATGGCGACGCCCAGGCCAAGGCCGATCTGGCGGCCGGCAAGCAGGTGATCCTGGGCCTACGCACCGAGACCAGCCTGAACGCCAACGGCGGCAAGGGCGCCTATGACGACCGTGTGGTCGTGCTGCAGAAGGGCGGCAAGGTCCAGGAGTTCGCGGCCAACACCGAGCCCTCTGCCCAATATGACGGCCGCTATGGATCGGATTTCAACGGCGACGGCCGCAAGGAGTTGGGCCGCATCGCTGAGGGCACGGTGACCTTCCAGAAGAGCACGAGCTCCAGCCTGGGCAACGTGCTGCGCCCGACCGAAAGCCACGCCATCCAGCGCGACACCAATCACGACGGCCGGATCGACAACAACGACGCCAAGGGCAAGGGCGTCAGCACCGACAACTCGTTCCTGTTCCACGCCGGCGGCAACAGCAACACCGGCTCGGCCGGCTGCCAGACGCTGAAGCCCGGCGACTTCCAGGCGTTCTGGAACGGCCTGGGCGGCCAGAAGGCCTTCAACTACGTGCTCGTCAACGTCGACAGGCAAGGACCGCCCGGCGGGACGACCGCGACGACGCAGGCTTCCACCACGAGCGACGCGCGCATCGGCGCCCTGTCGGAACAGTACGAGACCGGCGGGCGCGGCCCCGGCACGGTGTCGAGCGGCGCGGGCGATCCCGGCGGCGTCTCCTACGGCACCTATCAATTGGCGGGCAATCGCGGCCGGCCGCAGCAGTTCCTGGCCGCCGAGGGCCGCCAGTGGGCCGCCGAGTTCGGCGGCGCCTCGCCCGGCTCGGCCAGCTTCACCGCCACCTGGAAGGCGATCGCCGCCCGCGAGCCGGAAAAGTTCGAGGCCGCCCAGCACGACTACATCCAGCGCACCCACTATCAGGTTCAGCTCGACACGGTCAGCAACGCCACGGGGCTGGACCTGTCGACCCGTTCGGCGGCCATCCGTGACGTGGTCTGGTCCACCTCGGTGCAGCACGGGCCGGAGACCGGCGCCGTCGTCAAGGCCATGGCCAAGGTGGAAGGGCAGGGGCTGTCGCCCGCCGACGGCAAGGCCTATGACCGCGCCCTGATCAACGCCATCTACGACGAGCGCGGCAAGCGCAACGACGCCGGCCAGCTGGCCTATTTCACCAGCGCCTCGGCCGCCGTGCAGGTCTCGGTCGCCAACCGCTTCGCCAGCGAACGCCAGGACGCCCTGGCCATGCTGGGCCAATGAGAACCGCCGCGGCGGGCCGGCGTTGAACAGAGACGCTAGACCCGCTCCGGATCACCCGACGATGAAGTTTGCTCCCCCAACCCTCATCGCCCTCGCGCTGGCCGTTGCCGGTTGTGAGCGACCGGCGGCGGCCGATCCCCCCCTACCCATGGCCGCCGCCGGCACCGCTGAAGCGCCTAAGCAAGGACCGGCGGGAAAGTACGTGATGAGCGGCGAGCGCCGCGGCCTTCTGACCCTGACGCCGAAGGGCGATCTCTGGCGCGTCAGCCTGTCGGGCGGCGCGCTGTCCGACGGCGCGGCGACGGCGGCCGACTGCGAACTCGAGGCCGAGGGAGCGCTGAAGGACGGCCGCCTCGAGGCGCGGGTCGTGCCGTTCGAAGGAGCGAACATCAGCCTCACCGCCGCCGACCTGGCGGCGCGGCCTGCGAAGGCAGAAGTGACCCTCGACGCGGAGACGGCGAGCGTGAGCACCGACTTCCAGGGCTGCGGCGTCGGCGCCGACCTTTCCGGCCGTTACGTACGCCAGGTTCCGGGCGAGATCTCGGAAGGCGACCGCGTCGGCGACCTGTCGGCGGCCCTGCCGGACGCGCGGCTGACCATCCTGGACGGCTATCCCTGGGCCCGCTTCGCCATCGAGCGCGGCGGCAAGCGCCTGGCCGTCGTGCAGTTCGATGGCGAGAACGAAGAGCTGGCCGACGGCCGCAACAGCCAGCAGGCGATCGGCGCCCAGGTCGGCTGGAGCGCGCTGAAGCCGGCCCTGCGGGTCGTCAAGGTCGAGGGAGGCGCGTCGTGATCCGCCCCGTCGAGCGCGCCTCGGGCGCGGATCTCTCCACCTGGACGCCGTCGACCACGGCCGCCCGGGCCGGCGTCGCCCGCCTGGCCATCGAGGCCATGGCCACCGTCGCCGGCGCGGCCCTGGTCGATCCGCTGCGCGGCGGCGATCGCGGCCAGGCCGCCGCCTTCGTCTGGGCCGAGCACGGCCAGTCGAGCATGGCCCAGGTGGGGGCGGACCTGCGGATCCTGGCGGCCCAGAGCGGTCAGTCGGTGGCCGGCCGGCTGTCGGCCACCTCGCCGGTGGATGCGGGCCGTATCGAGCGGGTGCTGGCCGACTTCGCCCGCGAACTGCGCGCCCAGGCCGCGGACAAGCCGCACCTGACGCCTTCGGCCATCGTCGAGCCGCTGCTACGCTCGGTCGCGGCCGGCCTGCAGCGCGAGCCGGCCCCGGGTGCGGCGCGCGGCGACGTCGTCGAGCAGTTCGTGCGGATCATCGACGGCGCGACCGCCGAGCTGAAGGCGGTCTAGGGACCCTTGTGATCGTCATCCCGGCCGGAGCGAAGCGGAGAGCCGGGACCCAGGAGTCGACGCGCTGCCTATGGCCCCAGGGTCCCGGCTCTGCGGCCCGCTTCGCGCGCCTCCGGCCGGGATGACGGCCCTTTTGGGCAGGAATTCCTAGCCCTTCACTGCCCCTTGCTCAGCCTTGGCCGTCGTCGGTGCGGGTCAGGTTGGCCAGCGCCGCGGCGGGACGGTCGAGCTTGTTGTGGACCGCCAGGGTCACGTCCATCCAGGCCTGACCGCGCATCTGGCTCCACCACTCGTCGTGGACGGCGGCCTGGAAGTCGCCATTGACCCGTTCCGAGCGGGTCTCGACCACCGGATCGGCCACGGTGTCGGCCGTGTCCTCCACGACGCCCACCGTGTCGTCGACCACGCCGCCGACGCCGTCCAGCAGGCCGCCCAGGCCCTTGGCCAGCAGCGCGCCTTCCAGTGCGCCGCGCTGGGCGGGCGGCAGGCCGTTCAAGGCTTGCGTGGTTTCAGCCGGACCGGCGGCGGCGAAGGCCGCGGCGTCCACCTCGCCGGTGCGCGCGAAGCGGTCGACGGCCTCGTCCAGTCGGCCGGGGCGCGGCGCGGGACCGGCGGCGGCCCGGGCCGCGGCGGAAGGGTCTTGCACGATCATGGCCGGGGCCTCCTCGAGTGCAGCCTGCGCCGGGCCTGTCGCCGCCGCTATTGGGGTTTTCCCGAGGTCCTCAGCGCACGAAGCCCGCCTCGGTCAGCTTCAGCTGCCGCAGGTCGATGCTCATCTCGTTGCGGAAGCGGGCCACGGCCGCCTCCGACAGCTGGCGGCTGAGCGTGGTGTTCTTCTTGGCGTTGGCGTCGGAGAAGGCCGAGCCCTGGGCCACGAAGTTCAGCATGAACACCTCGGCCATCTCCTGCTTGCCGGCGTCATCGAGGCGGGCGAAGGCGGGATTCGAGCCCAGGGCCTGCGAGACCTGGCCGCGCACGCCCTGCACCTGGGCGCGGTTGGCGAAGGGCACGTTGTTGGCGATCTGCCAGTTCTGCACCCAGTAGGCGGTCATGGCGTCGGCCACGTCGCCGCGCCGCAGGCCGTCGACCGCGACGTGCTTTTCCCAGGCGCCCAGCAGGTCCTTCTGCTGCACCGCCTGGCGCAGGCGATCGCCGTTGGTCGGGTCGCGCTTGGCGACGAAGTCGGCGAACTGGCCGCGCACGCGGGTCGAGACGGACGGCGAGGGGCGGTAGCGGGTGCTGACGGCCGCGGCGTTGCGCTGCTGGGCCGACAGGCTGGCGCCGGGCACGGGCCGGGCTGTCGTGGAGCGGGTGCGGCCGCCGCGCTGCACCGTCGAGCCCAGCACGTTGTTCATCTGGCCCACCGACATCATCGACGAGCCGAAGTCCATGTATTGGGTGCCGATGCTGGAGAAGTCCTGCGCCGCGGCCGGCAGGCCGATCATCAGGGCGATGGCGCTGAGCGCGGGAACGAGGCGGCGGTTCATCCGGTGTGCTCCACTGTTTTTCCAACCCTGACGTGCAATATTGACAAGAAAACGACAGGCGGCCAGATGGCCGCCTGCCTTTTCTACTGTCGAGCTTAAGCTTAACCCTTACGGGCCAGGGTCGAGCCGGCTTCGCCGATGGACTTGATCGAGTTGTTCAGGGCCTGGCTGACCATGTTCATCTCCTGGCCCAGGGCCTGGATCTCGGCGGTCAGCTGGCCGTACTTGGAGTCCTTGGAGTCCAGGCCGCCCAGTTCGTCGGTCTTGGCCTTCATCTGACCCATCTTGCCGTCCATCACCTTGCCGAGAGCCTTGGCGAGGGCGACCAGGAAGCTGTCGCCCTTGGTCGACTTGCCTTCGCCGCCGTCGCGGACGCTTTCCAGGATCGAGTTGGTCCAGCTCTGGGCCACGTCCTCGGCGGTGCGCTGCAGGTCGCCCTGCTCGGCGGGGCTGAAGCCGAAGGTGTCGGCGGCGCCCTGGACCGCTTCGGTCAGGCTCTGGGCCGCGCCGCCCGGATTGCCGCTGGCGGCCTGGAACACGCCCTGGGCCAGGTCGATCACGCCTTGCGGCAGGCCCAGTTGCTGGCCGACCTGCTGGATCACCTGGCTGGCGACCGAGCTGATGATCTGCTGGAAGATCGACTGGAAGGCCAGCGAGGTGCCGCCGGTGAGCGCCGCCAGGGCGACGGTGCTGAACAGGCTGCCGATGTTGAGACCGCCGCCGCTGAAGATGCCGGACATGTTTCGAACTCCGCGATTTGAAATCTTGCTGTCCTCGGTCCCGCGTTCATCGCTGCGACCTGACGCCGCAAGACAACCATCGCGGGTCGATCGTCAGTAGTCGGGTCGTTCCCTAGCTAGGGTTTTCCCTATCAGCCGGCGCATGGCGGCCGAGGGCTGGGCCGCGCGCATCCGGGCCTCGTCGGCGGCGCGGGCCTCGGCGGCGATCTCTTCCGGCGAGCGCGTGCGGCGGTCCAGCACGGTGATCTGGCCGGCGGTGACGCCCAGCAGGAACACCTCGTCGCGATAGGCCACCAGGGTCAGCCGCTCGCGCTGGCCCACGGGCAGGGCCCGCAGGTAGCGGATCTGGTCGTCGCTGGCGGGCCCGGCCTGAACCCGCTTGAGCAGCTTCAGCGAGAAGAACGCCAGGCCCAGCACGATGGCCAGGGCGATGGCGACGGTCAGCAGGTCGAGGATGGCGCTCACGAGGGCTCCAGGTCAGGGCAGGGGCGGGAAGGTCGGGCCGGGCGGCGGCCCTTCTGGCGGTTCTTCGGCGACGGCCCTGGCCTGCTCGTCCTTCAGCCGGCGGGCCCAGAGGATCACCTCGGCCACGGCGGCGAACAGGTCCTGGGGGACGATGTCGTCGATGGCGGCCTTGTCGCGCAGGGCGCGGGCCAGTTCGACATTGCGGATGATCGGCACGCCGGCTTCCTCGGCGGCCTCGCGCATGGTCTGGGCGATCGGCCCCTCGCCCTTGCCCAGCAGCACCGGGGCGGCGTGCTCGGCCGGATCGTAGGCCAGGGCGCAGGCTATGTGGGTCGGGTTCACCACCAGCACCGAGGCGTCGCGCGCGGCCTGGGCGGCGTTCTGCTGCGCCCACTCCTGGTGCAACTGCCGCCGGTGGGCCTTCACGTGCGGATCGCCCTCGGAATCCTTCATCTCCTGGCGGATGTCGCGCCGGCTCATCCGCATCTTCTTGGTGAAGCTGTGGCGCTGGTAGGCCAGATCCAGCAGCGACACGAAGACGAACAGCACCACCGTTCCGGCCAGCAGCTTGAATGTCAGCCCGCCATAGGCCGACAGCGCGCCGTCGGCCTCGCCGGACGGCAGGGCCATCAGCTGGTCGAACGACATGGCCACGACGATCCAGGTGAAGATCCCCAGCAGCAGGGTCTTGGCCAGCGACTTGGCCACCTCGAACAGGTTGTCGAGGCTGAACATGCGCTTGAGCCCCTCGCCGGGGTTCATGTGCGACATCTTCGGGCTCATCTTCTCGAAGGTGAAGACCGGGCCCACCTGGCCGAACTCGGCCAGCATGCCGAAGATGGCCACGGGCACGAAGGTGATCGCCGTCAGCAGCACGAAGGCCTTGCCGGCGGCTGCGCCGGCGATCGGCCAGGCCTCGGCGAAGGGGCGGTCCATCACCGCGAAGACCTCGTCGAAGAGGCCGCCCAGTCGGTCGAAGGCGAAGCCCGCCGTCATCGCGCCCAGCAGCAGCCACACCCCCAGCACGGCGGTCGAGGTCAGGTCCTTGGACTTGGGAACGTCGCCCTTCTTGCGGGCGTCCGACAGCCGCTTGGGTGTCGGCTTCTCCGTCTTGTCCCCGCCGTCGTTCTTTTCAGCCATAGCGTGTGTTCTGGCGTCATCGCGAAGGGTGTCGGGCGTTCGCCGACCGGTGAGATTCCGACAAAGGCCGCAATCGTGGCTAAAAAGCGGCGAGCTTAGCCATAGTAGTTGTTAAGCTGAGCCATAGAATTTGTTGTCTGGTAAGCAGTATACTGAGTATGAAAATTGTTTTAACTCCGAGGTTGACAGGATTGATGCGCCAAAGTTAGCTTTTGAATGGGTAGTATGCATAGGCGGGGCGCTGCATAGAGGGACAAATTTATGCGCAAGTTCCGCGTAGTGGCGTCGAGCGTGTGTTTAATCTTATTTTCTTCAAGTCCAGTGTTCGCATATGAATGCGTGACTGCCGACGGCTTGAAGTTCAGCAGCGCTCTCCCGATCAATGAAAAGTTCTCGCTGGCGCGCATAGATTGCGTTGAAGAAACACAACCGAAGGGGGCGTCGGAACAGCTCCGTCTCTATGACGCACCCCAGATGGCGACCGCCGTTATCTCGGCTGGACGTATCGCCCCGGCGCCGATCGTCATCACCAGGGGCGCCCGTGGACCTTCCCTCTACGCACCGCTCGTCGCCGCCGCAGGCCGCGACTTCGACATCGATCCGGACCTGTTGCAGGCGGTCATGCACGTGGAATCCCGGGCCAATCCGGGGGCGATCTCGCCCAAGGGGGCGAGGGGGCTGATGCAGATCATGCCCGCCACCGCCAAGCGCTTCGGGGTTCGCGATCCAGCGGTCGAGCTGGGCGATCCGATGGTCAACATCCGCACCGGCGCGGCCTACCTCAAGACCCTGCAGGGCCACTTCGGCAACGACCTGGAACTGGTGCTGGCGGCCTACAACGCCGGCGAGGGGGCCGTCATGAAGTACGGCCGCAAGATCCCGCCCTATCGCGAGACGCAAGGGTACGTCGCCAGCGTCCTCGACCGCTATCGCGGCCTCGTTTCAGCCCGCGGCGGCTTCTGAGGACCCATTCCCCATGAGCGTCGAAGGCTATCTCAAGCGCCTGCAAAGGCGTCCGCGCCAAGGCGTCATGGCGCGCTTCAGCGACCTGTTCCTGGTGGCGGGCGTCGTGGCGATCGTCGCGCTGATGATCCTGCCGCTACCGGCCCTGGCGCTCGACGCCCTGGTGGCGGTCAACATCTGCTTCGGCGTCATGCTGCTGCTGATCGCCATCTACATCTCGACCATCGTCGAGTTCTCGGTGTTCCCCAGCCTTTTGCTGATCACCACGCTCTACCGGCTGGCCCTGTCGATCGCCACGACCCGGATGATCCTGATCGAGGGCCACGCCGGGCACATCATCGACACCTTCGGGACCATGGTCGCCGGCGGCAACCTGGTGGTCGGCCTGGTGGTGTTCCTGATCATCACCGTCGTGCAGTTCATCGTCATCGCCAAGGGCGCCGAGCGGGTAGCCGAGGTGGCCGCGCGCTTCAGCCTCGACGCCATGCCGGGCAAGCAGCTGTCGATCGACAGCGACCTACGCTCGGGCATGATCGACAAGGACGAGGCCAAGCGCCGGCGGCGCGTGCTGGAGATGGAGAGCAAGCTTCACGGCAGCCTCGACGGCGCGATGAAGTTCGTCAAAGGCGACGCCATCGCCAGCATCATCATCGTGGTCATCAACCTGCTGGGCGGCCTAGCCATCGGCATGCTGCAGCAGGGCCTCGACTTCGGTTCGGCGATCCACAAGTATTCGATCCTGACCATAGGTGACGGCATGGTCACCCAGATCCCCGCGCTGCTGGGCGCCATGGCCGCCGGCCTGATCGTCACCCGCACCACCGACGAGGATAGCGAGACCCACCTGGGCGACGCTATGCGCCGTCAGTTCGCGGCCAAGCCCCGAGTGTTCCTGGTGGCCGGCGGCATCTGCTGGCTGATGGCCCTGGTGCCCGGCTTCCCGGTGATCGTGTTCCTGCTGCTGGGCGGCGTGGCCATCGTCACCGGCGCCCTGGTCGACGCCGACATGCGCGCCCGCCTGACCCGCAAGATCGCGCCGGGCCGCGCCGCCGCCGATGAGGCCAAGGCCTCGCCCGCCGCCGCCCGCACCAAGGTCACCGAAACCCAGCCCATCGTGCCGCTGCTGCTCGAGCTCGACGGCGAGGCCGTGCGCCGTCACGAGGCCGCCGTCATGACCCAGGGCCTGGAGGAGGTGCTGGAAGAGTTCGAGCTACGCCTGGGCGTGGCCTTGCCGCGCGCCTCGTTCCACTACGGCGAAGCCCCGGGCGCCCCGCGCTGGCGCCTGCTGGCCTTCGAGGCCCCGATCGGGGCCGGCGAGCTCTCGCATCCGGCCGACCTGTCGGAGTTGCAGGACGCCGTGCGCCAGGCCCTGCGCCGCAACGCCGGCCTGTTCGTCGGCATCCAGGAGGCCAGCAACCTGCTGACCCGGGCCGGGGCTGAATACCCCGAGGTGGTCAAGGAAGCCGCCCGCGCCCTGCCTCTGGCCCGCATCGCCGAGGTCATGCGGCGCCTGGCCGAGGAAGAAGTGCCGCTGCGCAACCAGCGCGACATCCTCGAAGCTCTGGCCGACGCCGGCCAGCGCGAGAAGGATCCGCTGGCCCTGACCGAGTTCGCCCGCGTCGCCCTGCGCCGCCAGATCAGCCATCGCTACGCCCCTGACGGCGAACTTCGCGCGGTGGTGCTGGAGCCGGCGCTGGAGCAGCACCTGCGCGAGGCCATCCGCACCGGCGGCGGCGCCCAGCAGCTGGCCCTGGACCCTGAGATGAGCCGCCGCGTCACCGACGCCCTGCTGGCCAAGGTCGAGGAGACTAGCGCCACCGTCGTCCTGGCCGCCATCGACCTGCGCCGACACGTGCGCAAGCTGATCGAGGCCCGCGCCTTCGACCTGGGCGTCCTGTCCTTCCACGAACTGCTGCCGACCCTGCGGCTGGACGTGGCCGGCCGCGTGACCTTCCCGCGCGAGCCCCTGACCGTAGTGCCCAACGATCCCGACCCGCCGCCGCCCGCGTCCGCGGCCGCCTGAACCCGGAGACAGAATGTCGCTTCCGAAGGATAGAACTGCTGTTCGCCGCGCCGCCCGGATGGGCGTTGCCGCGGCGGTCGCCGCCGCCCTGGCCGCGACGGCGCCCCAGGTCCAGGCGGGCGAGGTCCCGCTGGGCGCGCGCAGCGTCGACCTGACCGCGCGCGAGCAGCCGATCGCCCAGTTCCTGCAGAACTTCTACAACCAGATCGGCGTGCCGGTGGTGATCTCCTCGCAGGTCACCGGCACTATCAATGGCGTCTTCCGCGGCCCGGCCGCCAAGATCGACGCCGACATCGCCAAGGCCTTCGACCTCGTCACCTATTACGACGGCGGCGCGGCCTATGTTTACACCGCCGCCCAGCTGTCCAGCCGCAGTTTCCCGATCTCGGGCTCGGCTTCACGGCGGGTGGATAGGGCGGCCCGGCAGCTTGGGCTGCTCGACAACCGCAACACCCTGCGCGCCACCGGCGACATGCTGGTGGCCACCGGCGCGCCGCGCTTCCTGCAGCAGGTCGACGAGCTGGCCCGCGGCGGGGTGCAGGCCGAGGCCGTCTCGCCGACCCTGCAATATCGCGTCTTCTACCTGCGCTACGGCTGGGCCGACGACGTGAACCTGACGGTCGGCGCCAAGCAGGTGACCATCCCGGGCGTCGCCTCGATCATCCGCTCGCTGGTCAGCTCCGATCCCAACGAGCGGGCCGGGGCGGCCGCCCGCAGCGAGACCCCGATCCCCGCCGCCGTCCAGGGCCTGCGCGGCCAGGGGCTGGCGACGCTGGGCACGCCCAACGCCGGCGGCGCCTTCTACGGCGGCCAGGAGACCCTGGGCACGCCGCTGGCCAACGAGCAGACCGGCGTCTACTCGCCGCAGAACCCGATCCGGGTGCAGGCCGACAGCCGCCTCAACGCCGTCATCGTCCGCGACGTGGCCGAGCGCATGTCTGCCTACGAGGAGCTGGTCCGCGCCCTGGACGTCGAGCCGCAGCTGCTCGAGGTCGAGGCGGCGATCATCGACATCGACACCACCAAGGCCCGCGACCTGGGCGTCAACTGGCGCTTCGACGACGGCAACGGCGGCATCCAGTTCGGCCGCGGCCCGGATGCGCCGGCCGGCCTGGAGGACGGCAACCTGGTGCGCGGCAACACCTCGCCCAAGTCGGCGACCGGTCTCGTCGCCTCGACGATCATCGGCAACGGCGACTATTTCGCTGCCCGCCTCAACGCCCTGGAGACCGAGGGGGTGGCCCGGGTCGTCTCGCGGCCCCAGATCGTCACGCTGTCGAACGTCGAGGCGGTGTTCGAGAACAGCCGCGACTTCTACGTCCGCCTGGCCGGCGAGCGCGACGTCGACCTCTTCAACGTCACCGCAGGCACGACCCTGCGCGTCACCCCGCACGTCACCCGCGACGGAACCCAGACCCGCATCCGGATGCTGGTGACCATCGAGGACGGCTCGCTGACCAACGCCAGCGTCGACAACATCCCCGTCGTCCGCCGCGCCGCGCTCAACACCCAGGCCCTGATCCAGGAGGGGCAGAGCCTGCTGCTGGGCGGCATGACCGTGCAGTCCGACACCACCGGCGCGCAGAAGATCCCGGTGCTGGGCAACATTCCGGTGCTGGGCAACCTGTTCAAGGTGCAGTCGCGCAGCAGCGGCCGCATCGAGCGGATGTTCCTGATCACCCCGCGCCTGGCCTCGGTCGCCGCGCCGCGCTCCACCACCCAGGCGGGCCTGCGCTACGACGCGCCCGCGTCCGGGTTCGAGAACGCGCCCCTGCCGGCCGCGCCCAAGCTGCCGTCCGACCGCAAGCCGCCGCCGAAGTCGGCCCCGCGCGGGCCCGCCCAGCCGCTGCCGCCCGCGCCGCCCCCGGCGCAGGAACCCTACGGCACGATGAAACCCATCCCCAATCCGAGCTAGGCCCATGACCGATCAAGCCCTGCTGTCCGACGAACCGACCGAAATCCCCGCCGCCACGCCGTCCGAGGCGCTGGTCGTCAAGGTGCTGTCCGGCCGCGTCGCCGGCGCCGTCCTGCCATTGCCGGCCGGCGAAAGCGCCGAGCTCGGCCACGGCTTCGACGCCGACATCGTCCTGCGCGATGCCAGCGCCAGGGGCGTGCGCGTGCGCCTGACCGCCGGCGAGGAAGCCGCCGAGATCGAGGTGGTCTCCGGCCAGGTCGAGATGCTCGGCCACCGGCTGGAGGCCCCGGCCCGCGCCGTGCTGCCCTGCTACGTGCCGCTGATCGTTGGCGACAACGCCCTGGCCCTCGGCGTCGAGGAAAGCCCCCGCTGGCGCGAGGCCGAACGCCTGCTGGCCGCCTCGGGTCCCGCCGAGGCCGTCGTGTCGCCGGAGGAGGGCGGCGACCTCTTCGAGGACGGCCGCAGCCTGCTGCGCCGCACGCTCGACCGCGGCGTCCAGGTGGTCGGTTCGACGCCGCATCTCGTGCCGGCCCTGGTGTTCGGCGCGGCCCTGGCCTGCGTCACCTACGCCGTCGCCAACGTGCCCCGCTTCGGCGGACAGGAGGCCAGCCCCTCCAAGGTCCACGCCCTGCTGCGCCAGGAGGGCTACGGCGCCCTGGCCGTGCAGCCGCAGGCCGACGGCAAGCTGGTCATCGCCGGCGTGCTGAACCGCGACGCCGAGAAGGCCCGCCTGGCTCGCCTGGTCAGCTCCCGCGAACTGCCGGCCCGGGTCGAGGTCGTCACCAGCGAGGGTCTCGCCCAGAACGTCGAGGACGTCTTCCAGGCCAACGGCCTGGCCGCCACGGCCCGTCCCAACGGCCTGGGCCGCGTGCAGGTGCAGGTCACCGGTCCGTCGGACGAAGTGGCCAAGGTCGAGAAGATCGCCCTGCATGACGTCAAGGGCCTGCGCGACCTCGACGTCGCCCGCGCGGCCGGCGGCGACCGCTTCGGCGCGGTCTTCGACCAGGGGCCCGGGAAGCGCGTGGTGGCGGTGGTCGGCGGCGACGCCGGCTACGTCGCCACCGCCGACGGCGCCCGCTATTTCGCCGGCTCCACCCTGCCCACTGGCGACCGCATCGTCGGCGTCGAGAGCCAGGCCGTCGTCGTCGAGAAGGACGGCGCCACCACCCGCCTGATGTTCTGAAATTCCAACCCGATACGAGGAGAAGCGACCATGTCCGACAGCAGCATTTCCGGCTTCAGCAGCGCCTCCGTCGCGCCCAGCCTCGCCGGCTCCAACAACAAGAACCGCCCCGGCAGCTGGTTCGAGGCGATGGCGCACGCGTGGGGCCAGGTGCTCGACGCCCAGGCCGTGAAGATCACCGAGCTCTCCGACCAGATCGGCCCCGGCGGCGAGGACAAGCCCTCGGTCATGGCCCAGCTGACCGCCGAGAGCCTGCGCATGAACTTCATGGCCAACTCGGAATCCACCTCGGTCGACAGCGTCGGCCGCGCCCTCGAAACCATGGCCCGCAAGAACTAAGCGCGTCTTTCAGGAGAGGACGCCATGTCCTTCGATCCCGTTTCGGCCGCCGCCCTGGCCATGCCCCAGGAAGCCGCGCCCCAGGTGGCCCAGGTCGGCTACGGCGCCAGCCTCACCGACGCCGTCCAGTTCCAGAATGCGCTGCACACCGCCGGCGCCTCGCAGGTGGCGGGGCTCGGCGGGCCCGAGGCCCTGGCCCCGGCCATGAAGGGTGTCTTCAACCAGCTGGAGTTCGTCAACAGCCAGGCCTCGAACCTGGCCGCCCACGCCAAGGCCGCCGAGGCCAAGGGCGCGGCGATCACGCCCGGCGAGATGATCGGCCTGACCGTCCAGTGCCACGAGTTCATGTTCAACTGCCAGCTGACCTCGAACATCGCCAACCGCACGTCCGACGGCCTGCAGCAGCTGTTCCGGCAACAGGCCTAGGTGGCGGCCATGCGCAAGATCCTGCCCGCCGTCCTGGTCGCCGCGGCCCTGGGCCTTACGGCCTGCGCCGAGAAGGAGCTCTACGGCGGGCTCACCGAGCGCGAGGCCAACGAGATGGTCGCTGTGCTGCAGAACGCCAATGTCTCGGCTTCGAAGAGCAGCAAGGACGGCAAGGTCTGGGCGCTGAAGGCCCGGGCCGAGCAGTTCTCGTCGGCCGTCGCCGTGCTGCACGACCAGGGCTATCCGCGCGACAAGTTCGAGAGCCTGGGCGAGGTCTTCAAGAAGGAGGGCTTCGTCTCCTCGCCAATGGAGCAGCGGGCGCGGCTGATGTACGGCCTCTCACAGGAGCTCAGCCAGACCATCTCGTCGATCGACGGCGTGGTGCAGGCCCGCGTGCACATCGCCGTGCCCGAGGCCGATCCGCTGGCCGAGCAGCAGAAGCCGTCCTCGGCCTCGGTGTTCATCCGCCACAACCCCGACGTCGACCTGTCCGGCCAGGTGGGCTCGATCAAGGCCCTGGTCACCAACTCCATCGAGGGCCTGCCGTACGACAAGGTGACGGTGGTGATGTTCCCGGCCAAGCCGGTGATGGTTGCGACGCCGGCCTCGCCGATCCGCTCGTTCACCATGCCGGCCGTCGCCATCCTCGCCGCCATCGGCGGGGTGGGGGCCTATGTCTTCAGCCGCACCAGCCGGGGCAAGCCGCGCCGCAAGCTGAAGCCTCTGGCCGAGCCCGGGACGCCCGCCGCATGAACGCCCGCGCCGACCGCCAGCGCCTGGTCGTCCAGGCCCGCCTGCTGGGGGCGATCGGCGTCCCTGCGCCGGTCGGTCCGCGCGCGGCGCGGCTGGCGCGACGTCTGGATGGGCGCGTCGAGGCGCCGCTGGCCTTCGCCGACGTCGCCGCAGCGCCGGACTGGACTGCCTGGCCGGCCGAGCGCCGCATGCGCCTGGCCGACTTCGCTGCGGCCGCCGCCTGCACCGAGATCCTGCGCCGCACGATCGACGGCAAGCGCCTGGCCCGCGTCGCCCGCCGCATCGGCGAGACGGCCCTGGACGCGGTCCTGGCCTCGCCGCCGGGCCTAGTGGCGACGACCGCGCAAGCCGAGGCCGCGCTGGGCGACGAGGAGACCTTCTGCGCCCTCGGCGCCGGCGTGCTGCTGGCCGAGGTCGGGCGCCGTCCCGCCGCCATCGCCCGTCTTGCCGAGCTCTTCGCGGTCGCCCCGCTGGCGATCGATCCCGACCGGGGCCTCGGCGCGGCGCACGCCGCGCGCGGGCTCTTCATGGCCTTCGAGGCCGGCGCGCTGGAGGCCGCCGCATGACCTATCTGCTCCTGTCTTCCGGTCCCTCGGGCGCGCTGCTGACCGACCAGCCGGTGATCCGGCGCGAGGATGTCGGCGCCGTGCGCGACGCGGCCGAGCTGACCGCCGCCCTCGACGCCCTGCGCCAGGCGACCCGCGAGGCCGCCCTGCGCGACGGCTTCGCCCAGGGCCACGCCGAGGGAACCGCTGCCGCCGCCCGCGAGACCGCCCAGGTGCTGGCCGGCGTCCACGCCGCCCTGCAGGTCGAGCGCGACCGCCTGCGCGCCAGCGCCGGCGCCCTGGCGCTGGACATCGTCCGCCGCATCGCCGCGGGCCTGGCCCCCGACGAGGTGCTGGCCGCCCTGGCCGAGCAGGCCGCCCGCGACCTCCTGCCCGAAGAGCCGATCCGCGTACGCGTGGCGCCCGACGCCGCCGGCGCCGTGACCCGCCGCCTGTGGTCGATCGACGCCCGCATCGAGGTGGTGGCCGACGCCGACGTGGCGGCCGGCGACTGCGTGCTCGACACCCCCTCGGGCCGCACCCACGCCGGGCTCGAAACCCAGCTCAGGGCCCTGGAGGCGGTGTTCGCCGTCCCGGCCGGCGAGGCCGCCGCATGAGCTTCGACGCGCCCCCTGAACGTTCGAGCGACGAGCGCCTGCGCGACGCGCTGCGCGGCGCCCGCACGGTCGAGCGGCGCGGCCGCGTGGCCCAGGCCTTCGGCACCACCGTCCGCGCCACGGGCCTGGACGTGCGCATCGGCCAGGAGTGCGAGATCGTCGACCGCGCTGGCGGCCATGCGGTCAAGGCCCAGGTCGTCGGCCTCGACGGCGGGGCGGCGATCCTCACCCCGCTGTCTCGCCTGGAGGGGGTGGCGGTCGACGCCGAGGTGGTGGCCGGTCCCCGCCGCAGCGAGATCGGCGTGGGGCAGGGGCTGCTGGGTCGCGTGCTCGACGCCCATGGCGAACCGCTTGACGGCCTTGGCCCCATCAACGGACCGCTGCGGCCGTTCCCCGTCTATGGCGAGGCTCCCAATCCGCTGGCCCGCCCGCCGATCGCCCAGCCGTTCGCCACCGGGGTGCGCTGCGTCGACGCCCTGCTGACCACGGGCGAGGGCCAGCGCGTGGGCTTGTTCGCCATGGCCGGCGGCGGCAAGTCGACCCTGCTGGGCATGTTCGCCCGCCACGCCCGCAGCGACGTCAATGTCATCGCCCTGATCGGCGAGCGCGGCCGCGAGGTGCGCGAGTTCCTCGACGACTGCCTGGGGCCCGAGGGCCTGGCCCGCTCGGTGGTCATCGTCTCGACCTCCGACCGCCCGGCCATGGAGCGCGTGCGCGCCGCCCACGTCGCCACCGCCATCGCCGAGGGGTTCCGGGCCGAGGGCCGCCGCGTGATGCTGCAGATGGACAGCGTCACCCGCTTCGCCCGCGCCCTGCGCGAGATCGGCCTGTCGGTGGGCGAGCCGGCCGTGCGCCGGGGTTTTCCGCCGTCGGTCTTCGCCGAACTGCCGCGGCTCTTTGAGAGGGCGGGTTCGATCGAGGGCGGGGCGATCACCGCCTTCTACACCGTGCTGATCGAGGACGAGGAGGGCGGCGATCCGGTCGGCGAGGAGGTCCGCTCGATCCTCGACGGCCACATCTACCTGTCCCGAAAGCTCGGCCAGGCCGGGCACTATCCGGCCATCGACGTCGCCGCCAGCCTCAGCCGGGTCTATCCCCGCGTTGCTTCGCCCGAGCAGCAGGCGGCCGCCATGAAGGTGCGCGGCTGGATGGCCAAGTACGCCGAGATCGAGTTCCTGCTGCAGATCGGCGAATACAAGTCCGGCGGCGACTTGCTGGCCGACGAGGCCATCGCCCGCCGACCGCGCATCACCGATCTGCTGCGCCAGGGCGCGCACGACGCCGTCGCCTTCGGCGAGGCCCTGGCGGCGCTGGCGGAGGTCGCCGCATGACCGCCCGCGCCCAGGTCCAGGCCCTTGTTCCGGTGGTGAAGCTGCGCGAACGCCGCGTCGAAAAGGCCATGCGCGAGGCCGCCGATGCCCGCCGCGCGGTCGCTCTCGCGGTGGAGGCGCTGGAGGCTCGCGACCGGCTGATCGCCGTCCACGATGTGGCCAAGGCCCGGCTGGACGACTGGTTCGCCGGCGGCCTGTCGGGGGCTGCCCATCTGGTCGAGGTCGCCCTGGCCCGGCGCGAGGCGATCACCGTGGCCCGCGACGCCGATCAGCGCCTGCGCGACCAGGAGGCCGTGGCGCTGGACCTGGCCCGCGAGGACCTGGCCGCCGCCATCCAGGCCCTCGCCCGCGCCCAGGGCCGCTTCGACGCCATGAACGGTCGTCTCGACCACGCCCGCGCCCTGGTCGCCGCCGACCGCGAGGCCCGCGAGCAGCTCGAGATCGAGGACGCCGGCGCCTTCAGGAGTTTCCGATGACTACCATTCGCGACAACGCCGCCGCCGAGCGTCCGAACACCTCCACGCCGCGTGGCGCGAGCGAGCCGCCCACGCCCTGGCGCGGGTCCGAGTTCCAGGCCCTGTTGCAGCAGGCCGCCGAGCGCCGCGAGCCGCTCTGCCGCCAGACCGGCCGCGCCGAACGCGACAAGGAGACCGAGCGCGACGAGGATGACGGCAAGGTCGACCTCTCGGCCCTGCTGGGCCCGGCCCGCGACTTCCAGGACGTCACCGGTGACCAGGAAACGGCGGGCGTCGACGCCCTGTCGGCCCTCGCCAAGTCCGGCGGCGGGGCGGTCGAAACCCCCGTGTCGGCGCCCGGCGCGACCGCAGCCGACATCGAGGCCTTCACCGCCGCCATGGACAAGGCCTGGCTGGCGTCCGGAGGCGACCGCAAGGCCATCGCGCTTGGCCTGGCCGACAAGGCCTCGCTGCTGACCGGCCTTGGCCTGTCGCGCGCCCCCGACGGTTCGCTGTCGCTGACCCTGGCGGCGCGTCCCGACGCCACGCCCGAACTGACCAAGGCCCTGGAGGCCCTGCGCAAGCGCCTGGAAGTACGCGGCCTGGCGCTGGCGGATCTCTTCGTCGAGGCCGACGACGGCCTGGATCCGGAAAGCCTGATCCGGAGGGTGCGTTGAGCATACACTCCGTTCGACTTGGCGCGTGGACCTCGCCCTTCGACAAGTTCAGGGTGAGGTCCATTGCTGGCGTCGCAATAGAAAACCTCTTCCTGAGCTTGTCGAAGGACGAGGCTTTCGGCCCAAGGCTCTCACCGCAGCGGCAGCCCGAACCGTCCCACGCCCCGATCGGCCTCCGCCGCCCGAGCCACGGCGCGGGCGACCTCGGCGGGGGGATCGCCGGCCGCCCAGCGCTCGGCCAGCACCTCGATCAGCCGGCGGCTCTGGGCGTTGTGCAGGCCCTCGGTCGGGTCGTTGGCGTCGGCGCGCAGCTTGTCGACATAGAGCGCCGTCGCCTTGGGCGAAGCGCTGACCAGGTCCAGCAGGTAGGTCGCCGCCGTCTCGAAGGTCTGGGCGTCCAGCGGCGCGTCGGCGATGTCGCGCACCAGCCAGACGCACAGGAACTCCAGCGGCCCGACCTTGCGGCTGTTGCTGAGCAAGGGTCCGCTGCCCAGTCCGGAGAAGCCGCCCGCGCCCCAGGCCGGCACCCGTGCGGCGGGAAGGCGGGCGGTCAGCAGGGCCTGGGCCAGGGCCTCGGCGACCAGCGCCTTGACTTCCGGCTCGCCGAAATGGGCGACAGCCGCCAGCAGCTTGGCGAAGCCGGGATAGAGCGCATCGCCCAGGTCGGTGCAGACGCGCTCCAGCACGTCGACGCGGCGATCCAGCGTCGGCTGGCCCTGCAGGCCCTCGACCAGCGCCTGGGCGGCGCCGAACCAGTCGGGCTCGGATTTGAGGATGCGATCGGCGTTCACGCCGCGACGCTAACCCTAGATGAAGTTGTTGTCGCGGGTGTCGGTCAGGCGATCGGCCACGGCGCGGGACGCATCGTCCAGGTCGCGGGCGGCGCCCGAAAGGCCGATGCGGCCGTCATGGCGCGAGAAGCCGGAGAAGTCGCCGAAGGCCTGGGCGCGCGAGGGCTCGCCGGCCGGGGAAATCCCGGAAAGACCGTGGCTCCAGACGCCGGAGACGGACGGGGCGTCGATACGGCTGGTGGACATGGCGAGCTCCTTCAGTCTCTCGATACGAAAGACAACGCGCGCCCGCCAGTCGGGTTTTCCCTAGCCGGCCCGTTTTGCCCAGCCGGCCAGTGTGTCGCATGACGGGCCTGGCCGCGCTCCTGTCGCAATCGCCGGAGGCCGAGGCGCTGGAAGTCCTGGGTCTGGCCGTCGCCGCCTTCGAGGACGCCGGCGCGCCGCGCCTGGCCTGGTGCTCGCCCGCCTTCGCGCGGCTGACCCCCGACCTCCGGCCCGGCCTGACCCCGGAGGGCGGCCTGCTGGCGGCGGTCGAGGCGGCGCGGCGCGGGGAGGGCGGGCTCTTTCCGCTGGATCTCGACGGCCAGGCCTTCGAGGCCCGGGCCGCCCACGGCGACGGCCGTATCTGCCTGATCCTGTCCAGCGCCGCCGAGCGCCAGGAGGCGGAAGGCCGCCGCCTGGCCGACCGCGAACGCCTGCTACTGACATCGCGCGTCATGTCGGTGGGCGAGATGGCGACGATGATCGCCCACGAACTGAACCAGCCGATCGGCTCCATCGCCAATATCGCTCGCGGCCTGAAGGCCCGGCTGTCGCGCGGGGCGCTGTCGACGGAGGAGGGCGTCGAGGCCCTCGACCGCGCCGCCGAGCAGGCGCTTTACGCCTCGGGCGTCATCCAGCGGATGCGCTCCTTCGTCGAGCAGCGCCAGCCCCAGGTCGAGCCGCTGGACCTGCCCCGCCTGGTGCGCGCCACGCTCGACCTGCTCGACTGGGAGATCGCCCGCGACAAGGTTGTCGCCCGCAGCAACTTCGCCGCCCTGCCGCCGGTGCTGGGCGACGCGGTGATGATCCAGCAGGTGCTGGTGAACCTCGCCCGCAACGGCCTTGACGCCATGCGCGGCCGGCCCGGTCCCCGTCGCCTGACCATCGCCGCCGCGCCCATGGAGGGCAGCGATCGAATGGTCGAGCTGACCGTCGCCGACAGCGGTCCGGGCGTCGAGGCGGGGGCGGAAGGGCGGATGTTCTCGCCGTTCTTCTCGACCAAGCCAGGCGGCATGGGCGTGGGCCTTGGGATCTGCCGGTCCATCGTCGAACTGCATCGCGGGCGTCTCTGGCACGCCCCGGATCCCGAGGGGGGGACCGTATTCCACATCGCGCTGCCCGCGGCGCGCCAGGAGGAGCCATGACCACCCCCTCTATCCCGACACCAGAGCCCAGCGTGCTGGGCGCGGTCTGCCTGGTCGACGACCACGGCGAGTTTCGCCAGTCCGCCGCCTGGTGGCTGGAAAGCCTGGGCTACGCCGTCTCCACCTTCGACGGGGCCCGGGCCTTCCTCGACGCCGGCGATCCGCCGCCCGACGCCTGCCTGCTGCTCGACGTGCGCATGCCAGACATGTCGGGGCTGGAGCTGCTCGATGCGCTCAAGGCCCGGGGCTGCGAGCGGCCGGTGATCTTCATGACCGGCCACGGCGACGTGCCCTTGGCGGTCGAGGCCATGCAGAAGGGGGCGATCACCTTCCTGGAAAAGCCGTTCCAGGAAGCGGCGCTCGAAGCCGCCCTTGAGCGCGCCTTCGCCCAGGCCCGGCCGGCCCTGACCCCCGGCCAGGAGGCCTATGCCCGCCGCTTGGCCGGCCTGACCGAGCGCGAGCGCGAGGTCATGGCCCTGGTCGTGGCCGGCAAGGTCAACAAGGTCATCGCCTACGACCTGGGCATCAGTCCCAAGACCGTCGAGCTGCACCGCTCTCGGATCATGACCAAGATGGAGGCGACCAGCCTGACCCGGCTGGTGCGCATGGCCGTCACCGGCAGCGTGGACGACGACGCATGACCGCCTCCCTCGACCTCCAGGCCGGGGAGGGCGCCTCGCCCGCCGCCGCCGAGCTTTCCGATCTCGTCGCCCGGAACCACGCCCTGGCGGTGCTGGCCGCCCTGCGTGCGCCCGGCCTCGTCACCCGCGTCGCCCTCGACGCCGAGGCCGGTGTGGGTCCATGGATCCTGTTTGGCGACGATGCGCCGAACCTGCGCCTGGCGATCCGCGCGCTTTCCGGCGCGGCCTTCGTCCCGGCCGACGACGCCGAGCTGCTGATCGCTCTCGACCGGGTCGAGCCGGTCCTGGCCGCCGTCGAGGCCGCCACCACCGAGAGCCTGTCGCCCCTGGGCGTCGAGACCGAGGCTCCGGACGGTCTGCTGGCCCTGTCGATCGTCGTCGAGGCCCAGGACGGCGCGCCTTTCGCCCGCCTCGTGCTGGCCGTCGATCCCGAGGTCGCCCACGCTTGGCCGCAGCCGATCTTCGACCCCTGGGCCCCTGGCGCGCACCTGGCCGTGCCCGCCGCCGGGCCGCTGGTGCTCGACGGCCCGGAGCTGCCGGCCCAGGCCGCCGCGACCCTGCGGCCGGGCGACATCGTGCTGACCCCGCTGTCGGCCGGCCGCCCCGGCCTGGCCGCCCTGACCCTGTTCGACCGCCGCCTCGTCGGCCGGTTCGAGCTTTCTCATCGTCGCTTCACGCTCAACGCCATCGAGGAGAGCGCCATGACCCCGCCGCTCGACATCGCCGTCGCCCCGACAGAGGCCGCCCCCGACGCGGCGCCTGTCGCCCCCGCCGATCTGCCCGTGCCGCTGAAGGTGCTGCTGGGCGAGGCCAGTCTGCCGTTGTCGGAGCTGGCGGGCCTGCGTCCCGGCTCCACCGTTGTTCTGGCTGGCCCGCGCGAGGACGCCCCCGCCGTGCTGCTGGCCGGCGATCGCGCCATCGCCCGCGGCCGCCTCGTCCCCGTCGGCGAGGCCTGGGGCGTGCTGGTCGAGACCATAGGCGGCGAGGGCTGAACCCCGATGGACCTGACCCAATTCTCGCCGGGCTCGGCCCTCATCACCGTCATTCTGCTGGCGCTGGCGCCGTTCGTGGCGGTGATGGTCACCTCGTTCACCAAGATCGTCGTCACGCTCAGCCTGCTGCGCAATGCGCTGGGCCTGCAGCAGGTGCCGCCCAACATCGTGCTCAACGGCCTGGCTTTGATCCTGACCCTCTACGTCATGTATCCGGTCGGCCAGCAGATGGCGGCCGCCAACCAGGACGTGAAGCCGATCGCCGCCGTCAGCAGCGACACCCAGGCCCTGTTCACCTACGCCGACAAGGCCAAGGAGCCGCTGCGCGAGTTCCTGATCAAGCATTCGACGCCCCGCGAGCGCGCCTTCTTCCTCAAGACCGCCCAGCGCATCAACGGCCCGGAAAAGGCCCGCGCCCTGACCCAGCGCGACTTCATCGTCGTCGTCCCGGCCTTCACCGTGTCGGAGCTGGCCGCGGCCTTCCAGATCGGCTTTTTGATCTTCCTGCCGTTCCTGATCATCGACCTGGTGGTCTCCAACATCCTGCTGGCCATGGGCATGATGATGCTGTCGCCGACGACGGTGTCGCTGCCGTTCAAGCTCCTGCTGTTCGTGCTGATCGACGGCTGGGTGAAGCTCTCGCACGGCCTCGTGCTGTCCTACACGTGACGGGAGCCGCGCCATGCTGAACGCCCAGGCCATCGAGCTCGTCAACCAGGCCCTGTGGCTGGTGCTGATCCTGTCGGCCCCGCCGATCGTCGCCGCCTCGCTGGTGGGCCTCTTCGTGGCGGTCATCCAGTCGGCCACCCAGCTGCAGGAGCAGACCCTGCAATACGCGGCCAAGTTCTTCGCCATCGTGCTGACGATCTTCGTCACCGCCAGCCTGCTGGGCGGCACGCTCTATCGCTTCGGCGACCGGGTGTTCACCGAGTTCCCGGCCATGGTCCGCCGATGACGAGGGGCGCATGATCGGAGCCCCCGACTGGCTCGGGGCGATCTTCGAGAACACCCTGATCCTGGCCGTCGGCGCCACCCGGGTGGCGGCGGCCTTCATGCTGCTGCCGCTGTTGTCGCCCGAGACCGTGCCGGCCCTGGTGCGCAACTCGATCTTCCTGGCCTTCGGGATCATCGTCATCACCCTGCAGCCCCAGCTGGCCCAGATGGAGCTGCCGACGGTCCAGTGGATCATGATCTTCGCCAAGGAGGCCCTGGTGGGCCTGGTCATCGGCTTCTTCTTCGGGACCATGCTGTGGGCCCTGGAGGCGGCCGGCCAGATCATCGACGCCAAGGTCGGCGCCACCATCGCCCAGGTGGTCGACCCCTTGAGCGGCCACCAGACCTCGCTGACCGGCGAGTTCCTCAGCCGCCTGGCCAACTTCGTCTTCATGTTCTCGGGCGGCCTCCTGCTGATGGTCGGGGTGATCCTCGACAGCTACGCGGTTTGGCCGATCGGCAGCCTGACCCCGGTCCTTTCCTTACGCAGCCTGTCGCTGTTCGAGGGCGAGTTCTCGCGGCTGATGGTGATGGCGGTGATGCTGGCGACCCCGGCGCTGATCGTGCTCTATCTCGTCGATGGCGGCCTTGGCCTGATCAACCGCTACGCCCCGCAGCTGAACGTCTTCTCCCTGGGCCTGGCCATCAAGTCGTGGATCGCCACGGCCGTGGTCCTGGCCATGCTGACGGGCCTCGTCCAGCTGCTGCTCAACGAGATCGGCGCCCGGCCGACGGTGATCCTGCAGGTGCTGCGAGGGCTGGACGGGAAGGGTTGACCCCCTCAGCCGCTTCGCGACAGCTCCCCCAGAGGGGGAGCATCTAGAGCGCCAGGATCCTCCCCCTCTGGGGGAGGTGGCCCGAAGGGCCGGAGGGGGCGCGCGTAGCGCGACCTAGGGTTTTCCCTGATGGGATACGCCCCAGCTATCTGGACCGCCCCGCTTGGCGCCACCTTTCGTCGCAGGCCGCACCCGGCGGCCATCCGATCGAGCAGGGGTAGGAGCGATGACCACCATCAACAGCGCCGTCAGCACGGCGCTCAACGCGGCGATCCTCACCGGCGTGGGGGCGGGCCTGGGCCAATCGCTGAAGACCTTCAGCGCCATGCAGTTCACTCTGGGCGCGATGGTCGCCGGGCTGTTCCAGCCCGCCCCGGCCCAGCCGTCCTTCACCGCCAGCATGCCCGAGGCCGGCAAGGCCGAGATCGACATCGGCGACGGCTACACACTGTCGATCAACGAGGCCAGCTCCGAGGTCATCGTGCGCGACGCCGATGGCAACACGACCCGCATCTGGGGGGATCCCCACGTCGACTACAACGGCAAGCACATCGGCGACTTCTGGGGCACCACGACCTTTCAGCTCGAGAACGGCACGAAGATCACGATCAACACCACCACGACGCCCGGCGGCGCCATGACCTACGCAGAGCAACTGGTCATCACCCGCGGCGACCAGGCTCTGGTGGTCGACGGCGTCAGCGAGCTGACCAAGGGCGACCTGTCGGTGTCGCTCAGCACCGACGGCCGGGCGCTCGACGCCGCCCACGACGACGGCTTCGTCATCCACGAGGCCGACGGCGCTTCGTCGGGGTGGACCAGCAGCATCACGGGCGCCGCCGTCGGCCAGGCCGACTTCAACCTGACCAAGCCGGGCATGGAGCCTGTGCGCGAGGCGCTGGAAGCCTTCAACTCCAGCCTGGGCCTGATGCTGACCGGCTGGCTGCTGGGCGTCGGCGTCGCCGCCCTGGCCGAGGGCGGGACGGAAAGCTCGACCACCAACGCCAAGGCGGCCGAGCGCTTCCCGCTGCTCAGCCTCTGATCCTGACGTCGTCTTCCGGTCCTTTTCGCCGCCCGCGATTTGCCAAACGCCGCAAATCATCGTCGGTAGGCCAGAAAGGATCTGGGGGCGGACGATGCGCGCGCGAACGAAATGGCTGGCGAGCGGAATAGCGATCGCAGGCGGGCTGTTGACCCTCTTGCCTGCCCACGCGGCTCCGTCGCCGTCCGAGGCGCGCGCATCGGCCGCCTTCGACGCCGCGGCCGGCGACAAGGCCAGGCTGCGGCTCTTCCTGCAGGCCATGCCGAAGGGCGGCGACCTGCACAACCACCTGTGGGGCGCGCCCTATGCCGAGGACTTCATCGCCTGGGCGGGCGAGGGCGGCCTCTGCGTCTCCACCGCCACGCCGCCGGCCCTGACGTCCGCGCCCTGCAAGGAAGATGGGGGTGACGGCAAGGCGACCGTCCCCGCCGCCGGCCTCGCCCGCCGCGATCCGGCCCTCTACAACCGGGTGATCGACAGCCTGTCGGTGCGCAACTACGACCGCGGGGCCGACTATGCCGCCGCCTCGGGCCACGACCAGTTCTTCTCGACCTTCGAGCGTTTCGCCGCCGCCGCCGTGCCCAATATCGGGCCGATGGTCGCCGTCACCCGCGAATATGCCGCCCAGGACCGCGTCTCCTATGTCGAGAGCTCGGCCAATCCTAACGCCATGCGCGCCTTCGCCGAACGCGAGGCCGGCCGCTGGACCGGCGACTTCGCCAAGACCTACGCCGCCTTCGCGCCCGGCCTGCCGGCCATGGTCGAGGCCTCGCGCAAGGAGATGGACGCGGCCCTCGCCGAAGCCGACAAGCGCCTGGACTGCGCGCAGAACAGTGGAACCGCCGGTCCCTGCGCCGTCGAGGTGCGTTTCCAGCCCTTCGTCGAGCGCGCCCAGCCGGCCGGCTTCGTCTTCGCCCAGATGGCCGCCGCCTTCGCCCTGGTCGACGCCGACCCGCGCTTCGTCGGGGTCAACATCGTCAATCCCGAGGACCACCCGGTCTCGCTTGGCGACTACGCCCTGCACATGAAGATGATGAAGTACCTGTCGGGCCGTTACCCCAGGGTCCCGATGGCCCTGCACGCCGGCGAGCTGACCCTGGGCCTCACGCCGCCGCGCGACCTGACCTTCCACATCAATCAGGCCGTGATGGTGGCGGGCGCCAGGCGCATCGGCCATGGCGTCGACATCGCCTACGAGCACGACGCGCCGGGCCTGCTCAAGCAGATGGCCAGGGACAAGGTCGCCGTCGAGATCAACCTGACCAGCAACGACGTCATCCTGGGCGTCAAGGGCGCCGACCACCCGCTGTCGCTCTACCGCCAGGCCGGCGTGCCGGTGGTGCTGTCCACCGACGACGAGGGCGTCTCGCGCATCGACCTGACCAACGAATATGTCCGCGCCGCCACCGAGCACGGCCTGCGCTATGCCGACCTCAAGACCATCGCCCGCGACAGCCTGGAATACGCCTTCCTGCCGGGCAAGAGCCTGCGCGGCGCGGCCGAATGCGCCAAGCCCGGCACGGCTTGCGACGTGTTCCTCAGCAAGAACCTGAAGGCCGCGATGCAATGGCGGCTTGAGAAGGACTTCGAAGCCTTCGAGGCGGCGTTCTGATCCCTCTCCCATAGGGAGAAGGATCAAGGTGCGCACGCTCCCGCCGGCCGCAGAACCAGCGCGTCGAGCACCACGCCCGGATCCACCGAGGTCACCCGCATCGCGTGCTCGCCGCCGCACAGCGTAATGCCCGCGCCCACCCGCAGGCGACCATCGGTCACGCCCTGCGCCCAGGCCTTGTCGCCCACCTTGCGCGGCGCGACCACCATCGCCGGTGCGCCGCCGTCGGCGCTGACCGCCAGCCGCAGCGCCGTCTGGCCGTTCAGGGGGAAGGTCGGCAGCAGGTCGAGCTCCAGCGCCCAGGCGCCGGCCGGCAGCTTCACCGCATAGTCCAGCGTCGCACCGTCGGTGGAGGCCTCGCGCACGTCGCCGGCCGCCATCGACGCCCCGCCGCGCCCCAGCCCGTCGATCCGCCGCCAGCCCTGGCCGCGGGCCGTCTCGGCCTCGATCACGATCAGGCCTTCGTCCTCGGCAGGCGAGGGCGCCAGGCGCGGCGCGGTCGCATCCGTCGCCGGGGCCGCGAACGGTCGCTGGCGGAACGAGGTCCACGAGCCGTCGGCAGGCTCCACAGACATGATCCCGCGCCACTTGCCGCTGGCGATCTCGTCGTTGAAACGGCGGGTGAGGGCGGTGATCTGCGCATCGGCCTCCCGGGCCTTGGCCGCGCGGGCGCGGGCCTCGTCCGGCCGCTCGCCGATCAGCCGGTCGAAAGCCTCGGCGTCAAAGAAGCGGTGGTTGGCCAGGGCCGCAGCCCGCACCGGATAGTCCACCAGTTCGAACCAGGCGTCGCGCTGCTGCGCCGGAATCTTCGCGGCCTGCGCGTCCAGCTTGGCCACCAGGGCGTCGAACCGCGCCAGCCGCGCATTCGCCTGCGCGACCGACAGCGGGCTGGAGCGCGGCGTCGAGCCCTTGCCCCAGAACCATTGCAGGTGCTCGGGCTTGCGCTCGAAGTTCAGCTGGTGGTGATCGGCCAGGATCTGCGCGATCGCCTTGGCTTGCGCGGGCCCGAAGGTCTCGCGGGCGAAGGCCTGCTCATAGCCATGGGCGCCCAGAGCCCGCACGCGGTCGATGTCCCAGGCCATGTCGAGGAACAGCTGCGTGCCCAGCTCCGCCGGCTTGATGTCGCCGACGTTCACGACCCACAGCTGGCGGGCGTCGAGGTCGTAGGCCCGGCCCATCTCCTCGATCACCAGGGCCGGCGGCACGGTCGACAGCCACAGGTGCGACAGCGGCGCGCCCAGATAGGACAGGTGATAATAGACGCCCGACCCGCCGGGCCGCTTGCGCTCCTGCGCGTTCGGCAGCTGGCGGATGTAGCCGAAATTGTCGTCCGGCCAGACCAGGGTGACGTCGCCGGGGACCTTCAGGCCCGAGCGATAGATGTCGAGCACCTCCTTGTAGGCGGTGAACACCTGGGGGACGGTATCGACCTTCGGGGCGACATGCTGGCCGATCAAGCCGCGCTGGTCGGTGATGATCTTCTCCAGCAGCGCCCGCTGGCCGTCGATGTCGCCGCCGCCGACCATGCCGGAGTCGTGGATGCCCCGCATGCCCAGGGTGTAGATGCTCTCGTACTTGCCGTTCGATCTGGCCCGCTCGCGCCAGTAGTCCAGCACGCCGTCCGGATTGGCCGCGTAGTTGAACGCCTCGGCTCCGGCCTTCCACTCGCCGACATTGTTGCGCAGCATCGGTTCGGCGTGGGACGAGCCCATGACGATCGCCCAGCGGTCGGCCAGGACAGCGTTGGCCGGGTCGGCGTTGAAGGGCCTCGTCACCTCGTGCATGGCCGGCCACAGGGTGTTGGCCTTCAGCCGCAGCAGCAACTGGAACACCTTCTCATAGGTCTTGGGCCCGATGTCGCCATAGGCCGGGTCGAAGGTCTTGGCCGCCCAGGGCTGAAGACCCCAGTCCTCGTCATTGATGAAGATCCCGCGGTACTTCACCGATGGCGGGCCGAAGCGGCGGGCATCAGCGGCGACGTACAGCGCCTTCTTCCGCTGGGGTTTCACGTCCGCCCACCAGGTCCAGGGCGAGACCCCGGCCGCACGGCTCAGTTCATAGGCGCCGAAGGCCGCGCCTCGCCGGTCGCTGCCGGCGATGACCAGGGCCTTGTCGAGGCCGGGCGCGGGCTTGTCGACCACGGCGATGACGAAGCTTTCCCAGGCGCCGGAAAGGTCGCCGACGTCCAGTTTGCCGTCGCGCACCAGGTCGTCGATCAGCGGGTTCCTGCCCAGCGTCCCGACGATGATCGCGGTCCGGCCGCTCGGCTTGCCGGTGGACAGGGAAGGGGACTTGCCGAGGACCGCGCCCAGGTCGTCCCGCAGGTCGCTGGCGGCCAGGCCGACGACGGGAAAGTCGCCTTCGGCATAAAGGATCTCGGCGCCGGCGATGGGGAGGGCGCCCGGCGAGCGCTTGTCGCTGACCCAGGCGTCCTGCGCCCAAGCGGTTGTAGCCAAGACGGCGGCCGCCAGGCCGGCCAGCAGCGACGTCAGCCGCATGGGTTTCCTCCAGATCGCGAAGCTGTCAGGCAGCTTGGTCGAATTGGTCAGACCATAGAGCGATCTGGAGGATTATCCATTCATTTTGTGAGCATTGATCCCACAAAATGAAACTACTATTCGAGGTAGCGGGCCCGCAAGCTGGCCAGGTCCTTGGCGTCGACGCCCAGCACCTTGTCGAGATAGGCCTCGACCGAGCCGTACTTCTCGGTGACCGCGTCCAGCGCCGCTTCCACATAGGCCGGTTCGGTGCGCATCAGCACGCGGGTGATCTCCGGCGGCAGCTTGGCGAACATGGCGGCGTTCGGATCATCCGACTTGGCGCCGGCGGCCATGGCCCGGCGGCTGCTCTCGGTGTCGAGCAGAGTCTCGCTCATGGCGTAGTCGGCGGTCACCTGGGCGCGCGGCACGCCCAGCGCAGTGAGGATCAGGGCCGAGGCCACGCCCGTGCGGTCCTTGCCTGCCGAGCAGTGCACCAGCATCGGCGCGTCGCCCGCCAGCAGCTTCTCGAACATCGCTTTGTATTCGCCGGCATAGGCTTCCGGCATCAGCTTGTAGAAGCCGATGAAGTTGGCGCGGACGGCCTCGGCGCTGGGCGGGCCGTTGCCGAACAGCGCCCTCATGTCCATGTCCAGGCCCGCCTTGGGCGAGTTCAGGAACACCGGCACGGCCTTGCCGCCGCGCCAGACGGTGGGTTGGGTCTTGCGCTCCTGGTCGGTGCGCAGGTCGCAGACCAGCCTCACGTCCAGGTCGCCGACGGTTTTGTAGTCGGCGTCGGTCAGGGTCGACAGGCCGTTGGAGCGGAACACCTGGCCCCAGCGCACGTGCTTGCCGCCCGCCGCCGAATAGCCGCCCAGGTCACGGAAGTTGGCCGCGCCCTGCAACGGCACCACGCGGGTGGCCGTGCGGAGGCCGGTCTTCTCGCCATCGGCGACGACGTAGAAATAGGGGCGGTTCGCGCCGGCCTCGGCGGCCGTGACGCTGGCCGCGCCGTCCTTGTCGTTGTCGGCCAGCTTGCGCATGGCCTTCAGCGGCGCGCCGGGCGAGCCGGCGACATAGAGGTCGACCGGCGCGCCGGGGCGGCTGGTCTTCCAGGCCACCTGGTAGGTTCCGTCCTTCAGCACGACCGAGGCCTCTGTGACTGAAGCGGAAGCCGGGCGGGCCTGGACGGCCGGGGCGGCGAGGACGGCCGCCGCGCAGGCGGCCGTCAGCATGTTGCGGATCAGCATTTTTCTGTGTCCCGATTTTAGAAGTTGAACCGCACGCCGCCCATGAACCGGCGGCCCACGCCCTCGGCTTCGATCGGGCGGTTGGCGTGGCCCTGGTAGCGCATGCCCGTTTCGTCGGTGAGATTGCTGGCGTCGAAATAGACGGTGACGCCGTCGCGCAGCTGGTAGCGCAGCGACAGGTCAAGCTGCTCGGTGGCGGCCCAGTAGGTGTGGTCGGTGGCGTCGGCGCTCGGCTCGTCCAGCCAATCGTTGCGCCACTGGTACGACAGGCGCGCCGACAGGCCGTACTTTTCGTAGAAGATCGAGGCGTTGACGAGGGTGTCCGACAGGCCCGGGAAGGCGCTCTTGACGCCTTCGGGCGTCTTGAACTCACCGTCCAGGAAGGTGACGTTGCCCTGGAAGCCGAAGCCGCTCAGCGCGCCCGGCAGGAACCGCCACTGCTGCATGTAGGCCAGCTCCAGGCCGGCCATCTTACCGTCCGAACCGTTCAGCGTGGTGACGTAGGTGTAGTCCCTGCGGGCTGCTCCGTAGCGATCGTCGCCGACCATTCGGTGGCTGTCGAAGAGCACGTCGTCGATCCGGCGGTAGAAGGCCGAGGCCGACAGCAGGCCCGCGCCGGGCAGGTACCATTCCAGCGCCGTGTCGAAGCCGAAGGCCCGCTCGGGCTTCAGGTCCGGATTGCCGCCGCTGACCGTCTCGGCGATGTCGTCGACCGACACGCTGGTGCGGACCTCGCCGAACGAGGGGCGGGCCACGCCGCTGATCAAGGCAAAGCGCGCCTTGACGTCGTCGGTGACCTCGTAGTTGACGTGCAGGCTGGGGAACAGGTCGGTGTAGCTCTGCTTGGCCGTCATCGGCGTCTGGACGCCGCTGGCGACCGCCACGCCCCGGCTTTCCAGGTCGACGCTTTCGACACGCAGGCCGGCCAGCACCTCCCACTTGCCCAGCCGCCACTTGTTCTGGGCGTAGGCCGACAGGATGTTCTCGTCGACCGCGAAGCGGTCCTGCGGCAGGACGTTCCCCGCGGCGTTGTAGAGGCCGGCGCTTGAGGCCTTGGCCAGCAGGGCGTCCAGGTCCTGGCGCAGGCCGATGTTGTCGACATAGTTGACGCCCCAGCCCCGCGCGAAGTCGCTAGTCCACTGGGCGTTGGTGATCCGGGGGGTGACGCTCCAGGTCCCGCCGGTCTGGCCCGCCAGCTGCTGCAGGATCGGCGTCGAGCCCGGCATGCCCGAGAAGGTGTTCCCGGTCGCCTTGCGCATGTCGTACTTCACGCCGGCCTTGAAGGTGGAGCTGACGCCGAACGGGGTCCAGTCACGGGCGATGTCCACCTGGCCCGTCCAGGCGTCGGTGTCGGTGGTGTAGACGATCGGGATCAGCACGTCGGCCTGCGAGCCGGTCTGCGGCAGGGCCGACAGCGCCGTTCCCCGGCTGTAGGTCGCGCCCGAAAGGTTGGTCGTGTAGAGGTCGAGGTCCGGAATGCCCGAGGTCGCGCCGCTGTAGACGAGCGACAGGCGGCCGAAGTTCTGCCGGATCAGCGGCAGATAGGCGCCGGCGTCGGTATGGGTGTAGTTCAGCCGCCACTTGATCGAGGTGTCGGCCCAGTCATGGTCGCCGCCCAGGGTGTTGGCGAAGGTGTCGCTGTAATAGCGGCCATACTGCCAGCTGGCGGTGTAGGCCGCGCCGTCGGCGAAGCCGCTGTCGGGGCCGCGATTGGCCGCCGTCTGGGTGCGGGCGTTCCACAGCGAGAAGTCGTACTGGTTGCGCTGCTCGCGGTCGATGAATTCCGAATACAGGCTGTTGAAGAAGATCCGGCCGCCGCCGTCCGGCCGGTACTCCAGCCCCAGCTGTCCGGCGTTGTTCTCGCGCTCCAGGCGGTAGGAGCGGAAGCTGAAGGTGTCGACGGTGTCGAGGTTCTGGTCGTTGTTCCAGCCGATCTCGCGGTTGTCGGTGGTCTGGTTGCGGCGGTAGTGGGCGAGGGCGGCGACGACGCCGAACTTGTCGTTCGACCACGACCCGCGGATCGAGCCCTGGCGCTGGGGGCCATCGCCCAGTTCCATCTCGCCGTAGCCGATATCGCCCGACACGTGGAAGCCGCGGCGGTCGAAGGGTGATGCGGTGACGATGTTGATGCGGCCGGCCAGCGCCTCGGCCGGCTGGTCGGGCGTCAGGGTCTTGTTGACCTCCATGGTCTGGATGACCACGGCCGGCACGGAGTCGAAGCGGAACACCCGTTCCTCGGCGCCCAGCACGTTCATCCCGTCGACCGACACCACGGTCCAGCGCTCGGGCGCGCCGCGCAGCTGGACATAGCGCTCCTGGCCCTGGTCGCGTTCGATGGCGACGCCGGGAATGCGCGACAGGGCCGAGGCGGCCGACTGGTCGGGGAAGCGGCCGATGGCGTCGGCGGCGATCACGTTCATGATGTTGTCGGCGGCGCGCTGCTGGGCGATGGCCGCGGCCTGCGAGCCCAGGATCGGGCCGGCGGTCACGACCACGGCCTCCATCTCGGCGCTGTCGGCGTAGCTGACGGTGATCGGCGCGGCGCCGGCGCTGGCCTCGACCGAGCGGTCGGGCAGGCCAGGATAGCGCACCAGCAGGGTCTGCGCGCCGGCCGGCAGAGCCAGGCTGAAGCGGCCCTCGCGGTCGGTAGTGGTGCGCAGGCCCAGTTTCGGCGCCGACACTTCGGCGGCGACCAGATAGGCCCCGTCCGTGCCGATCACCCGGCCGGTGGCCATGGCGGCGGTCGCGACCGCGGCGGGTTGAGCCGCGTCTGCGGCGTGGGCGGCGATCGGCAGGGCGAGCGCGGCGGTGGTGAGCAGCAGGGCCTTGGCGGCGCTCCGGCGGGCGCGGATCATGATGGCTTCCCCTCGATGAAGACGAGGGGCGGATAGCAATTCGAACGAATGTACCGTGTGAAACTGTCGTGAAATTTAGGCGACGGATTGATGTATTGCGGAAATTAATGTTGAAATTATTGAAGAAAATATCCGAAGTGTGGTGGTGCCCTCGCCTGGGCTGGTTCGCAACTTGAACGCTTGTCCAGACTTGCGTTCGAACGGCTGTCCAGCCACACACGGGGCATGGCTTTCGCAGACCTGGATCCCGCCGACCAACTGGCGCAGGCGGGCTACCGCATCGCCCTGGACGAAGGGCTGGGGGCCGTCAGCGCACGCACGGCGGCGGCGCGCGCAGGCGCGGCCGCCTCGGCCGTGAACTATCATTTCGGCGATCGCGCCGGCTTCCTGCGGCGGATCCAGGCCCTGGCCCTGGAAGAGGCGGCGCGCCAGCGGGCCGCGCTGGCGGATGGCCTGTCGCGCGGACCGCGCTGGAACAGCCTGGCCGACCGCCTGACCCTGCTGGTCGCCGAACGGCTGGATGCCGGCCGCCTGGGCTTCGTGCTGCTGGGCGAGTTCGAGATCGAGGCCGAGGTCGGCGGCGACCTCGAACTGCAGGCTGCGGCCGGGCAGGGCGGCCAGGCCGAGTTCGCCTTCTGGCGCGAGACGGCGCTGGACTTGGGCGCATCCGAGATCGAGGCCGACGGCTGGGCCGGTCTCGCGGTCGGCCTCTGCACCCTGCTGCATGTCGAGCCCGACGCTGGCGAGCGCCTCCTGTGGCTGGTCCCGGCCTTCCGGCGCCTGGGCGCGCGGCTGGCCAAGGCGCCGATCGAACCCGTACCGCCCGGTCCCGCGCCCGACGAGGTCCTGCCCGAGCGCGAGCACGCCAACGACACCGCCCGCCGTATCGTCGAGGCGGCCATAGCCGGCATCGCCGATCGCGGCGTATCCCGCCTGACCCAGCGCGACGTCGCCGCCCGGGCCGGGGTGTCGCTGGCCGCCACCACCTATTTCTTCCGCACCAAGGCCGATCTCGTGGAGGCGGCGATGGTCGAGCTTCACCGCCAGGTCCGCGCCGAGGTTCTGGCCAGCGCCGACGACACCGGCGTCGCCACCGTGATGGCGCCCACAGGCGGCTTTTCGGCCCGGGTGCGGGCGCTGGGCGCCCTGCAACTGGCCGCCGCCCGCGAGCCGGCCCTGCAGCCGCTGGCCGCCGCCGTCCGCGCCACCCGCGGCGCCACCTCGATGCGGATGCTGCGCCGCCAGGGCGTCAACGACGCCGACGGTCTGGACGCCATGGTCTGGTCCACCCTGATGGGCGGCCTGATCGGCAAGCTCCGCTTCGCCGCCCCCGCCGACCGCGAAGCCGCGTTCGGCGCCATGCGGGATGCGCTGCAGGCCAGGCTGTTCGGCGCGCTCTAGAGATCCTCCCCCTCTGGGGGAGGTGTCGCCAGAGGCGACGGAGAGGGGCGTTCTCAGCTGCCGCAACGCCTGAAAGTCATGCCCCCACCGATCGCTGCCGCGATCACCCCCGCAGGGGGGAGGTTCGCCTACTTCAGCCCCAGCGCCCCGGCGATCGCCGACCACGGCACGAGCTTGAAGTTCTGGTGCTGCGGCGGGAAGACGTTGCGGCCGTCCTGAGCCACGAAGGCGCCGTCTTCCAGGCCCGCGCCCAGCGAGGCGCTGGTCACGTCCAGGCCGTCGGTCTCGGAGATGCCGTCGATGCCCTTGGCCCCGTCGGCCGTGACCGAGAAGCTGCCGACATAGGCGTTGTCGCCCTCGCGGCGATAGACGGCGTAGCTGTTGTTGCCCTGGCTGGAGACGACCAGATAGCCCTTGCCGCCCGCCTGCCGGTAAAGCCCCACGCCTTCCAGGTCGTCCTTGAGGGCCGGATTGGAAGCGACGCGGTCGATCGCCCTGGGTTCCTTGCGGTCGGTCGGCTCGGCGCCCAGCCTCCACAGGGCGACGTCTTCCTCGGCCACGTAGAGGGCGCCGGTCTCGTCGTCGGCGACGCAGCCCTCGGTCTGGGTGTCGAACTTGACGTCGCGCACCGGTACGGCGCGGACCTTGCCATTGGCCTGGGCGACCAGCTTCCATTGGCGCACCAGTCCGTCGGGATCGCCGACGAACACGTAGGTCTGCCCCTTGCGGCCGCGATACATGCAAAGGCCGTAAGGGTCCGAAAGCCCCGTGGCCTGCACGCCGTCGGCCACCGAGGTCAGCTGCCGCGTCGCCGGATCCAGCGTGTAGAGGGCGATCGACTTGTGGGTGCGGTCGCTGGCGGCGACCAGGATCGTCTCGCGGCCGGCCAGCTTGAAGCCGGCCCGCAGGTCGACATTGTTCATCTTGCCGTCGGCCAGATACTGCAGAGGCTGGCCCGACAGGTCGTAGACCAGGAGGCCGCCCTTCTTGTCGGTGGCGATGATGGCGCTCTTGGCCGGATCGGCCGGGTTGGCCCAGATCGCCGGATCGTCGGCGGCGTCGCCGTCGTGGTCGACGGGCCGGGTCTCCATGGTCGGATGGACAGTGGCGAAGCCCTTGGCCGGCTTGGAGCCGGCGGCGTCGCCGGTCGCCAGCTTCAGGCCGGCGGCGATGTCGGCCCACGAGACGACCTTCATGTTCGCATCGGCCTTGCGGTCGTCGGCCACCAGCAGGGCTCCGGCCGGCAGGCGCTCGCCGAGGGGGCCGCGCAGGGCGAACAGGCCCGAGGGGTTCTCGACCGCGTTCTGGTCGCCCGTTCCGATACGGAAGGTCCCGGCGAAGGCGTCGTCCTGGGCGCGGTCATAGACGTTGTAGCCGCCGGCGGTCGCGTTGGCGGCCACCAGGAAACGGGCGCTCGGCCCGCCGTCGACCAGGGCCAGGCCCGCGACCTCGCCGGCGATATGGCCCAGGCGGTTGGCGTCGACCAGGGTCGGCACGGCCTCGGCTTCGGGATCGGCGTCGTAGCGCCAGATCCCGACCGCCTCCTGGGCGACGTAGAGCGCGCCGCTGGCGTCGTCGCTGACGCAATACTTGGCCTCGGACGACAGGTGCAGGCGGCGCACGATGCGCCCGTCCAGCTTGCCGTCGGCGGTGGGGAACAGCAGCCACTGGTCCATCTGGCCGGCCACGCCCAGGGTAAAGGCGTAGAGCGAGCCGTCGTGGGCGCCGCGATACAGGCAGACGCCTTCGCCGGCGTAGTCCAGCGTCAACGGCTTGGCGTCGAGGCCGGCGGCCGCTCCGGTGGCGAAATCGTAGGCGGCCAGGCGCAGGCGGCCGCCCTTGCGGTCAAGCAGCGCCAGCAGCGGCTTGCCGTCCTGCTCGCGCACGTCGACGCCATAGACTTCGCCGCCGGGAATGGTGCCGACCCGCTGGCCGTCCAGGCTGTAGAGCTCCAGCCCGCCGCCTTCGCCGGTGGCGGCGATCAGGCTCTTTTCCGGCGCGGCGGGGTTGCGCAGCAGCGCCACGCCGTTGGCGCCGCCCTCGACGGTGGGGGCGGTCGAGACGACGGGCGCGACCGCCGAGCCCTGGGCAAGGGCCGATCCGGCGCCCAGCAGGAAGGCGAGCACGCCGATGGCGGCGCTGGCGCGAAGATGGGTCATGCGGCTAGTCCCCCGGAAACCTGCGCGCGAGCCCGCGACCCGCGCGCGAGGGCTTATGCGACGATTGCAAAACGGATTGATGACAGGCGAGCCTTTTCCACCGGAGGGCCGTTCCCTTGCGCCGGCGCGGCGATAGGCTGCGCCGACTCTCATCCGTCCGGAGCCCCGATGTTCGACGCCGCCCTCGAGACCGCCCCCGCGCCTGAAGCTCCGGTCTCGGAAGTCGTCGTCACCGGCGCGCGCCTGCCGCCGTCGGCCGGGGAGGGCGCCTTCGCCATCACCCGCCTGGCCGACCCGGTCTGGGCGCGCTCGACGCGGCTCGACGAGCAGCTGGCGCGGGCGCCGGGCGTCTCGCTGTTTCGCCGCACCTCCAGCCTGGCGGCCAATCCGACCACGCAAGGGTTGTCGCTGCGGGCCATCGCCCCGTCCGGGGCCGGGCGGGCGCTGGTCACGCTGGACGGCGTGCCGCAGAACGACCCGTTCGGCGGCTGGGTGATCTGGAGCGGCCTGCCGTCCGAGACCGTCCAGGATGTCCGCATCGTCCGCGGCGCCGGAGCCCAGGCCTATGGCGCAGGCGCCCTGACCGGCGTCGTCGCCCTGACCGGCCGCGACGGCGGCGCGCCGGTGCTGGAGGCCGGCGCCGAGGGCGGCGGCCAGGGTTATCGCCGTGCGGCGGTCAACGCCGGCAGCGGCGGCCTGCTGGCCAGCGTGACAGCCGAGCGCTCGGACGGCTGGACGCCGGTGCGCGCGGGGCGGGGCGCGGCCGACGAGCCCCTGGCGCTCGACGCCTGGTCGGCGGCCCTGCGCTACGACGCCCGGCTGTCGAGCGGTCCGGCCATGGCCGCCCGGCTGGCCGTCTATGACGAGAACCGCCGCTCGGGCCTGGTCGGCGCCGACTCCCGCTCGCGCGGCGCGCAAGCCAGTCTGACTCTCGCCCAGGCTCCCGCCGAGGGGCGCAACGGCTGGCGCCTGCAGGCCTGGACCCTGGTCAGCGACCTGCAGAACCGCTCGGTCGCCGTCGGCGCTGGGCGGGCCTTCACCACGCCGGCCAACGACCAGTTCGAGACGCCGGCCTACGGCTACGGCTTCAACGCCGCCCTGCGCGGCGTGCGCGGACCGCTGGAATGGGAGATCGGCGCCGACCTGCGCGCCGCCGAGGGCGAGACCCACGAGCGCTTCCGCTACATGGGCGGCCAGTTCACCCGCCTGCGCGAGGCCGGCGGCCAGACCACGACCCTGGGCGCTTATGCCGACGCCAGCTGGACCGCCGGCCCTTGGCTGGTTACCGGCGACCTGCGCCTCGACCACTGGCGGGCCTTCGACGCCCGCCGTCGCGAGTACGACGCCCAGACCGGCGCGGCGACCCTCGACGAGACGCCGGCCGGCCGCTCGGCCACCACGCCCACCGGCCGCATCGGCCTGCGCCGCGATCTTGGCCCCGGCTTCGTGCGCACCGCCGCCTATGCCGGCTTTCGTCCGCCCAGCCTCAACGAACTGCACCGGCCGTTCCGGGTCGGCAACGACGTCACCGAGGCCAATGCGGCCCTCAAGCCCGAGCGCCTCTACGGCGTCGAGGCCGGGGCGGGGCTGGAAGGGCAGGGGGCGAGCCTGACCGCCACCCTGTTCCTCAACCGGCTGGAGGATCCGGTGGCCAATGTCACGATCGGCCAGGGCCCGGCGACCTTCCCGACGGCCGGTTTCATTCCGGCCGGCGGCGTGCTGCGCCAGCGCCAGAACGTCGGCCGCATCGACGCCGTCGGCATCGAAGTGGAAGGCCGCGCCAGTCTCGGCGAGCGCCTGGTGCTGACCGGCGCGGTGATGGCCACGGACGCCGAGGTCGACGGCGGCGCGCAGGCCCCGCAACTGACCGGCAAGCGTCCGGCCCAGGCCCCGCGCGTCGCCGCTTCGGCCGGTCTGGAATGGCGCGCCAGCCAGCGCCTGGACCTGTTCCTCGCCGCCCGCCGCGAGGGCGCGCGCTTCGACGACGACCTCAACACCCGCCGGCTGCAAGCGGCCACGACCGTCAATCTCTCGGCGCGCTATGCGCTCAACGCCTCCACACGCCTGGAGCTCGACCTGCGCAATGCCCTGGACGCGGAGGTCGCCACCGGCCGCACCGGCGACGGGATCGCCAGCTACGACGCGCCGCGCAGCCTGAGGATGGGTGTCACCTACGTCCGCTGACGTAACGGCAAAAAGAAAAACAAATTTATTTATTCTATTGACGGCAACCGGGGCCCCATGGTCACCTCCATTTCAAGCCAACCGCCCGCGCCACCAAGGACGCGGCGCAGGACTTGGGGAGGCAAACATGACTTTCGGGCCCGGCCCCGACGCGCTTTCGCGTCCACCAACCGCTTTTCTCCCCGCCTGATCGACTGAGGCCCTCGTCGCCTCGCGGTCCGCTGGTTCACCCGCGCCTTTCCCAAGATTCCTGCAAGCGGGAGCCAAGGGACCGGCGGACCGTCCTTCTCTTCACCCCACATCCAGCGTGAACCCATGAAGCGCCTCGTCTCGACCCTGGCGGCCGCGTCCCTGCTGGCGGCCGCCGTTCCGGCCCTGGCCGACGATCCGCCGCCGCCTTTGCCCGACAACGGCCTGGCCCGCACGCCGCCGATGGGCTGGAACAGCTGGAACAAGTTCGCCTGCAACGTCGACGAGACCCTGATCAAGCGCATGGCCGACGCCATGGTCAGCTCGGGCATGAAGGACGCTGGCTACGAGTACGTCGTCATCGACGACTGCTGGCACGGCGAGCGTGACGCTCGCGGCGACATCCAGCCCGATCCCAAGCGCTTTCCCAGCGGCATGAAGGCTCTGGGCGACTACATCCATTCCAAGGGCCTGAAGTTCGGCATCTATTCCGACGCCGGCCTGAAGACCTGCGCCGGTCGTCCGGGCAGCCGCGTCTACGAATACCAGGACGCCCGGCAGTACGCCGCCTGGGGCGTCGACTACCTGAAATACGACTGGTGCATGGCCGGCACGCAGGACGCGCCGTCGTCCTACTACATCATGTCAGCCGCCCTGCAGGCCTCGGGCCGGGACATCGTCTTCTCGATCTGCGAGTGGGGCAATTCCAAGCCCTGGACCTGGGGCGCGTCGGTCGGAAACCTCTGGCGCACCACCGGCGACATCTACGACGCCTGGGAGGGCGTGAAGGGCTACAGCCTGGGCGTCATGAACATCCTCGACAGGCAGGTCGAGCTCCATCCGTTCGCCAGGCCCGGCCACTGGAACGATCCGGACATGCTGGAGGTCGGCAACGGCGGCATGACCACCGAGGAGTACCGCGCGCACTTCAGCCTATGGGCCATGCTGGCCGCGCCGCTGATCGCGGGTAACGACATCGGCCACATGGACGCCGACACCAAGGCGATCCTCACCAACGAGGAAGTCATCGCTATCGACCAGGATCCGCTCGGCGCCCAAGCCAGGCGGGTGTCCAAGCAGGGCGACCTGGAGGTCTGGGCGCGTCCCCTGAAAGGCGGCGGTCGCGCCGTCGTGCTGCTGAACCGCGGCCAGGCGCCGGCGGCGATCCGGGTGGACTGGGCGATGCTGGACTATCCCGAAACCTTGCCGGCCAAGGTCCGCGACCTGTGGGCGGGCAAGAACCTGGGCGTTCGCAGGGGCGGCCATGAGGCCCAGGTCGCACCGCATGGTGTGGTCATGCTGAAGGTCACGCCCTGACTTGTAGTATGAATAAATAAAAAGTCTTTTTTTATTCTGGCGCGGCTGGCGGACGCAGGGTAAGCCTCTGGCCGCTGGAGGTTGCGGCGTCCGGTAGGGATGCGTGCGGCGAGGGAGTTTCGGGTGATCCAGATCGGGGTCGATTTCGGCGGAACCAAGATCGAGGCGGCGGCCCTGTCGCCCGAGGGGCGCGTGCTCTCTACGCTCCGCGCCGCCACGCCCGGCGACTACGAAGCAGCGTTGAAGGTAGTGCGTGATCTCGTCGACCGCACCGAGCAGGCCGTCGGCGGCAAGGGATCGGTGGGCGTGGGCGCGCCGGGTTCGGTCTCGCCGCGCACCGGCCTGATCCGCAACGCCAACACCACCTATCTGAACGGTCGCCGGTTCCGCGAAGACCTGGAAGCCGCCCTGGAGCGGCCCATCCGCCTGGCCAACGACGCCAACTGCCTGGCGCTGTCGGAGGCCGTCGACGGCGCGGCCGCCGGGGCGCGGTTGACCTTCGCGGTTATTATCGGCACCGGCTGCGGCGGCGGTCTGGCGATCGACGGCAGGCTGGTCGAAGGCGCCAACGGCGTGGCCGGCGAGTGGGGCCACGTGCCTTTGCCCTGGCCCAAGCCCGAGGAAAGCCCCGGTCCGCAATGCTGGTGCGGTCGCCACGGCTGTCTTGAGACCTGGATATCCGGCACCGGCTTCCGCCGCGATTTTCGCCAGCACGGCGGCGGCGACCTCAGTGGCGCGGCGATCGTCGAGGCCGCTGCGGCGGGCGATCCGATCGCCCAGGGCGCGCTGGACCGCTATCTCGACCGGCTGGCCCGCGGGCTGGGCGTGATCGCCGATATCGTCGACCCTGACGTCTTCGTGCTGGGGGGCGGCATGTCGAACGTCGAGCTGCTGTACGAGCGCTTGCCGGCGTTGGTCGGCCCGCATGTGTTCACCGACAACTGGGAGAGCCGCATCGTCAAGGCCCGCTGGGGCGACTCCTCGGGCGTGCGCGGGGCCGCGCGCCTGTGGAACCAGGCCGATTGGGCCGGCGATGTCGCGGCCTGACGCGAGTTGAATCCATGCGGCTGGCGCGCCTGCTCATCGTCGCCGTCATGACAGCGCTGGCGGGCGTTGCCGTCGCCGACCCCGTCCGCATCTCGACGACGGCGGGGACGCTAGTCGGCGACGGGCGGATCGACGGCAGCCAGGCCTTCCTGGGCGTGCCCTTCGCCAGCCCCCCGGTCGGGGATCTGCGCTGGAAGCCGCCGCAACCCGTGGCCGCGTGGAGCGGCGAGCGGCCGGCGCTGGCGTCTGGTCCCGCCTGCCTTCAGACCTCGCGCGGCTGGAACGCGGCGGACGCGGCGCGATCCAGCGAAGACTGCCTTTACCTCGACATTCGCTCGCCCAAGCACGCGACGGGGGCGCGGCTGCCGGTCATGGTCTGGATCCACGGCGGCGCCAACCACGCCGGCTCCGGCGCGGGCACGGTGGAGTCGAGCCTGGTCGACCAGGGCGTGGTGCTGGTCAGCGTGCAGTACCGTCTCGGGGTGTTCGGTTTCCTGTCGCATCCGGCCCTGACTCGGGAGCAGGGCGGGGCGTCGGGCAACTACGCCCTGATGGACATCATCGCCGCTCTCCAGTGGGTGCAGGGCAACATCGCCGCGTTCGGCGGTGATCCGGGCAATGTCACGCTGTTCGGCCACTCGGCCGGCGGCCAGGACGCGGGCCTGGTCATGCTGTCGCCTCAAGGGCGAAACCTGATCGCCCGCGGGATCCTTCAGAGCGGCATGCCGGGCTTCGGCTTTCCGTCACGTTCGCTGAAGCAGAACGAGGCGATCGGCGAGGATCTGGCGCGGCGTTTGGGGGCCAGGTCGCTGGGCGACCTTCGGCGGACCTCCGGCAATGAACTGCTGAAAATCGCCGAGGTCCTGATGGCGCCCATCGACGACCAGGGCTTCATCTGGACGCAGGCCGTCGTCGACGGCGCGGTGCTGCCCAAGGCGCCGGAGGCGCTGCTGGCTGATCCTGGCGTGAAGCAGATGATCGTCGGCTCCAGCGCCCGCGAGATCGCCCTGTTCGGCGGCGAACCCCGGCGCGCGCGGGCCTGGATCGTCGAGGCCTTCAGGGATCGCGCGCCGCAGGTGCTGGCGGCTTATGGCCTGGATCGTGATCCGCCGTCCGCTACAGATCCGGTGCGAGGCGATGCGGTGATGCGACTGGCGACCGACCGGATGTTCCGCTGTCCGGCCGAGACGACCGCGCGCCTGCGCCACAAGGCCGGCGGCAAGGCCTGGCGCTACGAGTTGGAGGTTCCCGGGCCCGGCCAGGCGTCCGTAGGTCACGGTTCGGAGTTGTCCTTCGTCTTCGATCGACCGGGCGAGGGGCGCCCGCCGTTGCAGGCCTATTGGGCGGCCTTCGCGCGCACCGGCGAGCCGAACGCACCCGGATTGCCGCCCTGGCCGGCCGAGAGCGGCGCGGGCGAGCGGCTGGCCTTCACCGCCGCCGGACCAAGGGCGGAGCAGGGCGAAGAACCCGACTGCCGGTTCCACACCCGGCCCTAGACCATCAGCAACAAGCGGCGACCAAGCCGCGCACGGAGGAAACCAAGAGGATGAAGACCCGCTCGAAATCCGTCCTGGCTGCTGGCTGCGCCCTGGCCCTGCTGGCGCCGCTGACGGCGTCCGCCCAAGTCTGGGGGCCCTATAACGCCGAGTTCCCCGCCGGCGGCGACGGCCTGTCGCGCCCCCTGGCCGGCGCCGCGGCGGGCGAGACCCTGCCGGCCGGCGCGCCCTGGTCGCTGTCGGGCTGGGTCAGGATCTTAGAGGTGCAGCCAGGCCAGGCGCTGGCGGCTGGGATCGGCGATGTCGCCAGCGGACGCTTCCTGGCGGTCGGGCCCGATGGTTTCGCCGTCGTGACTTCGGGAATCGAGATCAAGGGCGGTGACGCGCCTCGGCCCGGCGACTGGCGGTTCGTCGCCGCCGTTTCGGACGGCGCCAAGGTCACGCTCCATGTCGACGGCAAGGCGGTGGCGCAGGGCGCAGCGCGCGCCGCCGCGACGCCGGCCACGGTCGCCCTGGGGCCACGCAAGGCCCCAGGGTTCGCGCCATTCGCCGGACAGGTGGCCGGCTTCCGCGCCGAGGCCCGCGCGCTCTCCGACGCCGAGATCAGGGCGCTTGCCGCCCGCAAGCCCGATCCGCTGACCGTTTTCGAGACCGGCAGCCCGACCTGGCCGGTGCAGGTGCGTCAGCAGGCAGGGCAGGTGACGCCGCAGGAAGCCTGGACCCGGCCGCAGGGCAAGGGTGCGATCTCGGCCCCGGTCGCCAAGCCCGCCTATGCCGGCCCGGCCCTGGTCGAAGCCGGTCCCGGCGCCTGGACATTGAAGCGCTGGAGCCTGGTCGAGGCTCCCAAGGTCGTTGGAGAGGGCGCAGCGATCTCGTCGGCCGGCTTCGACGCCAAGGGCTGGTATGCCGCCACCGTCCCCGGCACGGTTCTGACCACCCTGGTCGATCGCGGCGTCTATCCAGACCCCGACTATGGCCTCAACAACACCGCCATTCCCGAGAGCCTGAACCGGCAGGCCTACTGGTACCGCACGACCTTCGATGCGCCGGCCGCCGTCGCCGGCAAGCGTCCGCGCCTGACCTTCAAGGGCGTGAACTACGCGGCCGAGGTGTGGCTGAACGGCGAAAAGCTGGGCGACATGAAGGGCGCCTTCGTGCGCGGCCGCTTCGACGTGGCGGGCAAGCTGAAGCCGACCGGCAACGTGCTGGCCGTGAAGGTCTCGCCGCCGCCGCATCCGGGGCTGGCGCACGAGGAATCGCTGACCGCCGGCGTCGGCGAGAACGGCGGCATGATGGCCCTGGACGGCCCGACCTTCGTCGCCAGCGAGGGCTGGGACTGGATTCCCAGCGTCCGCGACCGCAATATCGGCCTCTGGCAGGACGTGGTGCTGGAGGCTTCCGGCGACGCCCGCCTGGGCGACCCGCAGGTGGTAACGACGCTCCTCAAGGCCGACAACAGCCTGGCCGAGATCGAGATCCTGGCCCCGGTCGAGAACCTGTCGGACCGTCCGGTTCAGGCCACGGTGACGGCCGCCTTCGACGGCGTCCTGATCAGCAAGACAGTCACCGTCCCGCCCGGCGCCTCGGCCGTGCGCCTGACGCCGGCCGAGTTTCCGCAACTGGCCGTGGCCAACCCCAGGCTCTGGTGGCCCAACGGCTATGGCGAGCAGGCCTTGCACGACCTGATCCTGACCGCCTCGGCCGACGGCCAGGCCTCGGACGAGAAGCGCCTGCGGTTCGGCATCCGCCAGGTGACCTACGAACTTTCGCTGATGAACCCGACCGGCCATCTGCGGCGGGTCGAGGTCGATTTCAGCAGGGCTCGGCAACTGGGCCAGGATGTCACCGACGGCAGCCACGAGGGCATCCGCAAGGTGGTCGACGGCTGGGCGACCTCGCTGACGGCGCAGGGCGAGACCTCGCCGGCCGTGCGCGACGTGCCCGAGACGGGCCTGGCGCCGCATCTGGTGCTGAAGGTCAATGGCGTGAAGATCGCCGCGCGTGGCGGCAACTGGGGCACGGACGACTGGCGCAAGCGTATCGAGCGCGAGCGTTTGGAGCCCTATTTCCGCCTGCACAAGGAGGCCGGCCTCAACACCATCCGCAACTGGGTGGGGCAGAACACCGAGGAGCCGTTCTACGACCTGGCCGACGAGTACGGCCTGCTGGTGCTCAACGATTTCTGGGCCTCGACCCAGGACTATCAGCTCGAACCCCAGGACGTGCCGCTGTTCCTGGCCAACGCCGCCGACGTCATCAAGCGCTACCGCAACCATCCCTCGATCGTGCTGTGGTTCGGGCGTAACGAGGGGGTGCCGCACCCGATCCTCAACGAGGGCCTGGAGGCGCTGGTCCACGACCTGGACGGCACGCGCTGGTACACCGGCAGTTCCAACCGCGTGAACCTGCAGAACAGCGGGCCCTACAACTACCGTGAGCCAGAGACCTATTTCACCGAGCATGCCAAGGGCTTCTCGGTCGAGGTCGGCACGCCGTCGTTCCCGACGCTGGAGGCGTTCTCGGCCGCCGTGCCCGCGCCCGATCGCTGGCCGATCAGCGACACCTGGGCCTATCACGACTGGCATCCCACCGGTAACGGCGCGACCAAGACCTTCACCGACGCCATGGCCGCCAAGCTGGGCGCGCCGACCAGCCTCGAGGACTTCGAGCGCAAGGCCCAGCTGATGAACTACGAGACGCACCGGGCGATCTTCGAGGGCATGAACCAGGAGCTCTGGAGCAAGTCGTCGGGCCGCCTGCTGTGGATGACCCAGCCGGCCTGGCCTTCGACCATGTGGCAGATCCTCAGCCATGACTACGACACCCACGGCGCCTTCTACGGAACCAAGGCCGCCGCCGAGCCCGTCCACGCGCAGATGAGCCTGGCCGACCACGCCCTGGCGGTGGTCAACAACACGACCGCGCCGATCGCCGGCGCTCGGCTGCGGACGCGGGTGCTCGACCTTTCGGGCAAGGTGCTGTCCGACCAGACCGACATGGTGGACGTCGCCGCCAACGCCGTCGTGTCCGGCCGCACGCTGGACCTTGGCCTGAAGAGCGGGGAGGCGGCCGTGGTCCGTCTCGACCTCGTCGCCTCAAGCGGCGCGGTGCTGTCGCGCAACCTCTACTGGGTCGGGGCCGATGACGCCGGCGAGCGGCGGCTGTCGCAGATGGCGGCTCAGCCCGTGACGCTGACGGCCAGGTCCGGAAGGGCCGGGAAGGATGAGGCCGTGGTCGCCGTCACCCTGGTCAATACGGGCGCTGCGCCGGCCCTGAACGCCAAGCTGACGCTGGTCGGCGCCAACGGAGCCCGGATCTTGCCGGCCTACTATTCGGACAACTACGTCTCGCTGCTGCCGGGCGAGACGCGGACGGTGGAGATCCGCTACCCGGCCGGGGCGGGCAAGGGCGCGAAGGTCGCCCTGCGCGGCTGGAACGTGACGCCGCGCATGGAGGTGGTGCGGTAAAGGCCTAGCCTTCGCCGCGCAACTGCTTGTTCAACGCCACGCTGGCTTCCATGCGGGCAAGCTGTTCGGGCGTGGCCGGCGCCTGGTGCCGGGCCTTCCACTCGGATTGGGGCATGCCGTAGATCGCCTCGCGGGCCGCGTTCTTGTCGAGCGCGCCTTCCGAAGCCTCTTCGACCCAGTCGGCCAGGCAGTTGCGGCAGAAGCCGGCCAGGCCCATCAGGTCGACGTTCTGGGCGTCGGTGCGCATGCGCAGGTGCTCGACCAGGCGGCGGAAGGCGGCGGCGGCGAGGCGGTCGTCGATCTCGACAGTCATGGTCTTCAGGTCTTCTGCAGGGCCGCCCGCGAAGGCAGCAGGCGTTCGATGATCGGCAGGATGGCCGCGCCCATGGCGGGCGCGTCGGCGGCGAGGGCCGCGCGCTGCACCGGGGCGAGGGCGGGCACGCCCGGAACGCCGGCGAGCTTGGTTTCTAGGGCGGCCGCGAGGCGGTCGACCAGGCTCTCGGGCAGGCGGCCGCCGATATAGACCGCCTGCGGATTGATCAGGCAGCTGACCGCCACCATCGGTCCGGCCAGCAGGTCGGCGGCCAGGTCGATCCAGGCCTCGACGGCGTCCAGGCCCTTCTGCGGCAAGGTCTCCAGGTCGCCGGGCGCGGCGATGGAGAAGCCGTTGTTCTCGAGGAACTGGGCGAGCGCCGACAGCGAGACGGCCTCCTGCAGGGTGGCCACGTCGATGCGCGGGGAGGTCACCGGCAGGAAGCCCAGCTCGCCGCTGCGGCCCTGGGCGCCGCGGAAATATTCGCCCTCGACCACCAGGCCGCCGCCCAGGCCCGAAGTGACCAGCACGTAGAAGAAGCTGGGCGCGTTCATGCCGTGGCCGAAGTGCAGTTCGCCCAGCGCCGCGGCGGCGGCGTCGTTCTCGACGGTCACCGGCAGGTCGTGGCGGCGCGACAGCAGTTCGCGCACGTCGGTGGTGTTCCAGGCGCCGTACTCTGCCGGGCGATGGGGCAGGTCGACCCGGGCCATGTCGTCGGGCATTGCCACGCCCACGCCGATGATCCGCTCGGCCTCGACGCCCTTGGTCTTGAGGAAGGTCTTCCAGTTGCTCTCGAAGAACTCGGCCACCGCGTCGGGGCCTGCGAAGGCCACTTCCCAGGTCGAACGCGCCCGCACCTGGCCGGCGAAGTCGAGCAGCAGGATGGTGACGTGGTCGCGGTCGATGTTGAGGCCGATCGAGAAGCAGCCGTCGGGATTGACCGCCAGGGTCATGGCCGGCTGGCCGCGACCGCCGTGCAGCTTGCCGGCCTCGACGATCAGGCCGTCGTCCAGCAGGCGTTTGGTGATGTTGGTGATGGCGGGCACGGTCAGGCCGGTCAGGGCCGCGATCTCGGGCTTGGTCTTGGCGCCGCCGATACGGATCGACTGCAGCGTGACCCGCTGGTTGTAGTCGCCGGCCCGCTCGAGATTCGTGCCGGACAGGCTCGGACCGGCTTGCGAGGTCTTGCGGGCGGGGCTTTTGGGCGACTGGCTCATCTGTGCCCTGGCTTAGCACCTGCGGCGTAGCGGGCGAAAGGTCGGCGACCGACGCGGCGCTGTGCGAAATAAAGAAAATTGATTTCTTTTATGCCTTGCGCGCGGCGAACGCCATGGCCAGGGTCGCGTCCCAGCGTTGGGAGGGGGGAATAGGAATGCACGCCGTGCGGAGATGGGCCGGGAGCCTTGCGCTGGCGTCCGCCTTGCTTGCCACGCCCGCCTTCGCCGGTTTCTCGGTGCAGGACGGCCGCCTGATCGACGCCTGCGGCGATGCTTTCGTCATGCGCGGCGTCAACCTGCCTCACGCCTGGAAGCCGCGCGCGACGGGCAGGGCCATCCGCGACACGGCGGGGCTGGGATCCAACACCGTCCGCATCGTGCTGAGCGACGGGACGCGCTGGCGGCGCACCTCGCCGCGCGCGGTGCGCAAGATCATCGCCCAGTCCCGTCGCGCCGGGCAGGTCGTGATCCTTGAGGTGCACGACACCACCGGCTACGGCCTGGAGCCGAAGGCGGCGCACATCGGCGCGGCGCTGGCCTATTGGACCAGGCTCGCACCCGTGCTGCGAGGGCAGGAGAACTACGTCCTCGTCAACATCGGCAACGAGCCAACGGCGGGGACGACGACGCCGGAGCAGTGGCTGGAGGCCCATCGCACGGCCATCGTCGCCCTGCGCGCCCTTGGGCTGCGCCACACCCTGGTGATCGACGCCCACGACTACGGCCAGGACAGTTCGGGAACCATGCGGGATAAGGCCGCCGAGCTGCTGGCCGCCGATCCGCAGCATAACCTCGTCTTCGACGTCCACATGTACGAGGCCTATGGCGAGGCGCAGGCCGTCGAGGCCTACCTGCGCGCTTTCCAGGTCGCGCGCCTGCCGCTGATCGTCGGCGAGTTCGGACCGGATCATCGCGGCCAGCCGGTGGACGAGGAGGCGATCTTCCGTCTCTCCGGCGCCATGGGCGTAGGCTATCTGGGCTGGTCGTGGTCGGGCAACGCGCCCGAGGTCGCTGACCTCGATCTCGTCGAACGCTTCGACGGGCGGCGGCTGACGCCGTGGGGCAGGCGCTTCTTCGAGGGCGGCGGCGGTGTGCGCGAGACCAGCCGGCGGTCGCGCGTCTTTTCCGGCTGCCGCTAGCTGCGCTTGGCGGCGGCGGACTCGGCCAGCACGCGTGACAGGATGGTCAGCAGTTCCCTGGCCGCGCCTTCGTCCAGATCGCCCAGGATGCCCCGCGCCTGCGCAGGCAGATGCTCGTTGGCGTCGCCCTCGGTGCGGAAGACATAGTGGTCGAACATCGCCTTCCAGGCTTGGCGGTGGGCCGGGGGCAGGGCGCGCAGGGTCAGCATGGCGTGCATGAACGCGTCGCGGGCCAGGCCCCGTCCCTGGTTGGGCGGGTTCCACCAGTAGTTCACCAGCATGTTGACCGTCTCCAGCGAGCGGACGTGGTGCCACCACAGGTACGGCACGTAGATCGCGTCGCCCGGCTCCAGTTCCGCGGTCTGGGCGACCTCCAGGGCCTGGGCGAAACGGGGGAAGGTCTCAAGGTCGGGGTCCTCAAGCGACACCAGGCTGATGGTCGCCCCGGCCGGCGTGCGCTCGAACGGACCCATGTAGAGGTTCTCGACCTGGTCGGGCGGGAACAGGGTGAAGCGGCGGCGGCCGGCGACCACGCAGGCGATGTTCTCGAACGGATCGTGGTGGGCGGCGACGATGACGCGATTGCCGATCCAGGCGCGCGGCTCGATCTCGGGGCCCAGCAGCGGCAGGGGGTTTTCCTCGGCGAAGCCGGGCAGGGCGTTCCAGGTCGGCACCGACTGGGCGGCCAGCGCCGTCTGCTCGGCGTCGCCGGCGTGCTCGGTCAGGAAGTCGAAGGTCTTCCGCAGCCGGGCCCGTCCGCCCCGGAAGTTCATGTTCGCCAGGTCGTCGGCATAGAAAAACCGCCCCCCAGCCTGCGCCGGCGCGAAGACGGTGGCGACCGACTGGCCGGCGTCGAACCGCGACAGGTAGTCGAACAGCGAAGCGTGGCCGGCGCGGCCCGCCGCGACCACCGGCCAGTGGGATACGAGGCCCCGGATCACCACCGGCTCGGCGGCGGCCGTCAGGGCGCTCAGCGCCTCCGGCGAGGTCGCCGTGGATTCGAAGATTGCCTTCACCGGCTTGCCTCCCCTCGAAGGTCGTCACCCTTCGAACGGGGCATACTGGAGGGTGATTGTGTCCGTCAGGCAACAGCGGTTGGCAAGGCTCAAGGATTAAACAAAATATTTTTATAAAATGCTGGCGTACCGACGTTTGCTACGGCTATGAAACATCAAGCGCCCGCGTCGAGACGGGTGCGACGGGAGGAAGCGCGACGCCAGGACGCCTGGCCAAGGCTTCCCGTACAATCGGCGGCACGACCGCTCATCTCCGGGCGAAAGTTCCGGACACTTGAAGGGGCCCGCGTGAGCGAGCGCGGCCTTGGGAGGGGACGACCTATGAGAACCACGCGAATCCGCATGGCCGGATGGATGGGCTGCGCTTCGGTCGCGGCCCTGCTGAGCGCGGCGCCGGCCCTGGCGCAGGAGACGGTGTCGACCGCTCCGGCCGCCTCGCAGGCCTCGCCGTCGGACGTGATCGCCGACAATCAGGTGGAGACGGTGATCGTCACCGGCCAGCGCGCGGCGCTGAAGTCGGCCCAGCAGATCAAGCGCGGCGCCGACACCATCGTCGACTCCATCACCGCCAGCGACATCGGTTCGTTCCCCGACAAGTCGGTGGCCGAGGCCCTGCAGCGCGTGCCGGGCGTGACCGTCAATCGCTACGCCTCGACCAGCGACACCACCCACTTCTCGGCCGAGCCCTCGGGCGTCATCGTCCGCGGCCTGTCGCAGGTGCGCTCGGAATTCAACGGTCGCGACACCTTCAGCGCCAACTCCTCGCGCGGCCTGTCTTGGGGCGACGTCTCGCCCGAACTGATGGGCGGGGTCGACACCTACAAGAACCAGACCGCCGAACTGATCGAGGGCGGCATCGCCGGCACGGTCGACCTGAAGACCCGCCTGCCGTTCGACAGCGCTGGCAGGGTGATCGGCATCACCACCTCGCTGAACTACGGCACCCTGTCCGAACAGGTGACGCCCGAGGTCTCGGCGATCTACGCCAATCGCTGGGAAACCGAGATCGGCGAGTTCGGCCTGATGGTGAACGGCGCCCATTCCGAGCTGAACACCATCTCGGAAAGCTCGCAGTTCGGCCGCATGGGCATCTTCAAGGATGTCACCATGTTCGGCGGCGGGACCAAATACATCCCGGCCTGGTACCGCCTGGCCCACACCGAGTTCGACCGCACCCGCAACGGTGTCGCCGCCGCCGGCCAATGGCGCGACAACGACAGGAAGTTCCTGGCCACGGTGCAGTTCAACAAGTCGAGCTACGAGAACATCTGGCACGAGCGTTCGGTGCAGGGCAGCGCCTTCAGCCTCTACAATCGCGGTCCGCACTTCGAAGTCACCAACGCCGACGCCAACACCTACGTGCTGCCGGCGCCGGGCACGACCTTCAAGTTCGACGACGAGGGGAATTTCGAGAGCGGGATCATGACCTCGCCGCTCGGCTGGGTCGGCAACACCACTTCGGCCAACAATGACTGGGCTGGCTACCTGATCGGCCAGACCTCGACGGGCCTGCCGGTCATCGATCCCTGCTACGCCTGGGCTGGGCGGACAGATTGCACCCCCGAACAGCGCGGCGGCGAACTGTCGGCCACTACGCGCTACAACTACAACAAGCAGACCACCCAGGACCTGGGCTTCAATCTGAAGTGGGATCCGACCGACCGTCTGCGCTTCAACTTCGACGTCCAGAAGGTGAAGGCCAAGCTGTCGAACTACGACGCCGACGTCGGCCTAGTCTCCTACGCCAATCTCAATATCGACGCGACGGGCGACCATCCGGTCATGACGGTGCTGCCGGGCACCAACATCAACTACGCCCCGGGGGGCCTCGCCAACCCGAACGCCTGGCGCTTCAACAACGTCAACAACCACCTCGAGCGCAGCGAAGGCGATCAGTTCGCCGCGCGGATCGACGTGCAGTACGACCTGGGCGACGGCTGGCTGGACTCGCTGAAGGTGGGCGCGCGCCATGCCGACCGCGAGCAGACGGTGCGCTGGAGCGTCTACAACTGGGGCGGCATCGCCAACGCCTGGGGCTGCGACCAGGGCGGCGGCGGCGTCAACAGCACCGACTACCTCTGGTACAATGTCGACCGCACCGCGCCGGCCGCCAACGTCAACGGCGACTGCGCCGCCGGCAATCCCACCACCACCTTCAGCGGCTGGGACCGCAACCTGCCGGACGTGCGGTCGTTCAACGACATCTTCAGCGGCGATGTCCTGAAGTCGGGCATGCTGACCTTCGCCAGCATGGACTTCGTCAAGGACCTGGAAAAATTCCAGAAGGCCTTCGGCTATTCCAACACCGGCGTCGGCTCCTCGCGCTGGGAGGCGGTCTGCTATCGCGCCGGCGAGACCAACTGCTTCCTGCCGCAGGAAATCACCGACGTCTCGGAGAAGACCAACGCCGCCTACTTCATGCTGAAGTTCGGCGGGCGCGATCACACGATCGGCGGCTTCGGGATCAGCGGTAACATCGGCCTGCGCTATGTGGAGACGAAGAACGAGAGCAGCGGCTCGCTGGTCCACGCCGACTTCGGCAAGACCGATCCGCGGGTCTGCCAGCCGCGCGGCCGTCCGCTCGGCCCCGACGGCCTGCCGGTCACCGGCGCCTACGTGCCCCAGAGCCTGTGGTGCTACCTGTCGGCCGACGACAAGGCGTTCACCGACGGCCTGGCCTCGGCCAGTACGGTTCGCCAGAAGCACCACAACGTGCTGCCGAGCTTCAACCTGAAGATCGATCTCAATGACGAGTGGCAACTGCGTCTGGCGGCGTCGCGCGCCATGTCGCGCCCCGATATCGGCTACCTGAAGAACTATGTTCAGGTGAACATGGCCGGGCCCGACATGAACAACGTCAATGATCCGCTGTGGGTCAAGGACAGCGCGGGCAACATCACCGGGGCCAATCTTCGCTACACGGCGGATTCCTACAATCCGTACCTGAAGCCGATGACGGCCGACCAGATCGACATCAGCCTCGAGCACTATTTCGCCGACGTCGGATCGTTCTCGGTGGCGGTCTTCTACAAGAAGTTCAACGACTACATCCAGTACGGCGGCTTCAACCAGGACGTCACGGTCAACGGCGTCACCCGCACCGTGCTGACGCGCGGTCCGGTCAATGGCGACGGGGCCAAGATCCGCGGCGCCGAAGTGGCCTACCAGCGTTACTTCGACTTCCTGCCGGCGCCGTTCGACGGCCTCGGGATCCAGGCCAACTTCACCTATGTCGAGAACAAGGGCATCACGAACAGCAACCTGAGCAACGCCTCGGGCGGTGGCGGTTCCAACACCAGCGGCGGCGGCCTCAGCCAGGCTGACGGAGCGGTGCAGGTCGACTCGCTCGAAGGCCTCTCGAAGTACGCCTACAACCTCGTGGGCATGTACGAGAAAGGCCGCTGGGCGGTGCGGGCGGCCTACAACTGGCGTTCGAAGTACCTGCTGACCGCCATGGACTGTTGCCTGGCCTTCCCGATCTGGCAGGACGACGCCGGCTATCTCGACGCCTCGATCCGCTATCGGGCCAGCGACAATCTCGAGATCAGCCTGCAAGGCAGCAACCTGCTGAACACCGAGTCCGTACTCAAGCAGCAGGTCAACGACGCTTCGGCCGGCGGTCTTCTGAAGGACAACGCCTGGAACCGCACCGACAAGCGTTACCTGTTGACGTTCCGCTTCAAGTATTGATCGATCTGAGGAGGGGCGGGCCGGCGGTCCGCCCCTTCGTCACAAGAATACGGGCCCGCTCGACCGGCGCCCGGAAACGGGTAGGAACGGCGGCATGGAAACAAGCGCGCCCCTGGATATCGTCATCGTCGGCGGGGGAACGGCCGGCTGGATGGTGGGAACCGCGTTGGTCAGCGGCCTGCGCCCGCATCAGGCGCGGGTGCGGCTCGTGGAGTCCGACGAGATCGCCACCGTCGGCGTCGGCGAGGCCACGATCCCGGCCATGCGCGACTATAACCGCTTCGTCGGCATCGACGAGGTCGAGATGATGCGCGAGACGAACGGCACGTTCAAACTTGGCATCGAGTTCCTCGACTGGGGCTTCAAGGGCTCGTCCTACCACCACCCGTTCGGGGTGCATGGCGCGGCCATAGGCGGCGCGGGCTTTCACCACCACTGGAACCGGGCCCGGCTGGCGGGCCACGACTTCGACATCGAGCAGTTTTCCTACGCCATCGCCGCGGCGCGTGACGACCGCTTCGAGTTCCCCAATCCTGATCCCGACAAGATCGATTCTACCTACAGCTACGCCTACCACTTCGACGCCAGCCTCTACGCCAAGTACCTGCGCAAGGTGGCCGAGGGGCGGGGGCTGAGGCGCACCGAGGGCAAGGTCGTCGACGTCACGCGCGATCCGCTGTCGGGCGACGTGGCCTCGATCATCCTGGCGTCCGGCGAGGTGATCGAGGGCGACTTCTTCGTCGACTGCACAGGCTTTCGCGGCCTGCTGATCGGCCAGACCCTCAACAGCCCCTTCGAGGAGTGGACCGACTGGCTGCCCTGCGACCGGGCCTGGGCCGTGCCCTGCGCCCGCGCCGATCGCTTCACACCCTTCACCCGCTCGACCGCGCGGGAGGCCGGCTGGCAGTGGCGCATTCCGCTGCAGCACCGCACCGGCAACGGCTACGTCTATTCCAGCCGCTACATCAGCGACGACGAGGCGGCCGCCACCCTGATGGCCAATCTCGACGGCGAAGCCCTGGCCGAGCCGCGCCAGATCCGCTTCAAGGCCGGTCGGCGCACCGCCTCGTGGACGCGCAATGTCATGGCCGCGGGCCTGGCCAGCGGCTTCCTGGAGCCGCTGGAGTCGACCAGCATCTACCTGATCCAGATCGCGGTCATGAACCTGCTCAAGCTGTTTCCCGGCAAACGGGTCGAGCCGGCCCTGGTCGACGAGTTCAACCGCCGGGTCGACATGGAATACGACCGTGTGCGCGACTTCCTGATCCTGCACTACCACGCCAACACCCGCACCGACGGCGAGCTCTGGAAGCATTGCCGGGAGATGGAAATCCCCGAGAGCCTTGCGCACAAGCTGGAGCTGTTCCGGCATCGCGGCGTGGCGCCCAACTACCATGACGGCCTGTTCGCCTTGCCGAGCTGGATCTCCGTGCTGCTGGGGCAGGGCGTCCTGCCGGGCGGCTACGACCGGATGGTCGACAACGTGCCGCTGACGCAGGCCCTGGCCGAGATGGAGCGCCAGCGTTCGGCGATCGCCAGGCGGGTTCCGTACATGCCGACGCACGCCGACTTCGTCGCCAGCCATTGCGCCATCCCCGAGCGTCCGGTCGCGGAGGCCGTGGCATGAGCCGGCCCGTACGCACCGTCGTGGTGGTCGGCGCCGGCGCGCCGCTGTGGTTGACGGCCCTGGCCTTGCGGAAGGCCTTCGGGGCAGGCGGTCTCGTGGTGCGGGCTGTCGAGACCGCGCCGCCGACGCCGGGCCTGTCCCACGCCGGCCTGCCGGCGCTCGGCAACCTGCACCAGCTGCTGGGCCTGTCGGACGTCGAGCTGGCGCGGCGCTGCGGCGCCGTTCCGTCCCTGGGTCAGCGGTTCGCCGGCTTTGCGGGCGATGGCTCGGCCTTCCTGCATCCCTACGACACCCACGGTCATTCGGTGGACTATGTCGACTTCGTCCACCACTGGGTGCTGGCGCGTCGGCGCGGGCTGAAGACCGCGCTGGAAGACTTCTCCCTGGGCGCGGCCGCCGCCAAGCAAGGGCGGATCGTCGAGGGCGATGATCCCGGCCGGCTGTCCTCGCCGGGAGTCGGCCTGCACGTTGACGCCGTGGCCTATGCCGCGCTGCTGCGCGAGCGGGCGCTGGCCGATGGCGTGAGCGTCGAGCAGGGCGCCGTGCGCGATGTCGAGCGCACGGGTGAGCGCATCGAAACGCTGCGCCTGGAAGGCGGAGCGGTGGTGGCCGGCGACCTGTTCGTCGATGTCGGCGATGGCGCGCTGATCGGCCATATGCCTGGTGCGGGCTTCGAGTCCTGGAGCGCATGGCTGCCATTCGACCGAGTAGTGCCGCTGGTTGGGCAACGCCTGAACACCTTGCCGGCCTACGCCCACATCGAAGCCGTCGAAGGCGGCTGGGTGGGGCTCTATCCGTTGCAGGACCGCACCGCGGGGCTGGCGGTGTACGGTTCCAAGGTCGCCGACGCCCAGGCGATGGTTCGTCGAGCCCAGAGCGTTTCTCCCCTGGGCTGGCGGCAGGGCGAGGCGCTGGTCCTGAAGCCGGGCATGCAGACGCGACCCTGGATCGGCAACTGCGTGGCGCTGGGCGCCGCCGCGATTGCGCTGGACCCCTCCGACGCCGCGCCGATGCACGCCCTGCAAGCGGGGCTGTCGCATCTGGTGACGCTGTTCCCGAGCGATATCGACGGCGGCCCGGAGGCGCGGGCCTACGGCGCGGCGATGGCGGCGCATGGGCGAAGCCTGCGGGACTTCCAGGCCATTCACTATCACCTGAACCGTCGAAGCGACGCGCCGTGGGAAGCCGCCCGAAGCGCCGAGCCGCCGGCCGACCTGGCCTACAAGCTGCAACTGTTCAGCGCTCGCGGCGTCGTGCCCACCCGCGAGGACGAGGCCTTCCAGCCCGCCAACTGGACGGCCTGCCTGATCGGCCATGGGGTCGTTCCGCAGGCCCATGACCCGCTGGCCGAGGGCGTCAGCGAGGCCGAGCAGATCCAGATCTTCCAGAAGATCCTGGGCCGCATCGCCGCCGACGTCGGTCGCATGCGTCCGCTGGAGGCCAGGCTGGCGGCGATGACCCAGCGGCCCGCCGCGCCGGCTGCCGCGCCCCTGCGGTTCACGTGAGCGAGGCGATCCGCAACATCGTCGTCGTCGGGGGCGGCACGGCCGGCTGGATGACCGCCGCGGCGCTGGCCCAGACGGTCGGGACGCGGCGCTATTCGATCACCCTGGTCGAGTCCGAGCAGATCGGAACCGTGGGGGTGGGCGAGGCGACCATCCCGATGATCCTGCTGTTCAACAAGGTGCTGGGCCTGGATGAGGACGTCTTCATCCGCGAGACCAACGCCACCTTCAAGCTGGGCATCGAGTTCGTCGACTGGCGGCGGCTGGGGCACAGCTACTTCCACCCGTTCGGCCTCTACGGCGCGGACATGGACGGCGTCGGTTTCCAGCACTTCTGGCTGCGCTGGGCGCGCGAGAGCGGCGACCGCGACCACGACGGCTTCAACGCCGAGACCCTGGCGGCGGCGACCGGACGGTTCATGCGCACGCCGCCGGCCCCGAACCTGCCCAAGATCAACTACGCCTTCCAATTCGACGCGGCCCTCTACGCGGCGTTCCTGCGTCGTTACGCCGAGGCCAGGGGCGTTGTCCGTATCGAGGGCAAGATCGCCGGCGTGGAACGAGCCGGGGAAAGCGGCCATGTCTCGCGGCTGGTGCTGGACGACGGCAGGACGATCGACGGCGACTTCTTCGTCGACTGCTCGGGCTTTCGCGGCCTGCTCATCGAGGAGACGATAGGCGCCGGCTATGACGACTGGAGCCGCTGGCTGCCCTGCAACCGCGCCGCCGCCATGCCCTGCGAACGGGCCGGCCAGCTGACACCCTATACGCGGGCCACGGCGCGCGAGGCCGGTTGGCAATGGCGGATCCCGCTGCAGCATCGCAGCGGCAACGGCTACGTGTTCTGCGACGCCTTCATCGGCGAGGACGAGGCCGTACGTTTGCTGGGCGAGCGGCTGGACGGCGCGGCGCTGGCCGAGGCCAAGGTCCTGAAGTTCACCGCTGGTCGCCGTCGCAAGAGCTGGATTGGCAACGTGCTGGCCATCGGCCTGTCGAGCGGCTTCCTGGAGCCGCTGGAGTCGACCAGCATCCACCTGATCCAGGCGGCTATCGCCAAGCTGCTGACGCTGTTTCCGAAAACGGGATTCGATCCCTTCGTGGTCGACAAGTTCAATCGCGAGATGGCGCTGGAATACGAGCAGGTCCGCGACTTCATCATCGCCCACTACAAGGTCGGCGAGCGCGACGACACGCCGTTCTGGCGCTGGTGCCGCGACATGGTCCCGCCCGATAGTCTGGCCCAGCGGCTGGAAGTGTTCCGCACGCGTGGCGAGGTGTTGATCGACCAGAAGGAGCTCTTCAAGGAGACCAACTGGTTCGCCATCCTGGTGGGGCAGGGCCTTGTGCCCGACGACCATCACGCCGTCGCCGACGCCATCTCGTCCGAGGAGCTGCGTTCGCGGATGAGCCGCATCCGGGCGGCGATCAACGAGCGGGTGGCCGGCATGCCGCCGCACGATCTCTATCTCGAAAAGGCCGGCCTTCTGGGCGCCGCCGCCCGCGGGAGCAGAAGCGTACCGGCCTGATTGGTCCGACCATTTGTCGAATTGGTATGACTTCTAGTTTGACAAATCGCCTCCGGGTCCGTGAATGCTAGCGGTAACAAGCGCGTAGGCGCGGGGCTCGGGAGGTTATTCGATGAGAGGTTTCGGCGCCTGGCTCGGTGCGAGCGTTGCGACGGCCGCCCTGCTGGCGGCCAGCGTGGCGGCGGCGGAGATCCCACGTCTCGAGAAGCACGGAACCTCGGCCCGGCTCGTCGTCGACGGCAAGCCGATGCTGATCCTGGGCGGGGAGTTGGGCAATTCCAGCGCCTCCAGCCGCGCCTACATGGCCAGGCACTGGCCGCGCCTGAAGGCGATGAACCTCAACACCGTGCTGGCGCCGGTCTCCTGGGAGCTGATCGAGCCGAAGGAGGGCGTCTACGACTTCTCCAGCGTCGACGACCTGCTGGCCGACGCCCGCGCCCAGGATATGAAGCTGGTCCTGCTGTGGTTCGGGGCCTGGAAGAACAGCATGTCGACCTACGTCCCGGCGTGGGTGAAGCGCGACCAGGCGCGGTTCCCGCGCGTCAGGGCGCAGGACGGTTCGACGGTCGAGATCCTGTCGGCCTTCTCCGATAACACCCGCGCCGCCGACGCCAGGGCCTATGCCGCGCTGCTGGCGCACCTGAAGAAGGTCGACGCCGAGCGAGACACCGTCCTGATGGTGCAGGTCGAGAACGAGATCGGCATGCTGCCCTCGGCCCGCGAGCATGGGGCCGCCGCCGATGCGGCCTATGCCGGCCAGGTTCCGCCGGCCCTGATCCAGAAGCTGAAGACCGGCGGTGAGGCGATCGAGCCGGAATTGCGGGATCTGTGGCTTCGCAACGGCGCGAAGGAGAAGGGGACCTGGGCCGCGGTCTTCGGCGCCGACGAGGCCGGACAGGAGGTGTTCACCGCCTGGTCCTACGCCCGCTACACCGAGGCCGTGACCGCCGCCGGCAAGGCGGTCTATCCGCTGCCCATGTACGTCAACGCCGCCCTGAACCGCACGGGCAAGAAGCCCGGCGAGTATCCCAGCGGCGGACCGCTGCCGCATCTGCTCGACGTCTGGAAGGCCGGCGCGCCGAGCCTGGATCTACTGTCGCCCGACATCTATTTTCCCAACTTCAGCGACCTGGCCGCGCGGTTCGCGCGGCCCGACAACGCGCTGTTCGTGCCCGAGGCCAACAACGCCAGCGCCCCGGAAACCCCGGCCAACGCATTCTATGCCTTCGGGAAGCTGGACGCCCTGGGCTTCTCGCCGTTCGCCATCGAGAGCGTCAACGCCGAGGAGCACAAGGCGATCGCAGACGCCTACGACGTCCTGCGCCAGCTGACGCCGGTGCTGCTGGACGCCCAAGGCAAGGGGAATATGGCCGGATTCAAGCCCAGGGTGCTGGAGGACGGGACCGTGCAGGACGCGCCGGTCAGCCAGGAGATGGGCGACTATCGCTTCGAGGTCGGGTTCATCGATCCCTGGACGCCCAAGGCCGCGCAGAAGCCCGCGACCCATGGGGGCCTGATTATCCAGACCGGTCCAGAGGAGTACCTGGTCGCCGGGCGGGGGATCATCGTCACCTTCGCCGGCGCCGGCAAGGGACCGCCGCTGGCGGGGATCGACAGGGCCGAGGAGGGGGTGTTCGACGCCCAGGGACGCTGGGTTTCCGGCCGCCTTCTGAACGGCGACCAGACCCACCAGGGCCGGCATATCCGCCTGTCGCCCGACCAGTTCCAGATCCAGCGGGTGAAGTTCTATCGCTATCGCTGATCAGGACGGGACCTCCGGATCGCTCCGGAGGTCCCGCGCCGTCAGAAGCTGTAGGTCACGCGTGCGTAGTAGTAGCCGCCGTTGATCCCGAACGGCGAGAAGCTGGGATACAGCGCCACGCCCTGGTTGCCGGCCGCGATCGAGGCGGCCGTGCCCGCCGGGTTCAGGTTTTCGGGATGGACGTCGAACAGGTTGTTGGCGCCGATCGAGGTCTTTACCGCGTCGGTGACCGCGTAGGTCAGCTCCAGGTCGGTGATCAGGTGCGACTTGATGCGGTCCTTGAAATAGGTTCCGTTGACGTTGGTGTAGGCCCAGGCCGGACCATAGAGGGTGTTGGTCAGGCTGACCGTCCAGCGGTCCTTGGCGTAGACCCCCGTCAGGTTGGCCTTGTAGCGCGGCGAGGCGTGCTCGATGAACGCGATCGCCGCCCGGTCATAGAGCACCGCGCTGCCCAGGCCCGAGGGCGGGGTGGCGATGCGGGTCACCTTGGTCTGGTTGACGTTGACGCCCAGGGTCCAGTCGATCTTTCCGAGGTCGCCGAGATCGGTCCAGGTGGTGGCCAGGATCTCGACGCCGCGCGTGCGGGTGTCCAGGCCGTTGGAGAACAGGTTGATGCCGGTGGTGCCGACAGTGGGATCGAGCACATTGCCGTTGGCGGTGATGGCGTTGGTGATGGCCGCATTGACCACCGCGCCGCCGATCTTGCCGTAGAGCGCGCCGCTGCCGACGATGCGGTCCTCGATCTTGATCTGATAGGCGTCGATGGTCAGCGAGACGCGGGGCAGGGGCTCGGCGACGATCCCGACGCTGAGATTGGTCGACTTCTCGGGATCCAGCCCGTCCAGGCCCAGCAGCCTGGCGCCGGCCGAGCCCGGCGGCAGCTGCACGAAGGCGGTGGTCGGCGAGACGTTGGTGGCCGAATAGTGGAGCTCGGCCAGGGTGGGCGCGCGGAAACCGCTGCTGACCGTGCCGCGCACCGCGAAGGTCGGCGTGAAGTCGTAGCGGCCGGTCAGCTTGGCGATGTCGGCCGAGCCGAAGTCGCTGAAATCCTCATGGCGGACGGCGAAATCGAGCTTCAGGTTCTCGACCGGCGAGGCGGCGAGGTCGGCATAGACCGCCCAGCTGTCGCGCTTGTGCTTGCCGGCGTCTGTCAGGGCGAAACCCGGATAGGACTGCGAACCGGACTTGTAGCGCGCGGCCGCGTCGCCCGCTCCGATCCGATAGGTCTCGTTGCGCTGCTCGGCCCCCAGGGCGAGCGTGAGCGGCGAGGCCCAGCCGACATCGAACTCGCGACTGAGGTCGAGATTGTTGGTCCACTGGGTCGAGACGAAGTCGCCGGCGTGGAACTCGGTCGGGGTGGCGCCGGTGTCGGCGTAGAGTTGCAGGTTGGCCGACTTGCGAACCCGCACCTCGTGGTCGTCACGGCCGTAGGTGCTGGAGAGATCGTAACGCCAGCCGCCGAGCGCCTGGCCCTTGATCCCGCCGGTCAGGGCGTAGTCGGTCTCCAGCGTCTCCAGCATCGGGCTGAAGCCCTTGGGGTAGATCGCCGGCAGGCGGTTGGGCAGGCGATAGTTCTCGTAGGCCGTGGCCTTCTTCACGCCGTAGGTGCCAAAGCCGTAGACCTCCAGCTGGTCGCTGGCCTTCCAGCCGGCCGAGGCCGTGCCGGCGGTGATCTGGTAGCGGGCGTCGCCGGCGATGCGGTTCACATATGGATAGCCGGGCAGGGCCGATGGCCAGCTCGGATTGGCCGTGACCGCCGAGGTCGCGATCACCCGGGCGTCCGGCGCGCCGCGGAAGCTGAAGTCGTGGAAGCGGTTCTCCAGCGTGACGTTGACATAGGCGCCGGGCGCCGGCGCGAAGCCGGCGTTGGCCGACAGGCTGTAGGTCTCGCCGTCGCTTTCGTAATAGGCGCCGCCGGTCGCCGAGGCGCTGCCGCCGTGGTCGTCGTCCTTGAGGATGATGTTGATGACGCCGGCGATGGCGTCGGTGCCGTACTGGGCGGCCGCGCCGTCGGTCAGCACCTCGATGCGGGCGATCGACGCCGTCGGGATGAAGTTGAGGTCGGCCGCGGCCGAGCCCTGGTAGGCGCCGGCCAGGACGGCGAGGTTGGCTGTGCCGTGGCGGCGCTTGCCGTTGATCAGCACCAGGGTCTGGTTGGCGCTGACCCCGCGCAGGCGGGCCGACAGGGTGAGGTTGGCCGCATCGCCGCCGAAGGCCTGGGCGGTGAACGACGGCACGAGGTTGCTGATGGCCAGGCGCAGGTCGGTCTGGCCGGTGCGGGCCAAGGCCTCGTCGCCGATCACCTGCACCGGCGCTGCGCTGTCGACGGCGCGAACGCCGCTCTGCCGAGTGCCGGTGACGATCACCGCCTCGACCGAGGCGACATCCGGCGCGGCGGGCTCCGGCGCCGGATCGGCGAGCGCGGCCCCGCCCCACAGGGCCGTCGTCAAGGCGAGCGCCGACGCGCCCAGAATTTGGGTTTTCATCCTATCCCCCGATGAAAGCTTCAGATTGTTGGGATGCGCGATCGGCCGGGGAAGCGGCCCCGTCGCGCGGCGGGTTCTTTGGTCGCGCGGCCCGTCAGCGGGTCTTGGCGGCGACGAATTCGATCTCGACCAGGGCGCCGGGCAGGACGAGACCCGCCACCTTCACCGTGCTGCGCGCCGGCTTGTTGGGCTGGGCGGTCGTGCCGAAGGCTTCGGCCCAGGCCTTGTTCAGGCCCGCGAAGTCGATCTCGCCGCCCTTGGCCGGATCGCCGACCAGGAAGACGGTGGCCTTGACCACGTCGCCGTGACCCAGGCCCTCGGCCTTCAGCGCCGCCTCCAGCTTGGCCAGCACCGAGCGTGTCTGGTCCTCGGTCGTGCCGGGCTTGGCCTTGTCGGCGATGGTCGGCAGCGCGCCGCTGAGGAAGACCAGTTCGGTTCCCGCCGGCACGGCGACCGACGGGGTGATGGCGATCGCGCCCGAGGACGGCGCGCGGCGGATTTCGGCCGCGCTTGCCGAGCCCGCCGCGAAAGCGGCGGTCAGAACAAGGGCGAAGGCGAGCTTGCGGATCATGGACGGGTCTCCGTTCGGGAAAGGGTGAGGCGGTCGGCGCGGACGCGCTGGGCGATCAGGCCGACCGTGCGGCGGGCGGCGGCGACGCCGCCCTCCTGCCAGCTGGGCAGTTGCGAGAGGTGGGCGCCCGACAGGAAGATCCGGCCCTGCGGCTGGTTCAGCAGGTGGTAGGCGGCCGGGTCGTTGCCGTCGCCCTCCCAGTGGATCCAGGGGCCCAGGTTGAAGGCCTGGCGGTTCCAGTCGATCACCAGCGGGGCCGAAAGATCGCGGCCCTTGCCGGGGTGCAGCTTGTCGATCGCGGCGCGGGTGAGAGCGACCTGGTCGTCGAAGCTTCGCGCCTGGAAGGTTCGCGCCGCCGCCCCGACCGTATAGGCGCCGACCAGCAGGCCGCGCGGCTGGTGGAAGCCGCCGCTCGGGTACCAGACCAGCGTCGTCTCGCCGCCCACGAAAGACAGGCCGCCGTAGATCTGCTCGGCCTCCCAGAAGCGCGGCGCGTCGAAGGCCACCTTGGTGGCGTTGTCGTAGCGGGCGCCGGCGATGGCGGCCTGGACTTCGCCCGGCAGGTCGTTGGCGACCTTGGCCAGGATCGGCAGCGGCACGGTGACGACCAGGTAGTCGGCGGTCAGCTTGCGCGAGCCGCCGCTCTTGCGGTCGCGGATGGCGACTTCGGCCGAGTGCTGGTTCTGACGGAAGGCCGTGACCTCGGCGCCGAGCAGCAGCGGTCCCTTCAGCGCCCTGGCCAGGGCCTTGGGGATGGCGTCCATGCCGCCGGCAGGCTCCAGCATGGTCGCCTGCATGAGGATGTTCTCCTCGAACAGGGCGTAGGGCAGGGTCTCGTCGGACAGCAGTTCGCGCAGGGCCAGCGGTGACCGGGCTACGCCCTTCTGGTCGGCCGCGCCGGGCGCGGTGACATAGCCCGACCGTTCCGAGCCTCTGTAGGCGCCGCCGGCGTCGAGGTCGCCGTAGGTCTTGAGGAAGGCCAGCAGTCGCTCCTTGTCGGCGGGGCTCAGTTCCTGGTCCAGGCCGCCGCCGCGCGTGGCCTTGGCCAGCAGTTCCGACAGTCCGCCGCGCAGGTCGTTGATCGCCTGGCGCTGCTGGATCGGCCTGCCCCCGAACGCCGCGTCGGATTGGAGCAGGCTGCTGCGGCTGGAATTGACCTCGACCTCCAGCGGCACGCCCAGCGCCTTGGCGTAGGACAGGACGCCCTGATGGTGGCTGGGCAGGCGCGCGGGGCCGGCGTTGAAATAGAGGCCGGGCGAGAAGGATGCGGTCTGGCCGGGACGGTCCAGCGTCTCGACGCGGTCGCCGCCGCGGATGGTCCAGTTGCGGCCGCCGACCCGGTCGCGGGCCTCGACGACGGTGACGGAGAAGCCGGCGCGCTCCAGTTCGTAGGCGGCGACCAGGCCGGCGATCCCGGCGCCCAGGACGATCGCCGAGCGTCCCTTGCCGAAATCTTTCGGCAGGTCGGGCGCTTCCTGGGCGAAGGCGGTGGATGTCAGGCCAAGGCCCTGAAGGGCGGTGTAGCCGGCGGAGAAGCCTCCAAGCGCGAAGGCGCGGGTGATGAATGATCTACGGCTGACCAAGACTTAAGAACGCCCCCGTACCAGGACCTCCCCAAGAAGCGGCCGCCGCCGAAGCGGCGGCCCGAAGTGAACGCGGGGAAGTCGCCAAAGAAGGAGAGCGGCGCGTTGCGTCGCCTCCGAGCGGTATTCGGCTGCCGCTCCGGCGGTTCGGGTATTCAGAAAAACTGCGTTCGCTTGCGGTTCGGCTTTCAGCGTTTCTGGCTGAATACCTTGTGCATTGAATTTGATGGGTATTCAGATCGTCTGAGACCGCGGCGTCGCACCGGCGCGAGCTTATGAGTAATTCTGCATGTCTTGATGAGGCGGCGGTCGTTGAGCGACCGTCATCATCACCGATCAGCGCGGCGACTACATCGCCCAACGCAGGCCCAGCCGGAACTCCCGGCCGGTGTGGTGGCGATAGGTCGGGATCAGAGTGCGATCGCTGAACTGCCGCTGGTAGGCGTCGGTCAGGTTGGCGGCCTCGGCCGTCAGCGTCAGGCGCGGCGACAGGGTCAGCCTGGCGGCGGCGTCCAGCGTGGTCAGCGGATCCACGCCGTCGACGTCGCCGCCGTTGGGCGCGGGTATGGTGGCCAGGTAGCGGCTGCGATGGCTGAGCGCGGCGCGCGCCTCCAGGCCGGGGCGCTGGTAGGCGAGGCCGATATTGGCCGCCACGCGGGGCGCGCCCAGGGCGTCCTGCATGTCGACCCAGGCGCCGTTCTGGTCGAGCAGTCGCACCATGGTGCGCGTGTAGGCGGCCGCGCCCTGGACGCTCCAGCTTTCGCCGAGCGGGGCGCGGAACGATAGCTCCGCGCCCGTCAGCCGGCCGGGCCCAGAGTTGATCGGTCGCGAGAACTGCCAGATCGGCAGGCCCGGCGAGCAGTCCGGCGCCCTGCCGCAGGCCTCGACCGCGACGCTGTCGGGCAGTCCGAACGGATTGGCCGAGAACGGGGCGGGGCGGGTGCTCGTGCCTTGAACCGTTGTGGCGATGGTCTTGCGATAGACGGCCGCCGATACCTGCACGCCCTGGCGTGGTCGCCAGTCCACCGAGAGATCAAAGGCGTCGGCGCGCGTGGGGCGCAGGTCCGGATTGCCCGACGAAACCGATTTGGCGCCGGTGGTCGAGACGCTGACGCCGGGCCGCAGGCTGATCAGGTCGGGCCGCACCATCACCCTTGCCGCGCCGACCCGCATGACGATGTCGGATGACAGGTTCCAGGCCAGGTTCAGCGACGGCAGGGTGGACCAGTAGTCGTTGGAGGCGCTGGTCCAGCGCGCGACGGCGTCGGCGCCGACGTCGAGTCCGGCCGCGTCGACCTTGGTTCGGATCACCCGCACGCCTGCTTCCCCCCAGAAAGGGCGGGAAGGAGAGCGAGGCAGGGCCAGTTGCAGGAACGCCGCGTCGGATCGTTCGGTCACGTCGTAGTTCAGGCCAGCCACGGCGCCGGGGCCCAGTTCGAAGCCTGGGCACTGGCGTGTCGCACAGGCGGCCGCGAGGGCGGCCTGGGTGTCGATCGCCAGCCAATGGGCAGGGGCGCCGACGACGCCGAAGTCGACGCCCTGACCGACGAGGTGGACATAGTCGGCCAGGGACAACGCGCGCAGGCTCGCCGGAAGCTCGGCGTTGATGTTGCCGATCCCGCCGTCCGACCGCATCCGGGCCGAACCGACGTTGCGGTAGGTCTTGGCCAGGAGGCCGACGCGCCAGTCCACCGGGCCCGAGCGGTTTTCGAGGTCCAGCGCCAGGGAGCGGTAGCTGTTGTCGACCCAGTTGGGATCGGAGCGGAACTCGCTGATCGTCCAGGCTCCGGGCGCGGCGAGGGCGGCGTCGCCAAAGCTCAGCGCTGGCCGGTCCCTGTCGGAGAAGTCATAGGCGAAGCCGTCGACGTCGAACTGCTCCAGATAGAGCGTCTGCTGCACTGGATTGCTGAAGTCCGAGCGGCTGAACCCGGCCAGAAGGCGTCCCTCCAGGCCTTCACGGAACCGGTGCGTCGCCGCCAGGGTGGTCTGACGGAAGATGGTGTTCAGTTCGTCGCGACGGGCCTCGGAGCGCACGTCGACATTGTCGAAGCGGCCGGCGATCAGCACCGGCTTGCGGCCGCCGAACAGGGCGATGTCCGCCGCCGTGACCGCCACGGCGTTGATGCCGCAGCGCGGATCGGGCGGTGCGGCGCAAGCGCCGGGCGTACGGAAGGTGAAGCTTTCCAGCAGGTTCTCGCGCCGGGGGGAGCGCAGCTCGGCATAGATCGTGTCGAGCGCGATGCGGGTGGCGTCGTCCGGCCGCCATTCCAGGGAGCCGGTCAGGCCCACGCGATCCTGGTCGATCTCCATCAGCTCGAGCCGGGGAATACGGGCGTGCAGGGCGGCGTTGACAGCGGCGAGGTCGAGCGGTGCGGCGGCGGACCCGAAGCCGGGCGCGACGGCGACGCCGGTCTCCCACTGGCCGGCGCTGGCGCCGGCCTCGACCACCGAGCGGCCCGAATAGGCGGCCGAGACCAGGACGCCCAGCCGGCCCGCGGCGTCGCGCCGGGACAGCACCGTCGAGACCCGGGGCCGGACCTCGCGCGACAGGGTCTGGTAGCCGGCTTCGACGATGAACACCGCGTGGCGGCGCGGCAGCTCCAGCGGCGAGCGGGTGCGCATGTCGATCGTCGCGCCCAGCGAGCCCTCGTCGACGTCGGCCGAGGCCGTCTTTTGCAGCCGCACCTGCTTGAACAGGTCGGCGGCGAAGATGTTGTAGTCGAAGGCCCTGCCGCGATTGGTGCCGCCGACGGCGTTGCTGGCGCCGAAGGTGGCCAGGGTCTCCATGCCGTTGACCCGCACGCGGGTGAAGCGGCCGCCCACGCCCCGGACGGCGATCTGGCGCGCCTCGCCGGTCTCGGGGCCGGCGGCCACTCCCGGCATCTGCCGCAGGGCGTCGCCCAGGCCCAGTGCGCCCGCGCCGCGAAGTTGCTCCTCCAGCAGGACGTCGACCTGGGCCGGTGCGTCTCTTGCCTGTTCGGTCACGGGCTCGGCCAGGGGGCGGGCCAGTACGCTGATCGGCGTGACCAGGGTCGGTTCATCGCCTTGGGGTGTCGAGGGGCGGGGCGAAGAAGGCGGCGCGGTCGCGATGGCCTGGGTGCGGCGCTTGAGGGTCACCACGCCGGAGGGCGAGATCGAGAAATCCAGGTCCGAGCCCGTCAGCAGCATCCGCAAGGCCTGGTTCAACGACATCGATCCCGACAGGCCCGGCGCGCGACGGCCGGCGGTCAGGGCCGAGGGCGCGGCGATTACCGCGCCGGTGCGCGCCGACACCGACAGCAGGGCCGTGGCCAGGGGCTGGGCCGGCTGGTCGAAGGCGAAGGATCGTTCGGGCGCCGCCGCCAGCACGGGGGCCGCCATGAGCCAGCCCGCCGCCATCGCCCCGATCGCGGGAGCGGCCTTCATCACGGCGCTGAGGCGGTTCCGGGGCGAACGTCGATGGTCCGCTGGCCGCCGGAGGAGCGAATGCTGACCGGGAGGATCTCGGGCAGGCTGGCGATGAACCGGTCGGCCTGGTCAAGCTGGAAGCTGGCGGTGATCCGAAGGGCGGCGGCGCGTGGCGTGACCTGCAGTCCGGCATGGCCCCTGGCCACGAGGTCGGCGACCACGTCGCCCAGGGGCGCGTCGGCATAGGCCAGGCGTCCGGCGCGCCAGGCGGCGGCTTCGGTCGGGGCCGGCAGCCGGCCGCCCTGGGCGCGGCCGTTCTCGACCAGCAGGTAGTCGCCGGCCCCCAGCTTGGCGACCTCCCTGCGCGCCTTGCCATGGTAGACGGCGACCCGGCCCTCCTCGACGGCCACGCGGACCTGACCGCTGGCGCTGGTCCGGGCGTCGAAGCGCGTGCCCAGCACCTCGACTTCCGTCTGCCCGATCTCGACCTGGAAGCGACGGCCATCGGCCTTGCGCACCGAGAAGAAAGCCTCGCCGCGCTCCAGGACATAGCGGCGGTTGTTCCAGCGCGAAGCGGGCGCCAGGCGGCTGCCCGGCGCAAGGATGGCTGTGCTGCCGTCCTTGAGGGCGACCTGGCGCGATTGAGCGCCGGTCTCAAGCACGGTGGGCGGCAAGGCTATGACCACGGCGGTGACCAGACATGCGGCCAGCGCTGTCACGCCGCCGATCCAGGCAGATGGACGGGCCTGGGGCTTGCGGTGCGATTGGGGAGCGGGGCGCGCCAGGGACGGCAGCTCGCTCAGCGCCAGCAGCACGGACTCGGCCTCTTCATAGGCGCGCGCATGCGCCGGATCGGCGTCGAGCCAGCGGCGCAGGTCGGCCGACCGCTCCGGTGGGAACGGCTCGCCCGACACCGCCAGGGCCCAGGCCCGGGCTTCCCGCCCGATCGGCGAGTCAGGATCGACGGTTGCGTTCACGCGACAGGCCCCTGTAGTCGATGACGCCGCGCGCCAGGGCGCGCTGGCAGACGGCGGTGGTTTCGTCGATAGTCTTGCGGACCAGGGCTTCGGAGACGCCCTCGCGGCGGCCGATCTCGGCGAAGCTGAGACCCTCGATCCGGTTGGCCGCGAGATAGCGGCGGTGCCGGTCCGGCAGGCCCGCCACCACCTTTTCCAGCAGCTTCAGGTCGTCGCGCGCGATGAGCGCTCGCTCGACGTCCGGCGCATCGTCCGGTTCCAGCGCCGGCGCGGAGGCGTCCAGCAGGCGGGCCGTGCGCTGGCGACGCCGACGGCCGTCGAGCGTCAGGTTGATGGCGACGCGGAAGACAAAGGCGCGAGGGCTTTCCAGCGAACGGTCAGATAGCCGCTCCCCGAGCTTGAGGAAGGCTTGCTGGGCGACGTCCTCGGGATCGGGCGGGCCCGCCCCGAACCGCGCGCGCAGGAAGGCGCACAGGTCGCCCCAGTCCTGGGCATAGGCGCGCCGATAAGCCGATCGGTCTTTCCACAGCTCGTCGTTGCGAGCTTCTGGCCGCTCCGCCGTCGACACGAGGTCTCCCCAAACATCCGGTCTCGCCGGTTGGCGCGACGATGCTGGCGAAAGTCCGCCCGATCAATGGACGACGAAAAATTATGGATCAGCGGTCGTTTTCTTGTGCGGATCGGCGCCCGCCGGACGTCGTTCAATGTCGGGAAGAAAAGCGGAGAAAATCTCCACATTTATTTAAGTTACCGGTACCTTTTTCTCTTTTCGTGTCGATTGCGACATGCTTATTTCAATCATGACACCGGTGGCTAACCGGGCGAGACGGTCGACAAGGCCGCAACATGGGAAGGGGAGGCGGTTCGATGAACAGCTCTGCGCGCGACTCGGGCGCTGCGCCGCGTGGCCTGTCTTCAGGCGACGAACGGCCCGCCGAAGAGCCCGTCCTCGACATCGCCCGGGCCTTTCAAGCTGACGTCGGCGACATGCTGACTCGCTCTCTCTGCCGCCAGATCCGTGAAGCCCTGCTCGACGGAAAGGTCGTCGACCTGCCGGGCGTCGGCCGTTTCGAGATCCGCGACAAGCGCCGCTACGGCCTCGTCAATCCCAAGAGCGGCGCCCGCGCCGACCTCGGTGGCGAACGCGCCGTCGTCTACCGGCCTGACCGCAAGCTGCTGCGCGACCTGAATTCTTCCCGAGGCGATGTTTGATGAGCGTATCCGTCCGCAGCCGTCGCTTCGGCGTGGTTTCTCTTTTGGCCTTGTCCATGGCGACTGCGCCGGCCGTGGCGATGGCGCGCGCCGACGCCTTCCATGACGTCAGCCTCTCGCCCGAGGCGCGCGCCGCCGATCTCGTCGCGCGCATGACGCTGGAGGAGAAGGCCGGCCAGCTGAAGCATGCCGCGCCGGGTGTTCCGCGCCTTGGCGTGCCCGCCTTCAACTGGTGGAGCGAGGGTTTGCACGGTGTGGCCCGCGCTGGCGAAGCGACCGTGTTTCCGCAGGCCATCGGCATGGCGGCCACCTGGGATGTCCCGCTGATCCAGGACGTGGCCGACACCATCGCCACCGAGTTCCGCGCCAAATACGTCGAGAAGCGCGGCGCTGACGGGAGCTCGGGCCAGTATCGCGGCCTGACCGTCTGGTCGCCCAACATCAACATCTTCCGCGATCCGCGCTGGGGCCGGGGTCAGGAGACCTGGGGCGAGGATCCGCACCTGACCGCCGAGTTCGGCGTGGCCTTCGTGCACGGCCTGCAGGGCGAAGATCCCAAGCACTACAAGACCGCCGCCACCGCCAAGCACTTCGCCGTGCACAGCGGTCCGGAGGCCGACCGTCACCACGACGACATCCATCCCAGCAAGCACGATCTGGCCGACACCTATCTGCCGGCTTTCGAGGCGCTGGTTAAGCGCGGCAAGGTCGAGTCCGTGATGTGCGCCTACAACGCCGTCGACGGCGTGCCGGCCTGCGCCAGCGACTTCCTGCTCAAGGACACTCTGCGCGGAAAGTGGGGCTTCAAGGGACACGTGGTCTCGGACTGCGCGGCCATCGCCGACGTCTTCCTGCCGACCTCGCACAACTACGCCAAGACCCCGGCCGAGGGCGTCGCCGTCAGCCTGAAGGCCGGCACCGACCTGATCTGCGCCGAGTTCGGGGCCAACAAGAGCTCGGAGATCGGTCCGATCGTCGACGCGGTGAAGAGCGGCTTGATGACCGAGGCTGATCTGGACCAGGCAGTCCGTCGTCTGTTCGTCGCCCGCATCAAGCTGGGTCTCTTCGATCCGCCGTCCAATGTCGCCTATTCGAAGATCACGCCGGCCGACAACGACACGCCCGCCAACCGCGCCCTGTCGCTGAAGACGGCCCAGGCCTCGATGGTGCTGCTGAAGAACGACGGCCTGCTGCCTCTGAAGGCCGCGCCCAAGCGCATCGCGGTGATCGGCCCGAACGCCGACAGCCTCGACGCCCTGGTCGGCAACTACAACGGCACGCCCTCCAAGCCGGTGACGGTGCTGGCCGGGATCCGCGCGCGCTATCCGAACGCCCAGGTGACCTTCGTCGAGGGGACAGGTCTGGTCGGCGCGCCGATGAACACCCTGTCCAATGAGGCGTTCTGCGCCGACCCGGCCTGCGCCGCCAAGGGCGTGAAGCTAGAGACCTTCCGGGGTCTGGAGCTGGCCGGCGAGGCCAAGGCCGAGAGCGCCGCCAACGTGCAGGTCAGCTGGGGCCGTCCGACGCGCGAGAAGCGCCAGGCTTCCACGCGCTGGACCGGTTTCCTGAAGCCGACCGAGACCGGCGTGCATCGCTTCACCATGCGCGGCGAGGGCGGCTATCGGGTGATCGTCGACGGCAAGGTCGTGGTCGACGCCTGGAAGCGTCCGGCCGACGCCACGCCCGAAGGCGCCGTCGCCCTGACGGCCGGGCAGGCGCACGCGATCACGGTCGAGGCGTGGCAGGACGGCGACCGGGGCGACCAGCGCCTGACCTGGAGCAAGCCCAGCCAGGGCGCCGAGGCCGCCATCGCCGCGGCCAAGGACGCCGATCTAGTGCTGTTCGTCGGCGGTCTGACCGCCAAGCTGGAAGGCGAGGAAATGTCGGTCCGCGCCCCGGGCTTCGCCGGCGGCGACCGCACCCGTATCGACCTGCCCGCGCCGCAACAAAGCCTATTGGAAGGCCTGCACGCCACCGGCAAGCCCGTGGTGCTGGTGCTGATGAACGGTTCGGCCATGGCCGTGAACTGGGCGGACGAGAAACTGCCGGCCATCGTCGAGGCCTGGTATCCGGGCGGGGAGGGCGGCCATGCCGTGGCCGGCCTGATCGCCGGCGACTACAGCCCCTCTGGCCGGCTGCCCCTGACCTTCTACCGCTCGGCCGATCAGCTGCCGCCGTTCAAGGACTACGGCATGGCCGGGCGCACCTATCGCTACTTCGGCGGCGAGGCGCTCTATCCCTTCGGCCATGGCCTGAGCTTCACCCGCTTCAAGTACGGGCAGCCGAAGCTGGCCAAGTCGGTGAAGGCCGGCGAGACGCTGAAGGTCAGCGTCGATGTCACCAATGCCGGCGCCCGCGAGGGCGACGAGGTCGCCCAGCTCTATGTCTCGCGCGGCGCGGCCGGCGCGCCGATCCGCTCGCTGAAGGGCTTCCAGCGCGTGGCCCTCAAGGCCGGCGAGACCAGGACCCTGACCTTCGAGCTCGATCCGTCGGCGCTCAGTGTCGTGGACGCCGTCGGTGTGCGCGCGGTCGAGGCGGGAGCGGTCGATCTCTGGATCGGCGGCGGCCAGCCGGTGTCGCGTCCGGGCCTGGCCAAGCCCGCCGGGGTTTCCGCCCGCTTCGCCGTCACCGGTCGGAAGGTGTTGCCGTGAAGCTGGACCGCCGTTTCTTCCTGGCCGCCGGCGGCGCGGGTATCGCCGCGACCGGCATGGTTGCGCCCGCGTCGGCCGCCGACCTGCTGGCCGTGCCCGACGAGGGCTGGAGCCTCTGGATCGACCAGGCCGCGGCCTGGAAAGACGATACGCTGCACCTGCCCAGCGCCGTCGACCTGAAGACGCTGCCGGTCAATCCGCCGACTGGCGGCTGGGGCGCGCTTGGCTCTTCCGAGGCCCTTACGGTCAGCCTGCCGACCACGGTCGAGGAGCACTTCTGGGGCAAGTTCGCCTCGCGGCCCTACGGCGCCGACGAGTACCGCTACGCCGAGGACGACGACGTGCCGCGCTACGGCGCCTACAAGGGCGTGTCCTGGTGGTCGCGGACGATCGACATTCCCGCCTCCGCCAAGGGCAAGCGTGTGCTGCTGAACCTGCGCGGCGCGCGGCTGCGGGCCGAGGTGTTCCTGAACGAGCAATTGGTCGGCTACTCGATCATGTCGGAGCTGCCGTTCGCCTGCGACCTGACGGCGGCGATGAAGCCGGGACAGGCCAGCCGGCTGTCGATCCGCATCACCAATCCCGGCGGCCGGTTCGACTGGCGCGACAGCACCACCATGGTCTGGGGCAAGGTGAAGCTGTTCGCCTCTCACGGCTTCGGCGGCCTTGATCGCGGCATGACGCTGAGCGTCAATCCGCTGGCCGCCCGCATCGACGACGCCTGGGTGCTGAACACGCCCCAGCTGCGCACGGTTACGGCCTTCATGGACGTGGTGCTGGAAAAGCCGGTCGCCGATCTCGCGAAGCTGCGGGCCAAGGCCTCCGCCGCGCTGTTCGACGACAGGGGCGCGCCGGTCGCCGCCGACATCAAGCTCGAAACCCTCGAAACCCTCGAAGGCGGTCGCCGCCTGCGGGTCCGGTTCTCGGTGACCGCGCCCAAGGCCGATCTCTGGGATCTCGATACGCCGCGCCTGCATCGCCTTCGCCTGTCGTGGGCGGAGACCAGGCGTGATGTCGACACCCGCGAAGTGCGCTTCGGCTTCCGCTGGTTCGGCGTCGAGGGCGTGGGGACCGACGCCTTGCTGCGCCTCAACGGCCGCCGCATCCGGCTCTATTCGGCGATCTCCTGGGGCTATTGGGGCTTCAACGGCCTGTGGCCGACCAAGGAACTGGCCCGCCGCGAGGTCACCGCCGCCCACGCGCTGGGCCTCAACGCGCTGCACTTCCACCGCAACGTCGGCAAGCCCGAGGTCTTCCAGGCCATGGACGAAATGGGCCTGCTGCGGGTGATGGAGCCCGGTGGCGGACGCCACGCCATCGGTCGCGACCTCAAGCCCGGCGAGAGCCTCAATCCCGCCGACGCCTTCAGCCGCCAGTTCATGGTCGAGAAGTGCCAGGCCATGGTGCGGGCCTTCCGTTCGCATCCGTCGCTGGCCCACTACACCCTGCAGAACGAAATCGGCGCGAACCTGGCCAATCCCGACGTGCAGTTCGTGCTGAAGGCCATGCACGACCTGGACCCCAGCCGGGCGGTCATCCTCAACGACGGCTTCGTCAAGCGCGGCGCGGCCCAGGCGATGTACCTGCCGTACAACGACCACTACTTCCGCTCGGACGTCGAGGAATGGGGCGGCTGGTGGGTGGAGCACCAGGGCGCCGGCGACCAGTGGTACGACAAGTTCTACGCGTCCAAGGACGATTACATCCACATGCAGAAGGGCAAGCCCTTCATCGTCGAGTTCGGCGAGATGCAGGGGTGCGCCGTGGCCGACAACCACGTGGCCATGGTCGCCGAGATCCTGGCCAAGGGCGGCAAGAGCTACGACCTGGAAGACCACAAGGTCATCGTCGAGCGCACGAACGCCTATCTGGATCGCTGGGGCTTCCGAAAGGCGTTCCCGACCACCGAGGCGCTGTTCCTGTCGGTCGGACGCAAGGCCTACGAGGCCTGGCGCAACTACCTCGAGAACATCCGCCTGGGCGAGACGGTGGACGTCGCCGCCATCTCGGGCTGGGAAAGCACTTCGATCGAAAACCACTCCGGGATCGTCGATGCCCTGCGCGGCTTCAAGGCCGACCCGAGCCTGATGAGTCAGAGCCTGCGGCCGACCCTGGCCGTGGCCAAGCCCCGCAAGCTGGCCTATGCGCCCGGCGAGGCGGCCGAGCTTGATCTCTGGCTGTTCAACGACACCGGCAAGCCGATTTCCGGCGACTTGGCGCTGAGCGTCGTCGGGCCGGACGGCGTGGCGCGGGCGGCCGGGCGCTGGCCCGTTCCCGCACATGAGGCGGACCGCATGTCGTGGCTGGTCGCCGAGCGTGTCCGTACGCCGGCCTTCGAGCGGGAAGGGCGGCACGTGATCCGCGTGGCCTTGTCCGGCTCTGGCCAGGTGGTCTCCGACCGCGAGGTCTGGGTCGCCGCGCCGCAGGGCGAGCCGCGGCGCAAGCTGAAGCTGGCTGTCTCGGGCGTCGCCAGGAGCCTGCGGGCTCAGCTGGAAAAGCAGGCTGGCGTCGCGGTCGAGGACTTCAAGGTCGGCGTCCGCTACGACGGTATCGTCGCCTCGGGCCTGAAGGCCGACGAGATCGTCCGCCGCCAGGTCGGCGAGCAGACCGGCCTGGAAGCCCAGCCGAAGAAGGGCGAGAAGGTCGAGCTGGTGCTGGGCGAACTGCCGCCCGAAGTGCTGGCCGCCATCTTCGCCGGGACGCCGCTGCTGGCCATGGTGCAGGAAGACGGCCTGGCCGAGGGCGTGGCCAGGCAACTCGCGGGTCTCGGCCTCTTTTCCTATGCCGGTCAGGTCGGGGGGCTGCGGGCCCCGTGGATGGGCAACTGGAACTATGTCCGGGCCCATTCGACCTTCGCCGGCATCCCGTCCGACATGGCCATGAGCGTGCTGCACCAGGTCGAGGGGCAGCCCTCGAACGGCCTGCTGGTCGATGGGCAGGGCGTCGAGGTGATCGCCGCCTACAGCCGCGATCACGACCGCCACAACGGCGCGGCCAGCTTCATCGCGCGCAAGGGCGCGGCGCGGGTGCTGGTCCATCGCCTTCCCGACATGGTCGCCCCGCTCCAGACGCGCTGGCTGAGCAACGCGCTGGACTGGCTGGCGGCCGATCCGATCACGAGCCCAGGAGGGTGAGCGACGATGTCTAGCGCCTAGAGCCGAGACCAAGGCGGCGGCCTGCCGCCGTCCGTGAAGACCAAGAGATCAGTGCGGGCCTTTTCGCCGCCGCGTCCCCGGCGCGGCGAACGGGAGCGCTTGCGCCAAAGCCGACGCGTCCGAAGCGACGCGATCAACAATTGGGAGGGAAATAGGGATGACCAATTACAAGACGGGAAAGGTCCCGCCGCGCACGCGGCTGATGGCCGGGATTTCGAGCCTGACGGTGGCCGCGCTGCTGACGCCGGCCGTGGCCCTGGCGCAGGCCTCGCCGCCGCCGGCCGACCAGCCGATCACCGACAACGCGGTCAGCGAGGTGGTCGTCACCGGTTATCGCGCGGCCCTGCGCAGCGCCATCGACACCAAGAAGAATTCGGACGTGATGCTCGACGCCATCAACGCCGAGGATATCGCCGACTTCCCCGACTCCAACCTGGCGGAATCGCTGCAGCGCCTGCCGGGCATCTCGATCGACCGCGACAACGGCGAGGGCCGCACCATCAGCGTGCGCGGCCTGTCGGGCGACTTCAGTCGGGTGCGGATCAACAACATGGAGGCCCTGTCGACGGGCGCCTCCAACGACTCCGGCTCCAGCCCCAACCGCTCGCGCGCCTTCGACTTCAACGCCTTCGCTTCGGAGCTGTTCAGCTCGGTGCGGGTGCGCAAGTCCTCGTCGGCCGAGGCCGATGAAGGCTCGCTGGGGGCCACGGTCGACCTGATCACCGGCAGGCCCTTCGACTACAAGAAGAGCGCCTTCGCCCTGTCGGCCGAGGACAGCTATTACGAGAACGGCAAGAAGCACAGCCCGCGCATCACCGGCCTCGTCTCCAACCGCTGGTTCGACGGGCGGGTGGGCCTTCTGATGTCGGCCGCCTACGCCAAGCGCACCTCCGAGGACGACACCTACGCCCGCGGCGGCGGCTCGTCGGACTATGTCTATCGCGGCTCGACCTGGACCGGCGACGAACTGCCAGGCCGCGCGGGCTTCGCCGCGCCGACCGGCACGGTGTTCACCGCCTTGATCCCGACCACCCTGACGGGTTCGGCACTGGACGCCTACAAGGCCAATCCGGCCAATTACTACAATCCGATCGCCAATCCGCTGGCCTATGCCGAGATGACCGGCTCTGATCCGGCCGCCTACGCCAAGCTCTATCCGAACTGCGCGGCGACCAGCGGCCAGCCGGTGGCGGGCCTGACCCCGACCTCGCCGGGCTGCAACGACAGCCAGATCCGCTTTCCGGCCCTGCCGTCGATCGCCCAGCGCGACGTCGAGACCGAGCGCCTGGGCCTGACCGGCGCCTTCCAGTTCGAGATCGGGCCGCGCACCAAGCTGACGGTCGACGGCCTCTATTCGCGGTTCGAGAGCGTCAGCACCAACTACCAGCTGTCGCCCGTCGGCCTGAACCGCAACAACACCAACGCCAGCTATCAGTACGGCGCAAACGTGCCTACGGCCACGGCCCGCAACGGCAGCGCCATGACCGACGCCCAGCGTCGCGCGCTCTATCCGGGCGGCTGCACCTTTACCGCAGAGACCGATCTGAACCCCGGCCAGGACTGCGGCCAGCAGCTGTATGGGCAGGCCCCGGTCAGCGGCTACACCTACAGCTTCAACCCCTACAACCTGGATCCGTACGAGTATTACACCAACCCGTCCTCGCCCGGTTATGCCGGCCCGGCCTCCAGCCTGCCGTTCCGTGGCGACCTGATCGGGCGCCCGTCGGTCAAGCTGCTCGACGCCGAGGTCGTGGGCCAGAACGCCGAGTATCTGAAGCTGGGCAATGTCGACTGGCGCTCGGGCGCCGACCGCGGCGCCTACACCACCGACTTCCGCCAGGTGTCGGCCGAACTGACCCACGAGTTCAGCGACCGCCTGAAGGCCACCGCCGCCTACGGCGCCTCGCGGTCAGAGAACAAGAACACCGGCACTCTGGTCGAGTTCAACTACATGGACGCCCAGGAGCCCTTCATCTTCGACGAGCGGGGCGCTTCGGGCATGCCGCGCTTCGATGCCGGGTTCGACGGGGCAGACGCGACCAAGTGGGGCATCGTCAAGGGCTTCTCGGGCATGCGCCACTACAAGCGCAACACCCTGAACACCTACAACGGCGCCAAGATCGACGTCGCCTACGAGCTGGACGACAACTGGACGATCAAGTTCGGGATCACCGGCCGCAAGTACGAGTTCTCGACCGACCAGTACGAGCGCAACAACGACCTCCTGAATCCGACCGAGAAGGAGGCCGGCGTGACCAGCGCCTCGCTGGGCCAGGTCATCGAGTTCGGCCAGGGGTTGGACGTGCCGCAGGGCTCGACCACGCGCTTCTATGCGCCGAACCTCGAGGCCTTCAGCAGCGTCTTCGGCTTCGACTGCGACTGCATCAACAAGTACGGCGACTTCCGCATCACCCGGAAGCGCAACCGCTCGGCCTCGTTCGAGGTGGCCGAGAAGAACCTCGCCTACTACGCCCAGTTCGGCTTCAACTACGAGGTCTGGGGCGGTCGTCGCCTGTTCGGCAACTTCGGCGTCCGCCAGGCCGAGACCGAGGTCGAATCCCTGGGCGAGACCACGGCTGGCCGGCCGATCCGCGGTGAGAACAAATACAGCGACACCCTGCCGTCCGGTAACCTGACCTGGGAGGCGATGGACAACCTCTATATCCGCTTCGCCGCGGCCAAGGTCATGGCTCGTCCGCTGCTGGGCAACCTGTCGCCGGCGGTCACCGGCGTCAGCATCCCCGGCGACGGCTCAGTCACCGGCGGCACGCTGACGGTCGGCAACCCGAAGCTCTCGCCGTTCCGCGGCAAGGCCTTCGACGTGGCCGCCGAGTGGTACTTCGCCAAGGGTGGCCTGATCAGCCTGGGCTACTTCCGCAAGGACATCGATTCCTATCCGCAGACGGTGTTCTACGAAGCCCCGCTGTCGGAGTTCCTCGACGCCGACGCCATCGCCCAGCTGCGCCTGCAGTTCCCGGGCGAGACCGGCGGCGACATCTTCCGCCGCGCCTATATCGACGCCGACAACGTGATGCTGGCCCGCCAGGTCCGCGATGCGCCCGGCGGCGTGCTGCAGGGCTGGGAGTTCAGCTACCAGCAGGACTTCACCTTCCTGCCCTGGTACTTCAAGAACCTCGGCGTCCAGTTCAACATGACCAAGCTGGACACCGAGCTGAAATACATCCTCGACCCGGGTGCGGTGAACGCCACCACGGGCGTGGTGACCAAGGCGCCGGTCTATGGCACGGGCCCCTGGCTGGGCGCCTCGCCCAAGGGGATCAACTTCACGGTCTATTACGAGACCAAGAAGTTCAACGCCCGCGTCTCGATGGCCCAGCGCGACGAATACTACACCAAGTATCCGATCGCCTCGGGCAACTGCGATCCGGGCCTGCAGGCCAACGGCTCGGCCTGCGATGGCCCGCTTATCAACGAGTTCGAGGGCGCAAAGTCGACCATGAACGTCGACTTCTCGATGCGCTACCAGCCGATGAAGCAGGTCAGCATCACCTTCGAGGCCCTGAACATCACCGACGAGAAGTCAGAGCGGTTCGTCTACAACGACCCGGTCATCCTCTCGTACGGCGGCAGCGGCCCCAACTACCGGATCGGCGTGCGCTACAAATACTAGCGCGCCGCGAGACTGGTCGCCGCACCCCTCCGCGTGGCGGCCAACCCCTTCGGCTTTCCCCAGGGCTCGAAGGCGGCCTCGGCGGAGGATCGACGCGGTCCTCCGCCGCTTCTTTTTCAGTTCGGCCAGGAGTTGGCGATGAAGACGGGTGACTTCGTGCTGAGGCGTCGGACGGTGCTGGCGGGCGCCGGGGCAGCCTTGCTGGCGCCGATGGCGACCTGGGCCAAGGCGCCCGACTTCGCCGCGCTGGGCTGGGCCAGCGCCAGGGGCGGGGAGGGCGGTCGCACCCTGCGGGTCACCACCCTGGCCGCCGACGGGCCAGGCTCGTTCCGCGCCGCTGTCGAGGCCTCCGGGCCGCGCAAGGTAGTGTTCGACGTCGCAGGCGTCATCGACCTTGGCCGCAGGAGCATCCGGATCCGGGAGCCGTTCCTGACCGTGGCCGGCGAGACCGCGCCGTCGCCTGGCATCACCTTCATCCGGGGCGGCATCGAGGTGCAGAGCCACGACGTCGTGCTGCGTCACTTGCGGGTGCGGGCCGGTCGCGATGGCGCTCCCGATCGCAGCGGCTGGGAGGTGGATGGGATCACCTGCTGGAAGGCCCAGGACGTCATCGTCGACCATTGCTCGATCGCCTGGGCCACCGACGAGAACCTGTCGGCCTCGGGGCCCCGTTTCGACGGCGGCGACACGGTGGAGGCCTGGCGTAAGGGGACCTCGCACCGGATCACCTTCAGCAACAACATCGTCTCCGAGGGGCTGTCGCACGCCAGCCACGTCAAGGGCGAGCACTCCAAGGGCACGCTGATCCACGACAACGCGACACAGGTGCTGATCGCCGGCAACCTCTATGCCCACAACCTGGAGCGCAACCAGCTGTTCAAGGGCGCGGTCCATGCGGTGTCGGTCAACAACCTGGTCTACGACCCCGGTACGCGGGCCATGCACTATGCGCTGAACGCCCCGGAGTGGGAGGGGCGGGCCTGGCAGGTCGGCCGGCTGGCGCTGGTGGGCAATGTGGTGCGCGGTGGCGCGTCCACCCGGCCGGACCTGCCGTTCCTGATCGTGGAGGGGCAGGGAGACCTGGAGCTCCATGCCCATGACAACCGCGCGACCTATGCCGGCGGGGCGGCGATGCCCGAGTTGCGGATCCTGCCGACCACGCCCTTGCCGCAGGTTCGGCGCCTGGCGGTCGCGCCGCTATGGCCCAAGGGCTTGAAGGCCCTGCCGGCGTCGAGCGTCGAGGCCAGCGTTCTGGCCGCGGCCGGCGCGCGGCCCTGGGACCGTGACGCGGTCGATGCCCGAATCCTTCGTCAGGTGAAGGACGGAACAGGCCGGGTGATCGACGACGAGGCCGAGGTCGGCGGCTATGCGGGCGCTGGCTGGACGAAGGCCTGACGTCCCGAGTCGACGCTTTTCGGCCACTTTTAGAAAAACATCGACCACTTGTAGGAGTTTTTATGGCTGCCTCAGGTGGCCATACCGCTCGCCCGGGCCGACGCGCCTGGGCGAGCGTTGTTCGTTGTTTCGTCGAAGGTTTTGAGCTTCCAGGCCTAATTTGCTCGACAATATGTCAACGTTGTCATCGGCAGATATGTAACAGCAGCCTTGTCGCATTGATCATAACAATAACTTGTCTGAGTATCTCGGTTATGCAACAGAGTGGTCAGGCCAAATATGGCGAGGCCTGACGGCGAAGACCGTCAGCGAGGGCGGGAGAAAACGATGATCAAGATAGCACCGGCCGGCGCATAGCGACGGCCCGGCCATATCCCTGGGGGGACGGCCGGGCGACGTCGCCAGTTGCAGCCATGAGCCTGGCGGGCGGCCAGAGACGCCCCCCGCGAGAAATAAGAAGACTTTGGGAGAGGAAGTAATGAAGCGCTTCAGCGCGCGCGGCCGCACGGCCGCGGCTGTGTCGATCATCGCCTTGAGCGCGGCCGTCTGGCCGGTTCAGCAAGCCGCCGCACAATCCGAAACCGTCAAGACGTCCGGATCTGTCGAGTCTCCGACCGAGGTCGAGGCCATCGTCGTCGGGGCCCGGGCCTCGCAGCAGTCGTCGATCGCGCGCAAGAAGCGCAGCGCGACGGCCCAGGACTCCATCGTCGCCGACGACGTCGGCTCGTTCCCCGACAGCAACGTCAACGAAGCCATGTCGCGCATCGCCGGCGTCGCCATCGAACGCAACGGCTTCGGCGAAGGCGACGGCGTGTCGATCCGCGGCAACGGCGCCGACCTGACCCGCATCGAACTGGACGGCATGGGCGTGGCCGCCTCGGGCTTCAGCCTGGCGGCCGGCGGCGGCGACGGCCGCGCGGCCGACCTGCGCGAATTCCCGGCCGAGATGATCAAGAGCCTGGACGTCATCAAGGGCCAGACGGCCGACATGACGCCGGGCGGGCTGGGCGCCACCGTCCAGATCCAGACCCGCACGGGCCTGGACTTCAAGAAGCCTTACCTGTCGATCCGGGGCGCCGCGGCCGGCAACACCCTGTCGCGCAAGGCCTCGCCCGAGATCGGCGTGGTGGCTTCGCGCAAGTTCCTCGACGATCGCCTCGGCGTCATCGGCAACATCAGCTACAGCAAGCGCCTGAACGACAGCCACGCGCTGAACAACGGCGGCTCGAACAACGCCCAGGGCTATACGCGCTTCGCCGACTTCGACAATTCGCCGGACAAGACCTTCACCTACAACCCGGCCACGGCGAACGGCGTCGGCGCCAAGGATCCGATCGCCTCGTGGGCCATGGTGGGCGGCGGCATGTTCAATGCGCCCACGCCGCTGGACGTCTACACCAAGTCGGCCGCGGCCAAGACCAAGGCGGAGTGTCTGACTGCCTTCCCGACGCTGACCGATGCGCAGCTGGGAACGATCGTGGCCGGCTCCAACGGCGCCAACCGCCAAGCCGCCCAGGCCGCCCAGATCAACGCCCAGATCAGCTGCCTCAACCAGTGGAACGACTACGCGCCCAACCTGGTGCGCGACCAGAACCTGACCCAGTACGAAGACCGGCTGTCCTGGGACCTGCGCTTCGACTACCGCGTCAATGACGACCTGACGATCTTCGCCAAGTACCAGGTCGCCGACCGCACGCAGAACGAGAACAACCGCCAACGCACCCGCGGGGGCATCACCTCGCTGTACGGCGCCTCGCAGAACCAGACGGCGACCTCGCTGGTCACCAACACCTTCTATCCGGCCGGCACGCCCAACGTGCTCTCGGCCATCCCCGGCGGCGGCTTCTACATCTACAACCCGGGCATGCCGACGGCGCCGTTCACGATCGACACGACGCCGGGCTCGGGCGTGACCAACAACTCGTTCCCGCTGATGGGCGTGGCGGCCAACATCGTGCCGGGCTCCATCCAGATGGACGGCAACCACCATCTGACCCAGTTCGACATCACCAATGCCGCCCTGGGCATCGACCAGATCCAGAACGACCAGATCTGGAAGACGAACTACATCTCGGGCGGCGCCAACTACAACCGTGGTCCGCTGACCATGGACCTGATGTTCGGCCGCAACGAGAGCGACTACTCGCGCACCGACCTGCGCTTCTCGCGCAGCTATACCTACGGCAACGCCACCATGCGGGCGCTTGAGAACGGTATCTGGACGATCGACATGCCGTCGTCCTTCGACGACACCGACATGCGCAACTACGCCCAGCTGAACGCGCCGACCGCGGTGGGCCAGCCGGCCTACTCGAACGCCTATCGCCTGGTCTTCAACCCGCGGAAGGTGGAGAGCGCCGAAGACCAGCTGAAGTTCGACGTCACCTACCTGCCCGACATGCCGCTGTTCACGCGCTTCAAGGCGGGCATTCTCTATCGCAAGGGCACGGCCAATTCGTGGGGCGGCGGCGGTTACTCGCCCGACCCCGGCGTCTTCGTGCCGACCCTGACCCTGCGCGGCGACGTGCGGGCCTGTGCGAACGTGGCTTCGACCCTGCCGGCCAACGCCTGCGCTTACGGCTACGTTCCCAACGCGACCACCGGCGTCAACTTCCTCTACGGCCTGGAGACGCTCACCCAGGCCCAGCTGATCGACATCTTCCAGAGCTCGATCGAGCATAACTCGGGCAAGTTCATGCCGGGCTACAAGGGCGTGTCGGGCCTGGAGCTGTGGGACAGCATCGACGTCAAGAAGGCCTTCTCCCAGATGGCCGGCGCCGTGAACTACAACTTCGACTGCCTCAAGGAGTGCGCGGCCAGCGACGGCAAGGTCTACAAGCAGCCGTTCAACGAGACCGAGGAGACGATGAGCTCCTGGTACTGGATGGCCGACCTGGCCCACGACCTGCCGTTCGGCATGGAGTTCCGCGGCAACCTTGGCACGCGGATGTTCAAGTCCGAGGTCGAGGGTTCGGGCTACGTGACCCTGGCCACCACCTTCAAGAACGCGGCCTTCGACCCCAACAACCCCAACGCCACCGCCGGCGTCACGACGACCAACCGGGTTCGCCCGGTGTCGATCAACAAGAGCTATACCGGCTGGCTGCCGTCGTACAACGCGGCCGTCTGGGCGATCCCCGACAAGGTCGTGCTGCGCTACTCGTGGGCCAAGACCATCGCCCCGCCGGCCATGAAATACCTGTGGCCGGGCGGCACCTGCACCTATGACGAGCGTCGCGACGGGGTGAGCGACGCCGACGGTTCCGAGCAGGACATGGCCTGCGGCACGTTCGGCAACGCCGACCTGAAGCCGTACCAGGCGACCAAGAACAACACGAGCCTGGAGTGGTATCCCAACAAGGACACCTCGTTCAGCCTGGCCTACTACCGCCAGAAGGTGCGGGTCGGCGGGCCGCTGGCCGTGCCGGTCAAGAACGTCAACATCTTCGAAGGCACCGACTTCGAGATCCCGGGCACCGGCAAGAAGTTCTCGGACTACGAGTTCGGCATGACCACCTACGAGAACGGCCCCGGCTACGTGCAGTCGGGCTGGGAATTCGTGGCGCGGACCGCCTTCACCTACCTGCCGTGGAAGCTCAGCAAGACCGGCATGGACTTCAACATCTCGACCACCAAGTCGGGCACGGCGGTCACCTACATGGACCCGCTGACCGCCGAGGGGCTCGACCCGCAAGGGCAGTCGAAATACTTCGCCAACCTGGTGTTCTGGTATGACGACGGCGTCACCAAGGCCCGCATCGCCTACCAGACCCGCGACCGGGTGCTGACCTGCATCTCGCCGTGCGGCAACACCAGCGCCTCGCCGGTGGCCAACGCACCCAACACCAACATCGGCAACTACGTGCGCTTCCCGTACAATCCGAGCGAGCCCTACTACTCGGAGCAGTACGAGTATCTCGACGCCAAGATCTCGCGGAAGATCAACAAGAACCTCGAGATCTATCTGGAAGGTCGCAACCTGCTGCAGGCCGCCCGCCTGTCGGTGGGCTCGGACGACCGCGGCTTCGAAGGCCGCGCCAACCCCTGGTCGGTCCAGTACGGCGGCTCGCGCTTCGCCCTCGGCTTCACCTACCGGAACTAGACTCTCCGTTCCGGTCGGCTCCTGGCCCTTCCCTGGAAACGGGGGAGGGCCTTTTGCTGTCTGGGGCTGGATCTGCGAACCACCTGTGGGGAGGGCGATCGCGTCAGCGATCGGTGGAGGGAGACCTTCGGGCGTTGCGGCAGCTGAAAACGGCCCCCCTCCGGCCCTCCGGGCCACCTCCCCCCAGAGGGGGAGGATCTTTTACGGCGTAACCGTTTCGGGAGGTTCGTCACCGATCCGCCGCGTAGATCGGCGGCGGCAGCGGCGGGGTCGGGGAGGCGGGGTGGTCGCCGGTGATCTTCAGGTCGTCGAAGAGCGGCATGCTGAGCGCCTTGCCGTTGGGGCCGGCCATCAGTCCGGCCATGCCGGCGGGATAGAGGGCGTCGGTCGCGGTCAGGACGGGCTTGCCGTCGACGAGCCCGGTGATCGTCTCGCCGGCGAACCGCAGTTCGAGCCGTCGCCACTGGCCTGGCGCGACGCCCGGCAGGCGGGCCTGGGCGAGCAGCTTTTCGCCGCCTTCGCCGACATCCTTGCCGGCCTTGATAAGGGCCTGCTGCTCGGCGTCGCCGATCAGCGTCTTCTTGTCGATCTTGCCGCGGACGACCACCAGTCGCGCCTCGCCGTCGGCGGAAAGCTCGAAGTAGTAACCCTTGGGGATCACGCCATAGCCCGTGCCGACCTGGGCGATGCGGCCCATGACCGCCGCGCGTTCGCCGCCGGCCAGCCGCAAGTCCACGGCGACGGCGTAGTCGCGCCAGGCGGCGTCGCCGAGGATGGTGTAGGGCTTCCAGTCCGGCGCCCAGGACAGCGGCGGGACCGGCGCGGCCTGGCGCAGGCAGGTTCCCTTGCGTCCCTGGCAGTCGGCCAGTTCGAAGGCGCCGGAGATGTCGGCCAGGTAGCGTGGTTGCCAGCCGCGGGTCTCGGGCCTGCCGTAGCCTTCGAAGGTTTCGGCATAGGGGAAGGGGAAGGCGCGCTTCTCTGGCACGGCCTCGAAACCGCCCTTGGCCTGGCCGCGTGTTGTGGTCAGGGAATAGACAGCGTTGGGTTCCAGCGTCAGCTCGAGCGCGCCGTCCTGCAGGGCCAGATCCGGCTGGCGGACGAAATGCTCGGCCTGGGTGCTGCGCCAGACGGCGAGAGGCCTGGTCGACAGGCCGCCGCCCACCAACAGGCGCAGGGCCTGCGGCTCGGCGGCGCCGCGGGTCTCGATGACGACGCTGTAGTCGTCGCCCGGCGACTTCAGGGTGACGAACGAGCCGCCGCCTGAAAGCTCGCCGCTGGCGCCGGCCAGGTAGGTCCAGCCGACCTGCGCGAACTGGCCGTAATGGGCGTAACCCCAGAGGGCGGGGTTGATCGCGTAGTGGCCGCTCCAGGGCCAGTTGGCGCGGACGGCGGCTTCCTTCTCGCCGGAATAGGGCTGGGTCTCGTAGACGCCGGCGATGCCGTACCAGTTGACGACCTTGGTGAAGCCGCTGCGGACATAGTTGTCGTTGAACGCTTCGACGAGGCCGATCAGCGCCTCGTAGCCGGGCTCGTAGACATGCTGCTCGGTGTTCCACATCGGCTTGCCCAAGGCGGCGGCCTTGGCCTGGATTTCGGCCGGAACCGCCGATTTGGGGGCGTTGTTGTGGGCGCTGACGATGTCGATCGCGTCGCGCAGCTGGGCGTCGGCCGCCATGTCGTCGACGAACTTGAATTTCCAGGGATCGGGCCAGTTGTCGAAGCCGTGCAGCCTGACCGAGGAGAATCCGGCGCCGTCGAGGGAGCGGCGGAAGCTCTTGGCGAAGTCGTAGCTGGCGCCTTTCTCGTTGCGCGGGCCGATGGCGTCGAGCGAGAGGCCGTGCACGCCGCGCAGGCCCTTCAGCCAGTCGACGTAATAGGCTTCGGTATCCTGCGAGTAGAACGGCTGGTCGAGGCGATAGTCCTGGCCGGTGCTCTGGTCGTAGACCTTGCCGGCCGAGCCGATCCAGCCGGGCGCGCTCCAGGCTGCGCCGTCGAGGGACAGACGCGGGTTGCGCTTCCTGGCCTCGACCATCTCCCACCACATGTAGCCGCGTTTGTAGTTGAGGTCGCCGCGCGCGTGGCTGTGGCTGGGGATCGACCCTTGCGTGGAATTGCCGTCGCCCGGGATCTCCACATAGAGGGCGCTGACCGAGGCGCCGAACCTGGGCTTGAACAGCAGGTCGAGGATCTGGCTGCGCTGGGGCTCGGGATAGTCCTTCAGCAGGACGCCGGTGGCGCCGCCGCCCTCGACCACGCCGATCCCGTCGAAGCGCTTGCCGCCGGCCGCGCCATAGAGGCGGACCTCGCGGATCTCGGCGGCCTGGGCGGCGCCGGCGAGGGCGGCCAAGGCGGCGCCGAGCAGCAGCTTTCGCCAGGGCGCGGCAGTTCGATGAGCCATGATCCTGAGCGCCTCCCAACGCTGCGTTATTGGTCTGACCAAGATTATGCCGCGCACCCTAGCGTCGATACGTGGGAAAGGGGAGGTGATTGGTCATATAAATAAAAAGTCGTTGCAAAATATGAGATTTGTCATTCACGGATGACAGCGCTATTAGCGCGAAAGTTGCGAAAATTGGTCAGGCCGCTGTTGCGTGGCTGGCTGTCGTTCGGTAAAAGCAAAGGGTGTTTGGCGTCTGCGAGCCGACCACAACCTTCATAGTTCCCCTCCGGCCGACCACGACGACGGGTCGGCCTTTTTTTGTGCTCACGCTCAGGATGTCATGCCCACCCTTGTGGCGGGAACCTCCACCGCTACCGACGCAGTCCCAGCGAGCGGACGCCAGCAGTGTCAGCAAGGGTGGTGAATGGACCTTGCCTCCGCCCAGACGCATGCCAAGGCCAGCTTAGGCACCACGTACTGACAATTGCAGCGCTCTCGATTTCTAGTCCGGCTGCTCGTTTATCGAGGTGGCCCGCTTAGGCCTCGTCCATCAGTGGCCAAGAACTGTCTGCATTCGGGCTCGAAGAGCCTCGGCTAAACTGGCGAGGCCCTCATTATTGTTGAGATACCGAATATGGCGGAGATGCCGAAGATCGAACGGAACATCATGTTCGCTCTGCGTAATGATGATGACCTCGCGGCCGAGTGTATGCGCAATCCCGGCCTCATAGAACACGTTTGGGTTCCGGCCGGTTAGGTCGCAAACGACGATCCGACCTCGGTCGATCAGGCTCACCACGTCTTGGATAATGCCTGGTGCTTCCCAGATTTCGTCGGCGCGCCGAGTAACAAGGTTGCAGGCGGCGCTTGCCTGCTGGATCGCCGTATATACAGGTCCGAAGCCAGCGTCGAATGGCATCATGACGGAGACGAGTTGCGGCTCGATCGCCTGATGCTCGGGTATGTTGAAGACCGAGGGCCTTTGGCGCCGAGGGGGCACGTTACGTAGCAGAAATCGATATAGATCCACATCCTTGACGGCCCAATAGTTCCGGCCCCAGTCGAAGTTGTAACGATGCCGGTCCATGTCGAGCTGATTTCTAACTGCGAACAAAGCTGCATTCTGCAGGGGTGGGACGTCAGGATCGACAGCATATTCAAACCTGACCTCGTTCCCGGTAATCCTTGCGGAAGTCACTGTCCCCACCCGACAAATTTCGTTTTGGGTGCCTTCGGGAATGAAAAGGGACGGAAGTGCGCGAAGTCGGTCCAACGCAGGGGCACCGTTGTCCATGAACCGCGCCGCTAGGCCGTCGTCGGTGAACTCGAACACCCGCGCGACCTCGATCGAACCGGTCGGATCGTTCCAGTCGTAGTGGCGCATAATGACGTTGAACATTTCGACTGCCTCCTGGCTCACCGCTTCGTCTTAGGATCAACCGGGTGCTCACTCAATCTTAGACTGCGTACAGCTACCTAAGGTAAAGTATGGAGCTCTGCGACGGTTTTTCGAATTTCCGCACTGGGTCGTGAGCCGAAGTTGGTGCGGCTGCCTGTTTCGGACGGTCAGATCGGCGTTACGAGCGAATGTCTGTTTCGGTCAACACTTGCTCTTGTGGCGGGAATGACGGGAGGAGGGGGAGTCTTTCAACGGCAGAGCGTCTTCGGGTCCACGCGCTCAAAGGTCGGCGCGGTCGTCGCCGGCAGGGAGACGCCTCGGGCCTTGGCCGTGCGTTCCATGATCCCGCCGCCGCCGGGAATGGTCGCGGCCTGCGCATAGGCCGGGTCCCTCTGGGCGTCTTCCAGCGTGACGTAGCGGGCGCCGGCGGCGTCGAGGCGGTCCATGACCTGGGGCAGCATGTGCGCCGACCAGCCGCCGATGTGGGTCAGCAGCACCTGCGGGATCATCCGGCCGTAGACCGCCTGCGAGACGGTCCGCATGTTCGCGAGCTCTTCGTCGACACCGCGCAGGTACTGGTCTTCCATCGTCCTGATGGCGGCCTGATCGTTCCGGGCCAGGCAGCGGGCGTAGGCGTCGCTGTAGCTCCAGTCGCTGAAAGAGATGGTGACGTGGGCGACCTTGTAGCCGTGCGCGGCGAGCCAGGCCGCCGCGCCCTGGTGGCGTTCGGGGCGCGTGCCGGCTGTCAGGTTGGGAAACCTCAGATACCGCCAGTCCTGGCCCTGCATCCGCTGGGCCACCGCCGGCTCGCCGGCCTCGAGATCGGCGATCCAGGCCTCCAGCGTCTCGGCCTTCTCGAGGTTGAGATGGCTGGCGGTGTGGTTGCCGAGCGGATGGCCGGCCGCGCGCCAGGCGTCGAGCACGGCGTTGCTTTCCGCGTCGGTCGCGTTGGCCGAATTGACGAAGCCGAAGGCCTCCTTCACGCCGTGGGCCTTGAAGGTCTCGATGTGCGAGCGGGCTATCGACAGGCGGGTCATGCCCGGCGGCAGGGCGCCGTGCACGGGCAGGTCGTCGACCGTGACGGCGACGTCGAAGCCCTGGGTCTGGACCTGGGCCTGGGCTGCGCCCGGCGCCAGCAGGGCCAGGACGAGAAGGGCAGCGGTCCTCACGATGCCTTGCCCGCATAGTAGCGGCGCAGGGTTTCGAAGGCGAGCTTGCGGTGGCCCTCGTTGCTGACCAGGCCCTTGCGGTTCCAGTAGTCCTGGTATCGGGCGTGCCAGCGGCGCGGCGAGCGGAAGTCCTTCAGCACCCAGGGGCTGACGCCCACGAAGCCGTCGCGGTCGAGCAGGGCCAGGGTCTCCTCGAACACCCAGGCCTGGTACTCCTCGGTCCAGCGGTTCTCCTTGGGGCCGCGCTCGCCATAGAGGGCGTCGGCGCCGAACTCGCTCATCATCATCGGCTTGTCGTGCGGGTTTGAGAAGCGGACGGTCTTGGCCTGGTCGGGCGTGCGCGGGCCATACCAGCCCTCGTACTGGTTGATGGCCACGACATCGAGGTCGGGGGCCAGCGGGTCGTCGACCACGAACTGGTTCTGGCCGGCCTTGGCGCCGCCGACGTCGATGTTCTTGTTGAGCGCGGCCGTCAGCAGACGGGTGGGGTCGAGGCGACGGATGTCGGCGACCACGTGGCGCAGGAAGGTCGTGCGGGCCTGGTGGGTGGGCGTCTCGTTGGCCACCGACCAGAAGGCGACGCTGGCGCGGTTGCGGTCGCGCACCACCATCTCGGCGGCCATGGCGCGGGCCAGGGCCAGGGTCCTGGGGCTCTCATAGGCCACGTCGTCCCAGTAGACGGGGATCTCCGACCAGACCAGGAGACCCAGCTCGTCGCAAAGACGCACGGTGCTTTCCGTATGCGGATAATGCGCCAGGCGAACCATGTCGCAGCCCAGCGCCTTGGCCTCTTCCAGGAGGGCGCGGGCCTCGGGTGGGGTCATGACCCGGCCGCCCTGGGCGCCCAGGGGTTCTTCATGCAGGGCGATCCCGCGGATGAAGCGCGGCTTGCCGTTGACCAGGATCTGCCGGCCGCGGGCCTCGAGCGTGCGGAAGCCGACGCGGTCGCGGCGGACGTCCTCGCCGGCCTTGAAGGTCACGTCGTAGAGCGTGGGCGTCTCGGGCGACCACAGCTTCAGGCCGCGCGGGGGCTTGGCCGAAAGGCGGGCGCGGCCGTCGGGACCGGTCCTGCCGGTCAGGGTCAGGTTGAGGCCGGCGATGGCGACCGAGAGCTCCAGGCCGGCGGCGGCCGGACCGTCGGCGCGCAGGTCGGCGACGATCTGGCCGGCTTCGAGGCGCAGGAAGGCGTCGCGCAGGAAGGTGGCCGGCGTCTCGACCAGCCAGACCGAGCGGGTGATGCCGCCGTAGTTCTTCCAGTCGAAATCGAGGGAGGGCAGGGTCTCGGGGCCGACCCGGTCGTCGACCCGCAGCACCACGACGTTCTCGCCGGGCTTCAGCTTGCCGGTGACCTCGAAGACGAAGGGCGTGAAGCCGCCCTCGTGGCGGCCGATCTCCTGGCCGTTCAGCCAGACGACGGCGTCGTAGTTCACCGCCTCGAAGCTCAGGAAACGGCGGCCGCCCGCATCGGCGGGGGCCTGGAAGCGGCGATGGAAATATATCGGGCCGTCGTACCATTCCAGCGACGGATCGCGGGAGTTCCAGTCGCCGGGGATCTCCATGCGCGGCGAGATGCTCCAGTCGTACTCGACGACGGGGCCGCCGGGCTTCTGCGGCTCGTCCAGCCAGAAGGCGCGGCGGGCGTTGGGCTTGCGGAAGGCGGAGTCGTTCTGGTCGAGGATGTAGGCCCACAGGCCGTCCAGCGTGGTTCGCGGGCGGTCGTGCTGGGCGAACAGCAGCAGCGGCTCGTCACTGGCGGGCAGGGGCGGGGAGGCGGCCTTTTCTTGCGCCTGGGCCTGGATGGCGAGGGCGGCGCTGGCGGTCAGGGCGGCTCCGGCGAGCAGCTGGCGACGGCTGGGCGTCATGGGCGGCATTCTCCCTAAATCGTACTTGCGACCTTCCTAGAGGGTTTGGTCAAGTTTGGCCAGGGCGCATGGTCAGGCCGCTATTGTAATCGGCCTGACCAATCGTTATGTGCACTCCCATCGGGTCGAAGAACCCTTCAAAATGTGGGAGTCAGGTATGCGGCGGTTTTTCAACACGACGGCGCTCGGCGGGATCTCGGCGGGGGTCGCCCTGGCCGCCTTCGCAGGCCTCGCCCATGCCCAGGAGACGGTCGACGACGCGGTCGTGGGCGAGATCGTCGTCACCGCCCAGAAGCGCTCGCAGAACGTCCAGGACGTGCCGATGGCCGTGCAGGTGATCGGCGGCGACCAGCTGGAAGCCGCCGCCGTGCGTGAATTCACCGACCTGACCAAGGTGGCCCCGTCGCTGATCGTGCGCCCGGCCGATAACCCGGTGAACGCCTCGGTCTCGATCCGCGGCGTGGGCACCTTCGCCTTTGGGGTGGGGGTCGAACCCAGCGTCGCCGTGGTGGTCGACGACGTGCCGATCGCCTTCCAGGCCCGGGCCTTCGCCGACCTGGCCGACGTCGAGCGGATCGAGGTTCTGCGCGGTCCGCAGAGCACGCTGTATGGCAAGTCGGCCTCGGCGGGCCTGATCAACATCGTCACGCCGGGCCCGACCCGCGAGCTGACCGGCAAGGTCAGCGCTCTCGCCACCACCGACGACGAGGTCGGCCTGGGCGCCATGATCTCGGGCCCGATCACCGACACCCTGAGATTCCGCTCGTCGAACAGCTACACCAGCTTCGAGGGCAATATCGACAACCTCTACAACGGCGAGAAGGTCAACGGCCGCGAGACCTTCGCCACCCGCAACAAGCTGGTCTGGGACCCGACCGACAAGTTCAGCGCCACCCTGGCGGTCGACTACCTGAAGGGCGACACCACGGCGGGCCGGCCGTTCATCGCCCTGTCGCCCGACGCTCGCCTGCGCGGCAACGCCGCCTGGACGCCGGCCGTGTTCGCGCCCGGCGTGAAGGTGGGTCCGAACAACGCCTCGGTGGTCAACAACGTCACCACCGGCTCGGACTACGAGGACTTCGCCCAGTCGCTGAAGCTGACCTACGACCTGGGTTTCGCGACCCTGATCTCGGTCACCGCCAACGATCGCTACAAGATGCTGGACGCCTTCGACCAGGACGAGACGGCGCTCAGCGTCAACAACTACGCCAAGGGCCTGTTCTCGGCCGACCAGTTCAACCAGGAGATCCGCCTGGTCTCGGATGGTTCGAACCGCCTGCGATACACCCTGGGCGCCTTCCACGCCGACGTGAACTATCGCCGCTACTTCTTCCGCGGCCCGGCCTTCTCGCAGGCCAACTGGGACGCGACCTCCGGCTCGAACGAGAACTCGGTCTTCGGCCAGCTGGAATATGACGTGATCGAGGGCACGACCCTGATCGGCGGCCTGCGCCTGGGTCGCGAGAAGATCGGCTACACCTTCCGCGACCTGCGCGGCGGGCCGGCCGCGGCCTGGGCCGACGGCGCCAGCGACGACTACGCCACCTACCGCCTGGGCGTTCAGCACAAGCTGGCCGATGACGTGATGGTGTTCGCCACCTTCGCCACCGGCCACAAGGGCCAGAGCTACGACCTGACCACCGGCTTCAACCAGGCTCGCGCCGACCTTGGCCCCGTGCGTCCGGAAAGCTCGGAAGACATCCAGGTGGGCGTGCGCTCACGGTTCCTGGACCGCCGCGTGACCCTGAACGCCACGCTGTTCAACACCGAATACGACGACTTCCAGGCCCAGGGCGCCGAACTGCTGCCCGACGGCACCCAGAACTTCCGCCTGACCAATGTGGGCGCGATCCGCACGCGCGGCGTCGAGCTGGAAACCACGGCTCGCCTGGTCGACGGCCTGACGCTGTCGGGCTCGGTCGCCTATCTGGACGCCGAGATCACCCAGTTCGCCGGCGCCCAGTGCTGGCCCGGCCAGACGGCCGCCCAGGGCTGCACCGGCTCGCCCGCCCGCCAGAACCTGGCCGGCGAGCGTCCGCCCCAGGCCCCGAAGTGGAAGCTGAGCGCCGGCGCCGAATACGTGCGTCCGCTGGCCGGCGACCTGGAAGGCGTGGCCAACGTGGCGGCCAACTACCAGAGCAGCGTCAACTACTCGCTGAACCAGGATCCGCTGACCGTCCAGAAGGGCTATGCCGTGGTCAACCTGTCGGTGGGCGTGCGTGACAAGGCGCGCGGCTACCAGGTGACGGCGTTCGTCAACAACCTGTTCGACGAGGGCTACTACACCAACCTCGTCAACAACTACGGCGCCTACGGCAACCAGCTGGCTGTGCAGGCTTTCCTGCCGCGCGACTTCAAGCGCTACGGCGGCGTGCGGGCGTCGATGACGTTCTGATCGGGCAGGGCGCGCGAGGGCTTGGGGCCCTCGCGCGTCGCCTATTTCGTGACGGTGAAGGCCCCGACCGTCCAGGACTTGAGCATCCACTCGCGCAGGCCCGTGTCCCAGATCCAGGTCTGGTCGCTGGCCGCGGAAGCCCGCACCTGGGGCTCGGACAGGGAGGTCCTGTCGACGCGCCCGGTCACCTTGACCGTCCGGCCGTCCACGCCCTCGATCCGATCGGGATAGAGCGATATCCGCGCCGTAGCGCTTTGGCCGGCGAGGAACTTGCCGACGTTGTTTCGACGGTAGATGTCGTCCTTGGTCACCTGTCCGTTCCAGTTCAGTTCGGCCTTGGCGTTGGTCCCGATCCAGTTGCTCCAGGCCATGGCCGGTTCGAGGTCGCGGCGCAGCTCAAGCCAGCCGCCGGTCTGGCTGGCGAATCCGGCGGCGGCGAGGGTGTCGCCGTGCAGGAGCGTGCAGGCCGCCAGACGCTCGATGTCGTTGCGATACTTGGTCGCCGACAAGGCCTCGCAGGCGGGGAACTGCTGGATGGCGAGCGTCGCCAGTTCGAAGGTGAACTTTGTCGTCAGGCCGGGGCCGCAGGCGTTTTCCGTGCGGGTCCTGACCGTGTCGGGGCCGCCTTCGCGCGTCGGCGCGTTGACGATCTCGACCGACGACACCCAGGCGTGAAGGCAGATGTTCGGCAGGTCGTCGCCTGGCTTGGCGGGCGCAAGCGGCGCCAGGGCGCGATCGGCGAACTGCGCCTCGGTCTTGACCTTGTTCCAGGCCGTCAGCGAGGCGGGCGCTTCGAGCTTGCGGCCCTGAGCGTAGACTACGGCCTTGGGCGGCTGGCCCGGCCGGCGCTCGAAGGCGATGGTCGGGCGTTCGCGGCCGTAGCCATCGACGAAGAAGGCGCGATAGGCCTCGACGCCCGCCTTGGCCTCGGCGTCGGCCGAAGCCATGCCGAGCTTGGCGACAATGCGGGCCCGGTCCTCCGGCGCGCAGCGGTCGGCGTGGTTGTCGTCCCGGCATTCCTTGGGCGGAAGGGCGGGGCCGGCCTGCAGGAGCGCGGCGGCGAAGAGCACTGAGCTGAACATGACACCCCCACTTACATCTGGGGTTGATAGTTGAGCTTCCTGCGACCGCCGTAAACAGGTTTGCGTGGCTTCCTAGGTGTAGCGGTCGCGAGCGGCGGCGATGCGGGCCTTGGCCTCTTCCATTTCCTGCACCTCGGTGGCGGCCAGCAGCGAGTTCAGCACGCGGGTGAGGTGGCGGCGCATGGCGTCGCGGGCGTCTTCGGGCGAGCGGGCGCGCAGGGCCGAGACAATGGCCGCGTGCTCGTCGATGCGCGGGATGACGCCGGCGGCGTGAGCCTTCTCGCCCATCAGCTTGGTCTGGGGCGAGCGCTCGCGAGCCTCCCACAGCATCTCGACGGCGGCGATCATGGCGCTGTTCTGGGTGGAGGCGGCGATCAGCATGTGGAAGCGCTTGTCGGCGTCTTCGGAGCGGTCGACGTCGCGGGCGTTCTCGGTCTGCATCTCGATCACCAGGGTGTCGAGCTGGTCGAGCTCCTCGTTGGTGATGCGCTTGGCGGCCATGGCGCAGGCCTCGGCCTCGATGGCGCGGCGGGCTTCCAGCAGTTCGAACGGACCGATGTCGGTGGCGCCGGCCTGGCCCTCGTTGGGGGTCTGGGCCTTTACATAGACGCCCGAGCCCAGGCGCACCTCGACCATGCCGTCCAGTTCCAGGGCGATGATCGCCTCGCGGATCGTGGGGCGTGAGACCGAATAGGTCTGGGCGAGGTCGCGCTCGGACGGCAGGCGCTGGCCGACGGCGTAGCGGCCCTCGGCGATCTGGCCGGCCAGATCCTTGGCGACGCGTTCGTACAGACGGTTCTCGCCCTTCACGGACATGCGGGGACTTCCTAAAATTGGTCTGACCAATATGGACAAGCCAGTTGTCGATAGTTATGGGTCTTCCAACTGGAAGACCACGGGAATCTCGACGTGCATACTAGCCAAACCGAGGCGTTCAAAGCAGCCGGCCTGCCGCCGATGCGAATTACCGGCGCCCGCGTGATCGTCACTTCGCCCGGCCGCAACTTCGTCACCCTGAAGATCGAGACCGACCAGGGCGTCTACGGCATCGGCGACGCCACCCTGAACGGCCGCGAAAAGTCGGTCGTCGCCTATCTGGAAGACCACGTCATCCCGGTGCTGATCGGCCGCGACGCGCGCCGCATCGAGGACATCTGGCAGTTCCTCTATCGCGGGGCCTACTGGCGTCGCGGGCCGGTGACGATGCGCGCCATCGCCGCCGTCGACGTGGCCCTGTGGGACATCAAGGCCAAGGCGCTGGGCGCGCCGCTCTACGACCTGCTGGGCGGTCGCAGCCGGGATGGCGTGCTGGTCTACGGCCATGCCAACGGCAGCGACCTGGAAGACACCGTCGAGGCCGTCGGCCGCTATATCGACGCCGGCTATAAGGCCGTGCGGGCCCAGTCGGGCGTGCCGGGCCTGGACCTGGCCTACGGCGTGGGTCGCGGCGACATGTATTACGAGCCGGCCGACGCCACCCTGCCGACCGAGACCACCTGGGACACCCGCAAGTACCTGCGCTACCTGCCGACCCTGTTCGAGGCGCTGCGGAAGGAGCACGGCTTCGACGTGGCTTTGCTGCACGACGGCCACCACCGGATGACCCCGCGCGAGGCGGCCCAGCTGGGCAAGAGCCTGGAGCCCTACGACCTGTTCTGGCTGGAGGACTCCACGCCGGCCGAGAACCAGGAGGCCTTCCGCCTGATCCGCCAGCACACCACCACGCCGCTGGCCGTGGGCGAGGTGTTCAACACGATCTGGGACGCCAAGGACCTGATCCAGGAACAGCTGATCGACTACATCCGCACGACCATCGTCGGGGCCGGCGGCCTGACCCACCTACGCCGCATCGCCGACTTCGCCTCGCTGTGGTCGGTGCGCACGGGCTGCCATGGGGCGACGGACCTGTCGCCGGTGACCATGGGGGCGGCGCTGCACTTCGACACCTGGGTGCCCAACTTCGGCATCCAGGAATACATGCGCCATTCGGAAGAGACCGACGCGGTGTTCCCGCACGACTACCGGTTCGACAAGGGCATGCTGTACGTGGGCGACACGCCGGGCCACGGCGTCGACATCGACGAGGCCCTGGCCGCCAAGTACCCCTACGAGCCGCGCCAGCTGCCGGTCGCGCGCCTGGAAGACGGGACGATGTGGAACTGGTAGGGCGGTTCTGGGAGATCAGCGTTCAACACTGATCGTCATCCCGGAAAGCGCGAAGCGCTTATCCGGGACCCAGGGGCCGGCGCACTGCGGTCGCCCCTGGGTCCCGGCTCTACGGCTCGCCTGGCGAGCCTTCGGCCGGGATGACGGCCTAAGCAGATTTGATCAGGGGGCCTTTGAAACGCCCCAAAAACAGCAGAGGCGGAACGTCAGGGACGTTCCGCCTCTTTTTTCTTCGGGTTAGCCCCGAAGGCCGTTCCTGTCAGGATCAGCCGTTGACGGCGTCCTTCAGTTGCTTGGCCGGCGTGAAGCCGACCTTCTTGCTGGCGGCGATCTCGATCGTGGCGCCGGTGGCCGGGTTGCGGCCGGTGCGGGCCGGCTTGTCCTGGACCTTGAACTTGCCGAAGCCCGGGATCGAGACTTCTTCGCCCTTCACGGCGGCGTCAGCGATGGCCTTGAAGACGCCGTCGACGATGGCCTTGGCCTGGGTCTTGGTCAGCTTGTCGTCGCTGGCGACCAGAGCTTCGGCGATATCGGCGGTGTTCATGGAGTAACTCCTTATAGAATCGGGAGAACCAGACTGACTGGTGAGATCGGCCTTGTCACGCGCCGCCATGTGACGTCAAGCGTCCGCCGCAACCGGCGGAAGGCCGAAAAAGCACTGATCCGCCTGGTTGAACCGCCTGTGTGGCGAGGATGTGGCCCGGTTTGGGCCCCGAAATGGACGGTTTCGGCTTGTTTACTCAGACAATAAGTGGGTTTCTTGATGTTGCATGTGCACGCATATCCAGATTGCCCCGTGATTGACGAGAATTGACGTCGAATATACTCCGACAAATGGTTGGCGGCTTCGCGAGGCTGCTCCAGACGCCGCTCGAGACGGCGACGAGGGAAGAAGCAACATGACGCCGAGCAAGCCTCACCGCGTATTCCTGGCCGGCCTGGCGGCGTTTCTGCTGATGGGCGGCGCTGCGCCGGGTCTGGCGGCCGAGCCTCCGCCCCGCACCTGGACCGCCGACAACGGCGACGGCACCTTCACCAATCCGCTGTTCTACGACGAGTTCTCCGACCCCGACATGATCCGGGTGGGCGAGGACTACTACCTGACAGGCACGACCATGCACACGATGCCGGGCCTGCCGATCCTGCGCTCGCGCGATCTCGTGAACTGGCGGTTCGTCGGCTACGCAGCCGACAGGCTGGACCTGGGCCCGAACTTCCGGCTGGAAGGCGGCGACGTCTACGGTCAGGGCTTCTGGGCGCCGAGCTTTCGCCATCACGACGGCGTCTTCCACATCTTCAGCAACGTCAACCGCGAGGCGACCTTCCACTTCACGGCCAAGGACCCGGCCGGGCCGTGGACGCGCACGCGGATGAAGCGCGGCTTCCACGACCTGTCGGTGCTGTTCGACGACGACGGCAAGGTCTACGTGGTCTGGGGCTATCGCGGCATCCGCATGGCGCAGCTGAACGCCGACCTCACCGACGTCGTCCCGGGCTCCGAGCGCGAGATCATCGCCCCCGAGCAGGGCATGGGCGAGGGGCTGCACTTCACCAAGGTCGGCGGCAAATACTGGATCACCAGCGCCTGGTTCGACGGGATGATGCGCCTGCCGGTGGCGCGCGCCGATCGCCCGGACGGCCCCTACGAGGTCAATCGCGAGATCAGCGTCGGCGAGGATTTCGGCCTGGCCGAGGGCAATCGCCTGGAGGCGCCCAAGCCGCCGTTCGCGATCATCCCGCCCGATCCCCGGCCGCGCGGCCGCACGGCCCTGCACCAGGGCGGCTACGTGCAGACGCCGGGCGGCGCCTGGTGGGGCTATTCGATGATGGACTACAACTCGGTGGGGCGGCTGACGGCCTTGTCGCCGGTGACCTGGAAGGACGGCTGGCCCTATTTCGGCCTGCCGGGGAACCTGGGCCGCAACCCGCGCACCTGGGTCAAGCCCGAGACCGGGGCCAGCGAGGCGCCGCACGCACCCTACGAGCGCGGCGACGACTTCTCGGGCGGCAAGCTCAAGCCGATGTGGCAGTGGAACCATGTCCCGGTCGACGGCAGGTGGTCGCTGTCCGAGCGGCCGGGGTTTCTGCGCCTGAAGACCCTGCCGGCGGCCGATTTCTGGACGGCGCGCAACACCCTGACCCAGCGCGCGATCGGCCCGGCGTCGCGGCCGCGAACGCTGCTGGACGCCTCCGGTCTGGCCGAGGGCGACGTGGCCGGCCTGGCCCTGCTCAACCTGCCCCATGCCTGGATCGGCGTGCGCAAGGTCGCCGGCGGGCTGGAGGTCGAGCAGCGCGACCAGCGTACGGGACAAAGCGTCAAGGCGAAGGTTTCGGGCACGCGGATCTGGCTGCAGGCCGACGCCGACTTCATGGCCGAGACGGCGCGGTTCTCCTATTCGGCCGACGGCAAGGCGTTCACGGCCCTGGGCGAGCCGATGGCCATGGTGTTCCAGCTGCGCACCTTCCAGGGCGTGCGCTACGGCCTGTTCGCCTACAACGAGGCCGGCCGGGACGGCGGTCACGCCGACTTCGACGCCTTCGAGGTGTTCGAGCCGCATCCGCGCGGCCTGCGCCGGCCGATCCCGGACGGTCGCAAGGTGACGCTGGCCGCGCTGGGCCAGGAGACGGCGGTGAGCGTCGAGAAGCGGCCGCTGGGGCGGGTCTTGCTAAGGGGGGAGGACGGTTATCTGACCGTCGCCGCCGACGGGACGGTCGGCGCCTCGAAGGCGCGGGACGACAAGGCCCAGGCCTTCCAGTGGATCGAGACCCCGACGGGAGAGCTGGCCCTGATGTCGCTGGTCACCAACCGCTTCCTGCGGGTGTCGTCGACTGGCGTCTGGACGGCCGACAGTCCGGGGCCGCAGTCTGACGGGCTGGATGGGGCGCGGTTCGTTTGGCGGTAGAGGCGGCCAGCGCCGGGCGGCGAAAACCTCGTCCTTCGACAGGCTCGGGATGAGGTTTTTCTATCGCTTTGACCTGCCAATGGTCCTCATCCTGAGCTTGTCGAGGGACGAGGACCACGCCGGGCGACTGACGATCTAAGCCGCGTCGAGCGCCGCCCGTTCCAGCACATCGATGCGATCCGTCAGCCCAGGCGCAGGCCAGTCCAGCGCCGCCAGGGCCAGGTCGATGACGGGCGGGCGCGGCGGCGGGGCCGCCTCGATCACGGCTTCCAGAAACTCGGCCATCGCTATTCCGCCGCCAGCTGGCCGGGCGCGCGGGTCCAGCGGTTTTCGGGAACGGGCAGGCCCAGGTGGCCGCGCAGGGTGTCGTGCTCGTACTCGGTGCGGAACAGGCCGCGGGCCTGCAGGATCGGCACGACCTCTTCGCGGAACAGGGCGAAGTCGCGCGGCCGCGTGACCCGTAGGATGAAGCCGTCGGCGGCGCGCCCCTCGAACCAGCGCTGGATCTCGTCGGCGATGGTCTGGGGCGAGCCGACGAAGTCGCTGCGCCAGGTTCCGAACCGCTCGGCCGCCTGGCGCAGGGTCAGGTCCTGCTCGCGCGAGATCCGCACGATGCGCTCGGCGTGGCCCTTGTAGCTGTTGAGGCTGAGGCCCGAGACGTCGGGGAACGGGCCGTCCAGCGGATACTGCTTGAAGTCGTGATAGCCGAAGGCGCGGCCAAGCTGGGTCAGCAGCTTGTCGATGCTGACCGATCCGCGCTGGGCCTCGGCCAGGGCGCGGGCCTCCTCGTCGGTGTCGGCGATGACGGGCGAGAGGCCCGGCAGCACGCTGATGTGGTCGGGATCGCGGCCTTGCGCGACCGCGCGGGCCTTGAGGTCGGCGTAGTATTCCTGGGCGTCCTCGAAGCCGTCGACGCCGGCGAACACGCCCTCGGCGATGCGGGCGCCCAGGTCGCGGCCCGCGCCGCTGACCCCGGCCTGGAAGATCACCGGCTGGCCCTGCTGCGAGCGGCTCAGCGCCAGCGGCCCGGCGACCTGGAAGTGCACGCCCTTGTGGTTCAGGGCGTGCTGCCTGTCCTTGTCGAGGAAGACGCCGGCGGCCTTGTCGCGGGGGAAGGCGTCGTCCTCGTAGCTGTCCCACAGGCCCTGGACGACGTCGACGAACTCGCCGGCCCGCTCGTAGCGCACGGCGTGGTCGAAGTGGGCGTCGCGGCCGTAGTTGCGGGCGGCGCCTTCCAGCCCCGTGGTCACCACGTTCCAGCCCGCGCGGCCCTTGCTGATGTGGTCCAGCGAGCCGAACTGACGGGCGACGTTGTAGGGCTCCCAGTACGAGGTGGTCAGGGTGCCCACGAGGCCGATCTTCGAGGTCGAGACCGCCAGGGCCGAGAGCAGGGTCAGCGGCTCCAGCCGGTTGAGGAAGTGCGGCGCGGTGTCGGGGGTGATGAACGGGCTGTCGACGATGAAGACCAGGTCGAACTTGGCGGCCTCGGCCAGGCGGGCGTTGTCGATGTACCAGCCGATGTCGATGCTGGCGTCGCCGGCCAGGTCGGGGTCGCGCCAGCTGGCGTGATCGGCGCCGACGCCTTCGAGGATGGCGCCGAGTTTCAGTTGGCGTTTCGCTGCCGTGGTCATGTTCGCCTCCGTGTCTTGGTCGCAGGCTTGCGACCACGCGGGGCGGGCGACAAATCAGGTGTTCTCAAGAGGCCTATTGGCGGCGTTCAACACCCTGCTTTCGCTCAGGTTTTCGAACGCCGCCGTCTGCTCGGCTGCAAGGCCGATCAGAATTACTGGGCCGGGAAGTCGGTCGAGACGCTCAAGGTCCGCCAGCGTTCCAGCTCGGCCAGCCGCCGCTGGTCGGTATCGCGGATGATGGCGACGGCGTCGCTGCCGAGCGCGATGCGCAGCGGCGGCTCGTCCATGGCGGCCACGGCGAGGATGGCCTGGGCGGCGCGGGCTGGATCGCCCGGCTGGGTTCCGTCATAGGCCGCCTGGCGCCGGGCGGTGGCCCCGACCACGGCGTCGTACTCGGAGCGGCCGGCGCTCAGCGTCGTCGAGGCCCCGGCGAAGTCGGTGCGGAAGCCGCCCGGCTCGACGATCGTCACCTTGACGCCCACCAGCGCCATCTCCAGCGCCAGGCTCTCGGAAAAGCCCTCGACGCCCCACTTGGCGGCCGAGTAGGGCGCACGGCCCGGCGCCCCGATCCGTCCGCCGACGGACGACAGCTGGATCACGTGGCCCGAGCGCTGCTCGCGCATTGCAGGGATCGCCGCCTTGGTGACGATGATCGTGCCGAACAGGTTGGTCTCGATCTGGCGGCGAAAGTCGTCGAGCGAGGTGTCCTCCACCGGGCCGACATCGCCGTAGCCGGCGTTGTTGACCACCACGTCGAGCCGGCCGAAAGCCGAGACCGCCAGGGCCACCGCCTGCTCGGCCGCGACCGGGTCGGAGACGTCGAGGGCCGCCAGCCGCACGGCGTCGCCGTGGCGCCGGGCGAGGTCTTGAAGGGCGCCGGGATCGCGGGCGGTGGCCACCAGATGGTCGCCGGCCGCCAGCACGGCTTCGGCCAGGGCCCGCCCGAGGCCGCGCGAGGCCCCGGTGATCAGCCATGTCTTGGTCATGGGCTTGTCCTTCTTCGGTTCGTTCACTGGGCCTTGGCGCCGGTCTCGATCAGGGTCGAGACCGCGTGCGGGTGCGAGATCATCACCACGTGCGAGGCGCCCGGCACGGTCACGACCTGCCTGGCATGCGCGCGCTCAGCCATGAACGCCATGGCGGTCGGCGGGATGTTGCGGTCGCCGCCGCCCCAGACCCACCACGACGGGATCGTCTTCCAGGCGGCCGAGACGGCCTTCTCGCCGCCGGCGGCGTCGGTCAGCGGGCGTTGGGCGATCGCCATCAGGCGAGCCTTGGCCAGCGGCACGTCGGCGGCGAACTGGGCGGGGAACTTGTCCTGCTGGATATAGAGGTCGTGGACGCCGCCGGGCAGGTCGATCGGCTTGTCGAGGGCGGCCGGCAGGGTCGAGCCGGGGAATTTGCCGGCCAGCTCGAAGGTGCTCTCGCCGACCTCGGGGGCGAAGGCGGCGACATAGACGAGCGCCTTGACGTTGGCCGCGCCGTCGGCGGCGGCCGAGATCACCGTGCCGCCATAGGAGTGGCCGACCAGCACGACCGGGCCGGGGATCGCGTTGATCACCGTGCGCACGGCGGCGGCGTCATTGGCCGCGCCGCGCAGCGGATTGGCGGCCGAGACCACGGGGTAGCCGTCGCGCCGCAGGTCGGCGACCACGCCGTCCCAGCTGCTGGAGTCGGCGAAGGCGCCGTGCACCAGGACCACCGTCGGCTTGGCGGCGGGCGGCGCAGCGGCCTGGGCGGCGGCGAAGCCGGTCAGGCTCAGCGCGACGGAAAAGAGGAGGGCATTCTTGGACATCGGAGGTTTCCTTGGAGGCGTGCGGAAGGGTTCGGCCGTGAGGCCGTCTGGGGGTGGCGTTGGGGGAAGGTGGCCTGGCTAGCCGAAGGTGAAGGCGTAGGCGCGGACGCCGGGATCGAGGAGCTCGATAGCAAAGCCGCGATCGGCGACGGGCCGTGTCTGGCGGACGAGCTGGTACATGCGTGGCCGGTCGATCACGCCGGTTCCGTCGCTCGCCACGTCCCAGCCGTGGTCGGGACCTGGCGGCTGGCCGTCGAGGCGGACGCGATAACGCACGGGTCGGCCGGGCTGGTCGGGGGCGAGCACCATGTGCAGGTCACGGGCGTGGAAGCGGCTGGCGATCACCGCGCCGGGCGCGAGACTGGTGGTGAACTCCTCGCCGGCCCGCCACTCGCCGGAGAGGCCCCAGCGGTTGAGGTCGAGGGCGCCGGGCGGGCGGTAGGCCTTGGCGGCGTCCTGGCGCAGACCGCCGGGCGAGGCGAAGGCGTCTGCCTTTCCCCAGCCGATATAGCTTTCGGGCGAGCCCAGCTCGGTGAAGTCGGGCGCGGCTTCGGGGCCGACGGCCTTGATCGGCGACAGGCCCTCGGCGATCGCCGGACCGGGAGTTTCGGCCAGCAGGGCCTGGATGCGGCGTTCGTGGCGGTCGTAGTCGCCTTCGCCCGCCGCATGGCCGCGCACCTTGCCGTCGGCGCCGACGAAGTAGAAGGCCGGCCAGGCGTTGTTGCCGTAGGCCCGCCAGATCCGCCAGTCGCTATCGAGCACGACCGGGAACGGAACGTCCAGGTCGACAAGGGCCTGGCGCACGTTGGCGAGGTCCTTCTCGAAGGCGAATTCGGGCGTGTGGACCCCGATCACCGCCAGGCCCCGGTCGCGATAGCGGGCGTGCCAGGCGCGCAGATAGGGCAGGACCCGCAGGCTGTTGATGCAGGAATAGGTCCAGAAGGCGACCAGCGCGACCTTGCCGGCCAGGGCCTTGGGCGTCGGCGCCGGGCCGTTCAGCCATTGCGGCGACAGGGAAAGGGCGTCCAGCGCCGACGAGGACCCCGAGGTCCAGGCTAGGGCCTTGCGGGCCGTCGGCAGGCCGATGGCGGCGGCGACCGACAGCGGCGCGAGGCCGACGGCGGCGACCTTCAGCCAGTCGCGGCGGGAGAGATGTTCGGATCGGGTCACGATGACCGCTCCTTGAAAGCGAGGCTTCAGGCCGCCCAGCGGGCGACGTCCAGGACGGCGCGGGCGAAGTCGCGCGGCGCTTCCTGGGGCAGGTTGTGGCCGACGCCGCCGCCGACATCGCGGTGCTCGTAGCGGCCCTTGAACTTGCCGGCATAGGCGGCCGGCGGCGGGTGCGGGGCGGCGTTGCCGTCGCCTTCCATGGTGATGGTCGGCACGGTGATGGCCGGGCCTTGGGCCAGCTTGGCCTCCAGCGCGTCGAAGCGGGCCTCGCCCTGCGCCAGGCCCAGGCGCCAACGGTAGTTGTGGATGGTGATGGCCACGTGGTCGGGATTGGCCAGCGAGGCGGCCGAGCGGGCGAATGTGGCGTCATCGAACGCCCACCTGGGCGAGGCCGTCTTCCAGATCAGCCGGGCGAAGACGTCGCGGTTCTGGGCGTAGCCCTTCGCGCCGCGCTCGGTGGCGAAATAGAACTGGTACCACCAGGAAAGCTCGGCCTCGGGCGGCAGGGGCGCGGCGTTGGCCGCCTGGCTGCCGATCAGGTAGCCGCTGACGCTGACCAGGGCCGAGCAGCGGTCGGGCCACAGGGCCGCGACGATGCAGGCCGTGCGCGCGCCCCAGTCGAAGCCGCCGATGACGGCCTTGTCGATGCTCAGCGCGTCCATCAGGGCGATGACGTCGACGGCCAGGGCGGCCTGCTGGCCGTTGCGTGGGGCGGCGTCCGAGACGAAGCGGGTGGTCCCATAGCCGCGCAGGTGCGGGACGATCACCCGCTTGCCGGCCGCGGCCAGGATCGGGGCGACCTCGGCGAAGGCGTGGATGTCGTATGGCCAGCCGTGCAGCAGGATCACCGGCGCGCCGTCGGCGGGGCCAGCCTCGGCATAGCCGATGACCAGGTCGGGCGTCGTGACCTGGCGCAAGGTCCAGGCGGGCGGTGGCGCGACGGCGGTGGCGGCGACGGCGCGCGAGGCCAGGCCAGCGGCGCCGGCGATGGCGACAGCCTGCAGCAGGCGGCGGCGGGGCAGGTCGAACTTCGAGGTCATGGGGCGTGCCTAGTGCTGGTGGCCGGCAGGGGCGGCCGGAACGACGAAGCGGATCGTGGCGCTGTCGAGCGGGCGATGATTGGCGTCGGCGAGCGTGATTTGAACGCTGTGCGACCCGGGCGTCAGGCCGACCAGGATGATCGGCTCGCCGCTGGCGTCGGCCCAGTGCCAGGGGGCGTCGTCGACGGTGACGTGGACGTGGCCGATGCGGGGCGTGACGGACAGGGCGGCGGAGCCGAACACCGGCTGGATGCGCAGGTTCTCGGCCCGGTACTGGATGAACACCCGGCCCAGGGACAGGGGACCCGGCAGGGGCGGATCAACCACCAGGCGCGCGGGCGGCTGGGGCGCGGCCAGAGGCGCGACACCGGCCGGGCCGAGCACGTCTGCGGCCGACAGGTTCGGCAGGCTCTGGGCGAGGGCGGGACCGGCCAGCAGGGCGGCGGCCAGGGCGAGGAAGAAGCGCTTACGCATGGCGAACCTCGCCGGCGCGGGCCACGGCGTCCTGGGCGAAGGCGGCGATCGCGCAGGCCGCGCCGCCGATGGCCGCCGAGGTCCCCAGCATCGCCAGGGTCGAGGTCGAGGGGGCGAGACCCGAATAGAAGAAGCTGGTCAGGCCCAGGAAGTAGGCCAGCGGATTGTTGATCGGTTCGACCTCGCGCAGGGACAGCACGACGATGACGACGCCGATCACGGCGACCGGCGTGGCCAGCAGGCCGAGCATAGGGGTCATGGCCCCGATCAGCAGGGCGGTTCCGGCGCCCAGGGCCAGGCCCAGCAGGTGCGAGACGGTGTTGGCCAGGCCGCCGCGCAGGTCGTCGCCCGCCAGGTTGAAGGCGGCCCAGCCCAGGAACATGGCCGGCGGCGGGAGCATGACCGAGGTCACGCCCAGGGTGGCGATCCCCGCGACGGCGGCGACGCTGAGCGAGACGGCGTGGAACTGCGCGGACTGCGGCGTGGCGAAGGCGGTGAGGGCGGACATGAGCGTTTCCTTGGGATCGGGGAGGGCGGATGGCGGCGCTGCGGCTCTAGGGCGAAGAGGGGCAGCGCCTCGGGTCTTCCTGGTCAGATCTGGCGAGCCAGATCAGGCGGATCAGATCAGGTTCAGGGTCACGCCGATGTTGCCGCGCGTGGCCTTGGAGTAGGGGCAGGTCTGGTGGGCGGCCTCGACCAGGGCGCGGGCGACGTCGGCGGGCAGGCCCGGCAGGCTGACGTTCAGGCGGGCCTGCAGCTGGTAGCCCTCGCCCGACTTGCCCAGGTCGACCTCGGCGTCGACGGCGACGTCGGCGGGCAGGGTCACGCCTTGGGCGCGGGCGGCCAGGCCCATGGCCCCGATGAAGCAGGCCGACCAGCCGGCGGCGAACAGCTGCTCGGGGTTCGTGCCGGCGCCAGCGCCGCCCGGGGGCGACAGGCGGACGTCCAGCTTGCCGTCGTCGCTGCGGGCCGCGCCGTCGCGGCCGCCGGTGACGTGGGTGCGGCCGGTATAGAGGACGGTGTCGACGGTGGTTTGAGGAGCGGTGGTCATGTCGATTTCCCTTTCAATCGGATCCGATATAATCGGTACCGACTTCATAGATCGAAGTTTCGCACATCGTCAACCTTCCGATTTGATCGGATCCGATTTATATTTGTCTCGAACCGCCGCGAACCGCCCGCGGCCCCCTGAACGCAAGGCTCCGATGACGACTTCCGACCTGCCTGTCGCCCCTTTGGGCAAAGCCCCCAGGCTCGCCGACTTCCTGTGCTTCGCCGTCTATTCGGCCAATCTGGCCTATGGCCGGGCCTACAAGCCGATCCTCGACGAACTGGGCGTGACCTACACCCAGTGGATCATCATCGTGGCGCTGTGGGAGGAGGACGGCCAGAGCGTGAAGAGCCTGGGCGACAAGCTCTTCCTCGAGAGCAACACCCTGACCCCTATCCTCAAGAAGCTGGAGAGCCTGGGCTTCCTGCAGCGCCGCCGCGATCCTGCAGACGAGCGCCAGGTTATCATCAGCCTGACGGAGGCCGGCCGCGCGCTGCGTGAGAAGGGCGGCCAGCGGACCCTGGTCAAGGCTACGGGCCTGGAGCCCGACGAGTTCCGCCAGGTGCAGAAGACCATCACCCGCGTGCGCGACAACCTGATCACTCACGTCGCCAACGACGCGTGATCGACGCGCTCCCTTAGGGGGCTGGTGGTTCGCGTCTAGATGTTGTCGGGCTGGCGTGCGGCCCTGGCCTCGGTCGGCGAGACGCCGAAGCGGCCGCGGAAGGCGCGCGAGAACTGGCCGCTGCTGGAGAAGCCGAAGTCCAGGGCGATCTCGGTGACGCTGGCGGGCTCGGCGCCGACCAGGGCGCGCCAGGCCGCGTCGAGGCGGCGGGCGCGGATGGCGCTGGCCACGCCGCCGTCCTCGGCGAACAGGCGGTAGAGATTGGCGCGCGAAACGCCGAAGCGCAGCATCAGGGTCTCGGCGTTGAGGGCGGGATCGGCGAGGCGGGAATCGATGAATTCCAGCATCCGCTCGCGGAAGCGACGGCCCAGGCGGGTGGCTCCGGCCGGGGGCGTTTCCGGCCGCCGGCGGGCCAGGGCCATGGTCAGCACCTCGATCAGGGCGGCCTCGGCGGCGTCTGAATCGTCGGCCTGCAGGCCCTGAGCGACAGCATGGACGTCGACGATGAAGTTGCGCAGCAGCCTGGCCAGCGGATCGTCGGCGCGCAGCACCAGGCCGTGCAGGCTGTGGCCGCCGGCGACGCGGTCGATCGGCTGGCGCGGGGCGATCACTGTCAGCCGCGCGCCGCTCGAGATCTCGGACGCATAGGGGCGGGCCAGGTCGAAGATGCAGATGTCGCCGCTGCTTGCCGCGATCATCGTGCCGTCGCAGTCGCCGCGCAGGTCGCCGGAGGTCAGCAGTTGCACGCAGTACCGATCGAGGCCGCCGGCGATGATCTTCCGTCGCTGAAGATCGTCGCGATGCTTGGTCGATGCGCAGTTTTTTACATCAATGTTGGTGAAGGTGCGCGGCTCCAGATAGAGCTCCCGCCAGAACACGCTTCGAGAACATGGTTCTTCGAGGTCTGTCGACAGCAGCAGGCCTTGGCGCATTAACGAAAACTCTCGATGACCAGGGCGCTATTACCTGTCTGGTCTGAAACAACTCCTAATAGCTAATCGAGATTCGCGTGTCAGTTGAGACGTATTGCAGCGTGCCGTGAGACGCCTCGCACAGCAAGTCGTTGCAGAATGTGCAAATGAACCCTCAGCGCTGAAGCCCGGAGCACGGGCCGCGCGCGACGGACTTCCAGTCCGAAAAGGCAAACCGCCGGCGACGGCGGGACGCAAAGCCTCCGGCCTCAGATCCCTGAGGTAGCGGGGCCGCCGAAGGGGAAGACGCCGTCGCCGCCCGCGCCGTCGCGTCATCCCCCTTGTTCGCAATCAGGTCCCGTGAAGGGCCGCAATGGGGTGAGTGAGCGTCATGAGCAAGGCTGTCGAGCCGGTCGGTTTCCAGGGTGAGTTCAACGCGGAGCGCGGCGTTATGTCGCGCCGCCGACGGTTGGGCACCGCGGCCTCGGGCGTGGCGCTTCTGACCGCGCTGTCGATGGCGGGGGCGATGGTCCCGGCCGTGGCCCTGGCCGACGGCGGAAGCTCGAACCGGGTCGTGGCGGGCGCGG